>CBFCZO010000018.1:0-46423 GCA_965602675.1 uncultured bacterium | reverse complement strand
ACATCGATTCGCAAATCCGCCAGGTTTTAGCCGCCAAGCTGATCTCCGCCGTCTCCCCTTACGGCCTGCTGGGTGATTCATTCGAAGTGTTGGCGGGCACCGGCGTTTACGGCTTCGAGCAGCTTCATCGAAATTCCATCACCTACCACCGCCAGCTCAACCAGTTCGTCGTCAACCGCGATAAAAGCGATCCCGACACACCACACCTCGTCTACGGCTACTATTCCTACTACGATGCCGGAGTCTTCTCACAGCGTCCGGTGCCTTTCGCAGCGATCCCAAAACCTACAGCTCTCTGGAAGGAGACGGGATTATCTATGGAGCGGGAGTGGCCGTTATGGCAGTTGCTGGTTTTAGCCGGATTCAACCTGCTTGCCGGCATTATCGCTCTCTTTTCGCTGTTGCGTTACGATCCCAGGTGAGGACGGCTTGCCCAAAAGACCCGTCGAGGTTGCAGTTTTCACTGCGAGGTCAACATTTGAGGAGCGTTTCGTACGGGCTGTGTTAAAATAGCCGCATGCGATACATCCTCAGGTATGAAAGCGAGGGTCGGCGCGAGGAATTCCCGATTTCCGCGCCGGAAATTAACATCGGTCGCGGTCCCGACAACCAGATTATCCTGACCGACTACGGCATCAGCCGCAGGCACTGCCGCATCGTGTGGGACGGCGAGAATTGCCGGGTCATCGACCTAGGCAGCCGCAACGGCACCAAGGTCAATAGCGAACGCATTACCGATGTCGAGTTGCAGAGCGGCGACGAGATCACTCTTGGTCGTTTTCCGCTGAGCGTAGTTGCGGATGAGGGTGGCGAGGAAGCCGGCTTCGTGATCGAGGAGAAGCCGCTGATCGAGACGCCCGGTACGATCATCAAGCCGATGACCAATCTGCTCGACGAGCAATTCCGCTCTGTAACGGATTCGCATGAGGTCGCAGCGGTTGCGGAGGAAGGGCAGAAGACGGAAGAGAAAAAGGGCAACATCCTGCTCACGCTGACGCAAGTAGCCCGCACGCTGATCAGCGCCGACAGCCTCGATGAGATTCTACACAAGGTTATGGACCTGACCTTCGAACACCTTCCGGTCGAGCGTGGCTTCCTGATGCTTTACGATGAAGAGGAGAAGCAGCTCAAGCCACGATTAGTAAAACAGCGCGAAGGCGACAGCAAGGAAGCAATCAGCATCTCCAAAACAATCACCGAGAAAGTCTTCAACGAGCAGGTCGGCATCCTCACTTCCGATGCTTCCGTCGATCCGCGATTCTCAGCTGCCGAGAGCATCATCTTCCACGGCATCCGCAGCGCGATGTGCGTGCCGCTGTGGAACGAGGGCGAGGTGGTCGGCGTCGTCGGAGTTGACTCGCTGATGGCCAACAACCGCTTCGATGCTGCCGATCTCGATCTCCTCACTGCACTCGCCAACTACTCCGCCGTCGCCATCCAACGCGCCCGCCTGCACGAGCGCGTGCGTCAGGAGAGCGCCATCCGTGCCAAGCTCGAGCGCTACCACAGCCCCGGTGTGGTATCGCGGATAATGAGTTCCGTGGCAATTGACAGCGACTGGAACATCGAAGCCCAGGATCGCGAGGTATCGGTCCTCTTCTGCGACATCGTCGGCTTCACACCCATTGCCGAAAGGCTCAATCCGAAGGAAGTGGCCATGCTGCTCAACTACTACTTCGGCGAGATGACCACGATAGTATTCGAGTATGAGGGGACACTGGACAAATTCATCGGCGACGCGATGATGGTCGTCTTCGGCGCGCCGATCGAGCAGAAGGACCATGCACAGCGCGCTGTCGCGACGGCGTTGGCGATGCGCGATAAGGTGAAGGAACTAAACTCGGCCGAGGACCTCGATCTGGACGTTGAGGTCAGAGTGCGCATCGGCGTCAATTCCGGCACGGTCGTCGCCGGCGATATCGGCAGCCCCCAGAGGATGGAGTACACAGTCATCGGCGACACCGTCAACATCGCATCCCGCCTGGAGGATGACATCGCGGATCCGGGAGATATCGTCATCGGTGAGGCCACGTGGAAGGCCATCAAGAAAAGCAAGGAATTCGAGATCGAGGAAATCGGCTCTTTAGCGATACGCGGCCGCGAAAAAGAGATGCGCTGTTTCAAGGTGAACAGCGGGAACGGGCGATAGTGCATTGCTGGATGACCCGCATCTCTTTGTTCTTCCCGGAGGATTCAATGAACGAACTTTTTAAACGAGCGGGAATAGCCTGTCTGGCGGCGGCAGCATATTTCTACCTCGCGGTAGCCGTCCCCGGCCAAGAGGACCCGGCTACCAGCTCCATCAGCGATCTCTACAACAAAGGGGTCGAGCTTTACCAGGCCGGCGACTACGCCAAGGCGTTCGAATTCCTGCTCAAGGCTGCGGAGGGCGGCCGCAATGAGGCGCAGACCTACGTCGGCTATATGTACCAGAAGGGCGAGGGCACAGAAGCCAATCCCGCCAAAGCCGTCGAGTGGTACCGCCGGGCTGCGGAGAGCGGCTATACCTTGGCGCAAACGAACCTTGCGTGGATGTATGAGAACGGTGTCGGAGTTGCGCAGGATTTTGCTGAAGCCGCACTCTGGTACCGCAAGGCCGCTGACGACGGCGATGCCAGGGCTCGGAACAACCTCGGCTATTTTTACCAGGAGGGCTTAGGGGTGGAACTTGACCTGGGGGAAGCCCTCAGGCTCTACGAGCTGGCCGTCGGCCAACATTACACACCGGCAAACGTCAACCTCGGCCTGATGTACCTCAACGGATTGGGTGTCGAGACCAACAACGACAAGGCGCTCTATTGGTTCCAGGTGGCAGCTACAATGGGCGACAATTGGGGCATGTACAACCTCGCTTACATGCACTATAACGGTCTCGGCACTGATAAGAACCTTGAGCTGGCAAGACGCTGGTACGACGGAGCGGCCGAGGGCGGCGTGCCGCAGGCTTTTTACATGCTCGGCTGGCTCTACTCCCACGGCGAGGGTGTCGAGCAGGACCTCGACAAAGCCGCGGAATACTACCGCAAATCGCTCGATGCCGGTTACCAACCCGCTGCCGACGAGCTGCGCCGTATCGGCAGGTAGGCTGCGTAGACTCCTGCTGATAATGAATCTCCTAGTTTTGAGGGGAGGGTACAGCGCAGCCGGTGTTTTCCTCACTGGGTGGAATAAAACAGATCCCTCGGCTTAACCACAGGATGGTTCTCGAAGAGGATATTGACACGTTTTTCCATCAGCCTTACCGAGCCGATCCGCAGGTTGAAATCGTCGTCGAACGTTGTCCACGTGCGGGGTTCGGTTCCGCGGATGTAGAATTCAAAGAGCCTTTCCTCAATGGGAGTGAATTCGCTGGCCAGCTTGCCGTTCCGGCGGTCGATTTCGATGGCGATAACGTTCGGCGGGATCGGGTAATCCTTGACTGTGCGCCACTCTTCCGGCTCCAACGCTTCCGCCATGAACCTGCGCCAGATCGGCAGGGCGGCGCGGGCACCGGTTTCATCATCGCCGATGGTAGTCGTGCCTTCCTCGTTCCCGACCCAGACACCGCAAACCACCTGCGGACTGAAGCCGAGGAACCATGCATTGGTGTAATCGTCGGTCGTGCCGGTCTTTCCTGCCAAGGGCACCCCGAGTTCGAGCTCGATAGGAAGGGCCGTTTTGCCGGTACCCCGCTCGATCACACCCAGCAGCGCCTGGATGGCCAGGAACGCAGAGGTGCGGCTGATTGCGGTGCGGGGGCGGCGGGTGTGCTCGTAGACGAGTTCACCGTTGCGGTCTTCCACCCTCGAGATGAAGTAGGGCTCGACCACAACTCCCTGGTTGGGGAAAACCGAATAGACGCCGGTTATGTCGATGAGAGTCATCTCGATAGAGCCGAGGGCCACCGAGTAATAGGGATGAAGTTGCGCGTCGATCCCCATTTTCTTGGCGGTCTCGATAGTCTTGTCGATGCCGGTGTGGACCATCAGCTTAACCGCCGGGATGTTGCGGCTCTTCTCGATCAGATCGCGCACGGTGGTTATGCCGATATACTCGTGCTTGTAGTTTTCCGGGGCGTAGAGCTCGGGGTCGCGGGGGTCGTCGAAGACCGTCGGCTCATCGAAGATGGTTGTGCCCAGCGACACGGCTCCGCTGTCGAGCGCAGCCGCCAGCACAATCGGTTTGAAGGCGGAGCCCGTCTGACGCGGCGCCTGGACCACCTTGTTGAACTGGCTCTTGTTGAAATCGGAACCGCCGACCATTGCCAGCACTCGACCGCTCTCGACTTCGAGAGCAATCAGCGCCGCTTCGGTTTCAGGTTCCTGGGTCAGCTTGACCGAGGTTATTTCAAGCCTACTCGGTTCGCCCTCCTCGCTAGCTTTTACCTCTTTGAGTTTGTCGATACGCACAGGGAAAACGTCACCCGGGCGCAACGCCTTGGTCAGGTCGTTGCGCTGTTCGCGCGTGGCTGTAGGAACGGGGAAAGCCTGCGCGTTGATCTTGATTTCTTGTTCGCCGATCCGTAGCTTCGCCTCCTTCTGCGTCACCTCGATTACCAGAGCGTGAGTGAATTCACCCTCGGCGAGTGGGTTCTCCCACTCCGGGTGGGAGTAATCGTCCAGCGAGCCTCCTTCGTCGAGCACGTTGTAAGTGGCCGGGCGCAGCCGTTGACGCATGCTCAACTCGTATAAACCGTCGCGAAGCGCGTTTTCCGCGATGCGCTGCATCCGCTGATCGAGCGTGGTGTAGACATTGAGGCCGCCGCCGTAAGCCTGCTCTCTTCCGAAGCCGTCGACGAGGAACTTGCGTACTTCCTCTATGAAATGCGGCGCTAGCTTGCGATCACTACCGCGAACGCGCAGTCCCAGAGGCTCCGCCTTGGATGCATCGGCCTCTTCCTTTGCAATTACACCGGAGGCAGCCATTCTGCCTAGCAGGTAGTTTCGGCGTTGCAGGGCGCGGTCGGGGTGGCGAAAAGGAGTGTAGCGTTCCGGAGCCCGGATCAATCCCGCCAGCATTACGCTTTGCGTGAGGTCAAGTTCAGAGGCGCCGATTCCGAGGTAATAGCGCGCCGCAGCCTCCAGACCGTAGCGCTGGTGACCGAAGTAGACCGTGTTGCAGTAGAAGCCGAGAATCTCCTCCTTGGTGTATTTAGCCTCGAGCTGCAGCGCCAGCACTGCCTCCTTGATCTTGCGCGTATAGGTCTGTTCGGGGCTGAGGAAGAGGTTCTTGATCAACTGCTGTGTGATAGTGCTGCCGCCTTGGACCACTCGACCGTGGCTGAGGTTTGTCAGAAATGCACGTACGATGCCGGGCACGTCGACTCCCTGATGGCGCAGGAATTCCTTGTCCTCAGCGATGATCAGCGCATTGATGAAATGCTGTGGTATCCGGTCGTAGCTCATCAGCACCCGGCGCTCCTCGGCCAGCTCCTCGATCTTGCCTTCGCCGGTGCCGTCGAAGATTACCGTGTTGACATTCTGCTGATAGTTACTGACCGCCTCCTCGATGTCGAGGATAGGGTAGTGGGCGATCAGGTAGCCGATGTAAGCCCCCGCCACGGCAAACGCTGCCACGATACCGATGTAGATTATCAGTGCCCATGGATTGAATTGCCTGGTCGGCTTACCTGGGTCGCTGGCAGGTCCGGAACCACCGGTTTTGTCGCCCTCCGCCGGCGGCTCGCCCAGTTCCTTGACTTTGTGCTCTATCTCGGTGTCTTCCTTCATCGGACCGGAATTTAGCATATTCCCGACCTCGCGGCTACCTTCCCAAGTGTGTTAAGAGGGAAACCTCTCCTGCATAATTGGGAGCAACAACCATGCCTGATTAATTAGAATCGTTTTTTTACGATGACTTCACGGTTTTCTCCCCTGGCATTCGTAACCGGTTGATATTAAACTGGTTGCATTCCAGCGTTTTTCTGTTGCGGGCTTCTTTAGGGTATCTATGGCTGCCGGTTTTCCTTTGCCGTGTTCCTCAAGCCACGCTGTGTCGCCGCGGCCACGGAATAAGCTTCTATTTGACAATAGTAAATATTAATAGTTAACTATGGTTAATATTTCTGAGTGTTAACCGGCGGGAGCTGATGAAAACCACAGGCAAGATTGAAAACCGGACACTTGGGGAGGCAGTCGAAGACTACCTAAAGGCGATTTATCAGCTTTCGTTGCGTTGCGATAGAGTCACCCCGTCAGCCGTAGCTGATAGGTTGGAAATCTCATCCGCCGCCGTCACGAAGATGGTCAAACGGCTGCGGGATCTCGATCTGGTTGAGTACTCACGGGGCGAGGGTTTGCGCCTCTCGCATGAGGGGCGGAGAAACGCTGTAAGGGTGCTGCGCGCTCACAGATTGATTGAGTTGTTCCTCACGCGGGAACTTGATCTGCCCTGGGAAGAGGTTCACCTCGAGGCCGAGCGCCTCGAGCATGTGGTATCTGAGCGAGTAGAGGAACGCATCGACGTGATTCTCGGACATCCGACGCACGATCCGCACGGTCATCCGATTCCCTCTCGTAACGGTGGTATCGAGAGAACCGAGCTCACACCGCTGGATCAACTGGAGCCCGGCGAACGGGCGGTGGTCAGCCGCGTGGCGGATTCCGATCCCGAGATGCTCCATTACATCGGCGAACTGGGGATGTATCCCGGTGCGCCGCTCGAAATGCTCGAGCCGGAACCCTTCGGCGGTTCGCTGAGAGTGCGAATTTCGCAAATTGAGCACCCGGTCGGCCGCGAGCTCGCCGCGAACGTTTTTATAATTCGGAAAGCCGAACATATATGAGAAGACTTTTGATTATTGCCTTGCTTGTCCTCGGCAGCGCTTCTGCTCTTGTAAGTTGTTTGCCCGAGGATGATAACGGCGCTCAGTCGGGCAAACTGGTGATCACTGCTACCGTCGGCATGGTCGCCGACACTGTTGAGCGGGTCGGTGGCGATCTGGTCGCGGTGACACCGCTGATGGGGCCCGGGGTCGATCCCCACCTCTATAAGGCCTCCGCCAGGGATCTCAATCGCCTTCGCAGGGCTGAAATCGTTTTCTACAACGGCCTGCACCTTGAAGGGAAAATGGTCCGCGTCCTCGGCATGCTCGCCAGATCGGGTGGAAGAGCGGTGGCGGTGGGAGAAGAGGTCGATCAGCGGAGGCTGCTCAGCCCTTCGGGGTACGAGGGCCAGCACGACCCGCACATCTGGTTCGACGTCAGCATCTGGATGGAGACGATAGATCCGATAGTTGAGGCCTTGTCCGAAGCAGATCCCGACAACAGCGAAATTTACCACCGCAACGGCGATGCCTACAAGGAGGAGCTGGCGAGTCTGCATGAGGAGGTCAAGGCACGTTTGGCAGAGATCCCCGCACCGCGGCGCGTCCTGATCACGGCACACGACGCATTCGGTTATTTCGGTCGCGCTTACGACGCGGAGGTCGTCGGGCTGCAGGGGCTTAGCACCGTCAGCGAGTTCGGCGTTAAAGATCGTAAGCGGCTGGTTGATCTGATCGTCCGGCGCGGCATCAAAGCTGTCTTCATCGAATCCAGTGTCCCCAAGCAAGCCGTTGCGGCAGTTGTCGACGATTGTCGCCAGCTCGGTCACTCGATATCAATCGGAGGCGAGCTGTTCTCCGACGCAATGGGCGAGAAGGGCACGCCCGAGGGCACCTATGTCGGTATGGTGCGGCACAACGTCGAGATTATCGTGAATGCTTTGAAATGAAGGAGTAGAAACATGGCGACCGCGGAATATCTTGGCAGGCACGGCCGCGAGCGGCGGCCCGACGAGCCGGTCCCCGCGCTCGAGGTACACGACCTCACCGTGGCTTATCACCGCAAGCCGGTGCTCTGGGACATCGACATGGCGGTGCCGGAGGGGCACCTGGTCGGCATCGTGGGGCCGAACGGCGCCGGCAAATCGACACTGATCAAGGCAGTCCTGGAAATGATTCCCGCGGCCTCAGGTTGGGTGGAGATCTTTGGCAAGCCCGTCCGGGAGCAGCGCACGCTGGTAGGCTACGTGCCGCAGCGCGAGTCGGTCGACTGGGATTTTCCTACGGACGCCCTCGACGTCGTCACCATGGGTCTCTACGGCCGGCTGGGCTGGGTCCGCAGGCCCGGCAAGGTCGAGCGTGAGGCGGCAATGGAGAGCCTGCGCAAGGTCGGCATGGCCGACTTCGCCCGCCGCCAGATCAGCCAGCTCTCCGGCGGTCAGCAGCAACGCGTTTTTCTCGCCCGCGCGCTGGCGCAGGATGCCTCGCTCTACCTGATGGACGAGCCGTTTGTCGGCGTCGACGCGGCAACCGAGAAGGCAATCATTTCGTTGTTGCAAGAGTTAAGGGGGAACGGCAAGACGGTGCTCGTAGTGCACCACGACTTGCAAACCGTGCGGGAATACTTCGACTGGGTGTTGCTGTTGAATATGAGGACGATTGCCTTCGGCCCGACAAATGAGATGTTCACCGACGACAACCTGCGCAAGGCGTATGGCGGCCGTCTAAATATAGTCAGCGGCGTGGCCGAAGCGGTGGCTAGGGGCGTGCAGCAGAGCGGGGGCCGCCGATGAGCTTCGATTTCCTTTTCGATCCCAGCGTGCGCTGGGTGCTGGCGGGCTCGATCCTGATCGGCGTCAGCAGTGGCGTGCTCGGCAGCTTTGCCCTTCTGCGCCGCCGCAGCCTGATGGGCGATGCCGTGGCTCACGCCGCCCTGCCGGGGGTTGCTGTGGCGTTTATGCTGGCGGGGACTCGCTCGCTGCCGCTGATGTTGCTCGGCGCCCTGGTTGCCGGTTTGCTCGGGGCGTTTTTCATCCAGAGCGTCATCAAGCACACCCGTATCAAGGAGGACACCGCCCTCGGCCTCATCCTGTCGGTATTCTTCGCCTTTGGTATCGTGCTGCTCACTCAGATCCAGCACTCCGGCGCAGGCGGCCAGGCGGGCCTCGACAAATATCTCTTCGGCCAGGCGGCGGCGCTCGTCGGCTCCGACGTGCAGTTAATGGCCGTTAGCGCGGCCGTTGTCTGCGTCATTGCCATGCTGTTGTTCAAGGAATTCAAGCTGCTCTGCTTCGATCCTGGTTTCGCCAGAGGGATCGGTTTCTCGCCGAAGGTGCTCGACGGCATGATGATGTTCCTCATCGTCGTGACCGTGGTGATCGGGATGCAGTCGGTCGGCGTGGTGTTGATGGCAGCGATGCTGATCATCCCCGCCGCTTCCGCGCGCTTCTGGACCGACAGGCTGAACCTGATGGTCATGCTGGCGGCTCTGTTCGGAGCGTTGTCCGGGGCGGTCGGCACGTTGCTCTCCACTGTCGGATTACAGCTGCCGACAGGGCCTCTTATCGTGCTCGCCGCTTCCGCGGTGTTTGCTGTCTCGATGCTGTTGGCGCCCGGTAGAGGAATTTTAGCGCGAGTAACGCGACACATTTCTCTGAAGGGACGAGTGGCGAAGGAAAATGCATTGCGCGATTTCTACGAGCTTGCCGAGGCGTGTGACTGTTGGGATGCCGAGGCGACTGCCGCAGAGCTGGCCGCCAGCCGAGGTATAAGAGCCGGCGCGATGATCTCAACTCTCAGAAAGCTTATACGAGAGGGCTTGGTGGCCGAGGCGGGTGGACGCTTCCGATTGAAGGACAAAGGGTTGGCGGAGGCGTACGCAATTACGCGCAGGCACCGCCTGTGGGAGATGTTCCTGATGCACGAGGGCCAGCTTGGCTCGGATCACGTCCACCGCGACGCAGACGAGATCGAGCACCATATGCCGCCGAAGCTTGAAGCAGAGCTGGAGCAGCTGCTGGCATTCCAGGGAATCGAGATGAAGCTTCCGCCTAGCGTTCATCCGATCGAAGCGCGGGAGGTTGAATGATGTTGCTCGATTCTATTTGGATTGTGCTGACCGGCGCGCTCGTCGCAGGCTCCTGCGCGATGCTGGGCAGCTTCCTCGTCCTGCGCAGGATGGCGATGCTCGGCGACGCGATCAGCCACGCCGTGCTGCCCGGGTTGGTTATCGCTTTCCTGATCAGCGGCAGCCGCGGCTCGCTGGGGATGTTCGTCGGCGCCGTTGCGTTCGGCCTGCTGACCGCGTTCCTCGTGCAGTTCCTCACCCGTCGCGGCATTCAGAACGATGCCGCCCTCGGCGTCGCTTTTACATTCCTCTTCGCGCTCGGTGTGCTGCTTGTTTCGCTCTATGGCAGCCAGGTCGATCTGGACCTCGACTGCGTGCTCTACGGTGAGATTGCCTACACTCCCTTCGATTTGCTTTTCTTCGGCGATGCGTCGTTCGGTCCGAGGCCGCTCTGGATCAACGGGGCGCTCTTCGTCGTCAACATGCTGTTAGTGTTTCTGCTTTACAAGCAATTCAAAATCAGCTCATTCGATCCTGGTATGGCTGCTGCGGTGGGTATTAACGTTACTGCAATGCACTACTTGCTTATGGGGCTGGTTTCGGTGACCGTCGTCGGCGCGTTCGAGAGTGTCGGGGCGATCCTGGTGGTCGCGCTGCTGATCGTACCGCCGGCCGCGGCCTATCTGCTGACGGATCGCCTGGCGCCGATGATTGCGATAGCGATCGGCATAGGGGCGCTTTCATCGCTGCTCGGTTACCTGATGGCGCAGGCGCTCGACGCCTCCATCGCCGGCTCGATCGCAATGCTCTGCGGGCTGTTTTTCCTTTTGGCATTCCTGTTCTCACCCAGCCATGGGATTCTGAGCCGCATCCTGGCCAGGCGTAGTCTGAGCGTGAAAATCGCCGTGGAAGACGCATTGCTCTGGGCCGCCCGCAGGCGGGAGGGAGAGGAGGCTGAGGTTTTTGCACGATCGGAGATGTTGAGCGAATTGGAGCAGCCGGCATCGCGATTACGCATGGCACTCGCCCGGCTGAAGCGCGCCGGTTTCATCTCACGGCGGAACGGCGGATTCGTTCTGACGCCGGCGGGGAAAAGCGCCGCTACGGATTTGTTGCGGCGCCACAGGCTCTATGAGAGCTACCTGGGCGATATAGGTTATCCAACCGATCACATCCACGACTCCGCCGACAGGGAGGAGCATTTCCTTAGCCCCGGGCTTGCGAGGATGATAGAGAGCGAGGTCGGCGAGAGGGACGAGGATCCCCAGGGCAAGCCCATTCCGGATACCCGAGACGCCTGAGGATTGAGACGATGAGAATAATAGAGAAGTCAAAATTAACGAATGTTGTTCTGTTGCTGTTCTTTCTGAGTGCGGCGGCAATGGGGCAATCCGACGACGAGCCGCTGGTTACCGATCGGCCCGATCTGACCGACGCCAGCGTCACTGTCGGCCACATGCGGCTACAGGCCGAATTCGGGCTGCTGTGAGAGCGCCTCGAAGGCAAGACAGCCGATTTCGATTACCTCTCGGTACCGATCCTCCTGCGCTATGGCATCGGCGGAGATTTCGAGCTGCGCCTTGAAACGGCTTCGCTGTCGGGCGTACACACCTCGCTGACGTGCTGCGGTCCCAAGTGGAAAAGTGGTTTCTCGCCCATCGACATCGGTTTCAAATATCACTTCAAGGATGCAGGTGAAGCGTCTTTGGATCCCTCTGTGGGTGCGATAGTGATGATCGGCCTGCCCTCCGGCACCAAGGAATTCCGCTCCGATGCAGCGGGCCTCATGTTCAAACTGGCATTGGATTTCGATCTTGCGCCTGGGATCGGCTTAGGCACGAACTTCGGTTTTCTCAATGAAGAGGACGATCTTGGCGAGCGGTTCACAGCAGCGCTTGTCAGCGCCTCCCTCGGCTTCGATCTTGCCGCCGGGGCGGGAGCTTTCGCGGAGTTCTCTTTCGAGAGTGCTGGATCGAGCGAGGACGGTCCGATCCTCATCCTCGACGGCGGGTTCACCTATCTCTTCAGTGATAACGCCCAGTACGACATCGCTCTCGGCAAGGCAGTACGCGGCGAGGGCGTGCCTGACTTCTTTCTAACCACCGGCCTCAGCCTGCGTTTCTAAACTTCCCGGCAACACTAGAAACGTGAGGGGTAAACTGCGCTGCGGTGCAGCCCGAAGCCGGAATCGGCTTAGTCTTCCAGCGGGCACATCAACTTGTGTGCCGTCTATCCAAAGAGTTAGGGATTTGGCTCTTGACAAACCCGGGCCTGGTGCGTAGAGTTGTTAGCACTCTCAGGTAGAGAGTGCTAATAAAGCAGTGAATTCAAAGCCGGATTAACGGTAACACAAGGAGGAACGGATATGAAATTTCGTCCGCTGCACGACAGGATATTGGTGAGGCGGCTCGAAGAGGGCGAGCAGGTTAAGGGAGGCATCATCATCCCCGATAGCGCCAAGGAGAAACCGCAGGAGGGCGAGGTCATCGCCGTCGGCGAGGGCAAGAAGAACGATGACGGCAAGCGCATGCCGATGGACGTCAAGGCCAGCGACCGCATCCTCTTCGGCAAGTACTCCGGCTCGGAGATCAAGATGGAAGGCGAGGAGTATCTGATCCTGCGCGAAGACGAGGTGCTGGGCATCGTTGAGCACTAAGGCTCTGACGAACCCGACCAACCTGGAGGAAAAGACAGATGGCAAAGCAAATTACCTACAGCGAGGAAGCCCGCCAGGCGCTGCTGCGCGGCGTCAACAAGCTGGCTAACGCTGTGAAGATCACACTCGGCCCGCGTGGCCGCAACGTTGTGCTGGAGAAGAAATTCGGCGCTCCGCAGATGACCAAGGACGGTGTCACCGTCGCCAAGGAGATCGAGCTCGAAGATCCGATCGAGAACATGGGCGCCCAGATGGTCAAGGAAGTCGCGAGCAAGACCAGCGACACCGCTGGCGACGGTACCACCACCGCCACGGTCCTGGCACAGGCGATCTTCCGCGAGGGCATCAAGAGCGTGACGGCCGGCATGAATCCGATGAGCCTCAAGCGCGGCATCGATAAGGCCGTGGCCGAGGTCGTGTATAGTATTCAGAAAATGAGCAAGCCGGTGGAGGGCGAGTTGACCGCCATCGATGCGGATGTGGGCGAGGTCGTTGATGATATCAAGAAGATGAGCGAGCCGGTAGAGGGCGAGTCGATCGCCGTCGATGCGGCTGTGGCCGAAGTCGTTGAAGATATCCAGAAGATGAGCGAGCCGGTAGGGGGCGAGTCGATCGCCGTCGATGCGGCTGTGGCCGAGGTCGTTGATGATATCAAGAAGGTGAGCAAGCCGGTAGAGGGCGAGTCGATCGCCCAGATCGGCACAATCTCCGCCAACAACGACGCAACCATCGGCGGCATTATCGCCGAGGCAATGGACAAGGTCGGCAAAGACGGCGTGATCACCGTCGAGGAAGCCAAGGGGATGGAGACCTCCCTGGAAGTGGTCGAGGGCATGCAGTTCGACCGTGGCTACCTCAGCCCCTACTTCGTCACCGACCCCGAGCGCCTGGAGTGCGAGCTGGAGGATGCTCTCACCCTGCTGCATGAGAAGAAGATCAGCTCGATGAAAGACCTCCTGCCCCTGCTTGAGCAGGTTGCCAAACTCGGCCGTGCGTTGCTGATCATCGCCGAGGATGTGGAGGGTGAAGCGCTGGCTACGCTCGTGGTCAACAGGCTGCGCGGTACCCTCAAGGTGGCCGCCGTCAAGGCCCCGGGCTTTGGCGATCGCCGCAAAGCGATGCTGCAGGATATCGCAGTGTTGACCGGCGGTAAGGTCATTAGCGAAGACCTCGGCATCAAGCTCGAGAACGTCAAAATCGAGGACCTCGGCGAGGCCAAGAGAGTAACCATCGACAAGGACAACACCACCATCATTGAGGGCAAGGGCAGCACCGAGGACATCGAGGGTCGCGTCAAGCAGATCCGCACTCAGATTAAGGAGACCACCAGCGACTACGACCGCGAAAAGCTGCAGGAGCGCTTGGCTAAGCTGGTCGGCGGTGTAGCGGTGATCAAGGTCGGTGCGGCCACCGAAGTCGAGATGAAGGAGAAGAAGGCCCGCGTCGAGGACGCCATGCACGCGACTAAGGCTGCCGTCGAGGAGGGCATCGTACCCGGCGGAGGCGTAACCTTGCTGAGAGCCGCTACTAACCTCGAGAAGCTGATTGTCGACGATGAAGAGGAAGCCGTTGGCGTCCGCATCGTCAAGCGTGCGCTCGAGGAGCCGATTCGCATGATCGCACTCAACGCCGGCTTCGACGGCTCGATCGTCGTCGAGAAGGTACGCGAGAAGGAAGGTGATTTCGGCTTCAATGCACAGACTCTCGAGTACGAGAACCTTACTGAGTCCGGTATCATCGACCCGGCGAAGGTCGTGCGTAGTGCCATCGAGAACGCGGCATCGATCGCAGGTTTGCTGATCACCACCGAGGCCATGGTCTCGGAGATTCCGAAGGAAGAAAAGGGCATGCCTCCGATGCCGGGCGGCGGCATGGACATGTACTGATCGGCAATCGAGCGTCAGGAGGGCCCGCAACGCCTGCCTTCGCGGCGGGCAGGGCCCCCCACTATTACTGATGCTATAATCGGCGGCGGAGGCGGATGCTGATGGCAGCCGGGATGAATCGCAGCGACATAGAAGAGCGGCTCAACCACAGGCAGGAGCGCATTCTGCGTTTCGTCGTCGAGCTTTTTGTCACTTCCAGCCAACCGGTCGGCTCGCGCACGATTTCCAAGTTCGAGGGTGAACACCTCAGCGCCGCCTCGATCCGCAACACGATGGCCGACCTCGAGGAAACGGGCTACCTCGTCCAGCCGCACACCAGTGCCGGGAGGGTGCCCACCGATAGGGGCTACCGCTATTACGTCGATACTCTGATGGATCAGCCGGCCCTGCCGATAGCGGAGCAGCGCGAAATCAAAGCCTTCTTCGAGAGCTATCAGGGCGTCGTCGGCTCGATTCTCGAAAAAACCTCCAAGCTGCTGAGCAGCTACAGCAACTACATCGGCATTGTTTCAGCACCGCAGTTCGAGAGCGCAGTTTTCAACCATGTCGATTTCATCAAACAGGGACCGGATCGCGTGCTTGTGATCTTTGTCGACCGGGCAGGTCTCGTTCACAACAAAATGATCCGGATCGACATCGATCTCAGACAGGAAGAGCTGAGTCGCATCAGCGAGTGGGTGGTGGAGCGGTTCCACGGGATGTCGCTTGCGGAGGTGCGCGAGAGGGTGGAGGAGATGCTCGATCGCGAGAGGGAGATGATGGATGTGATAGTGCGCACCGCCCTCCACTTCACGCGATCCAGCTTCGCTGACGGCTTCGGCGACGAGAATTTTTATGTCGAAGGAACCATTAACATCTTCGATGAGCCGGACTTCGCCGACCGCGAGCAGTTGCGCGTGCTGATGCGCGCTATCGAAGAGAAACGGCACCTGCTCCAACTTCTCAACAGCTGCCTCGACGGGGAAGGGGTCCAGGTAGTCATCGGCAGCGAGAGCGACCTCAAGGGTATCCAGGGATGCAGCCTGGTCGCGAGCGCGTATACCTTCCCCGACGGCTCGCGCGGCTCCATAGGAGTGCTCGGCCCGACGAGGATGTTATATCCGCGCACGGTCTTCCTGGTGGACCTTGTTTCCAAGCAGATAAGCCGAATGCCGATATGATCCGTGAGAAACCATGACTGAAAAGAGTAAAAAAGATAACGAGAACTCCGGCAGCTCGGGTGAATCCGGTCCCGCGCCGGTTGGCGGCGACGCAGCAGCTGCTGCCTACCGCAAGCAGGCGGAGGAAGCCGGGACGGCTGAGCCTGCTCAAAGCACTGAAGATATAGGAGCACCTGCTGGAGAGGAAGAGAAACCCGACGCGTTGACGGAACTGAAGGATTTACTTCAGCGCAAGGCCGCCGAGTTTGATAATTATCGAAAACGGGTCCGGCGTGAGCGCGAGGAATTGACTGAGCGTGCAGCCGCGGCTTTGATAGAGGAGTTGCTGCCCGTTGTCGACCACCTCGAGCTGGCCTTGGCGGCGGATTCGGAGAGTGCCGACGACTACCGGCAGGGCGTTGAGATGATTCTCAAGCAGATGCAAGAGATTCTCGGACGCAGCGGGCTTGAGCCGATCGAAACTCTCGGCAGGCAGTTCGATCCCAATTATCATGAGGCCGTCGTTCGAGAAGAAACCTCGGAGTATCCAGAGGGCCGAATAACAGGGGAACTGCAGCGAGGTTACATGCTGAGCGGGCGGGTTCTTCGCCCGGCCAGAGTGAAGGTGGCTGCTCCTCCTGAGAACTCTGCCAAAGACGAAGAGGACGACGGGCCCATGGAGATACCAATCCGCTGAGCCGGAAAAGATATTGGGATGGCAAAGAGGGATTATTACGAAGTGCTCGGCGTTCAGCGCGACGCCGATGCCCAGGAAATAAAGAAGGCATACAGGCGGCTCGCGCTCCAGTATCACCCCGACCGCAACGCTGACGATCCGCGGGCCGAGGAGAAGTTCAAGGAGGCGGCGGAAGCCTACGCCGTGCTCGCCGACCCGCAGAAACGCTCCATGTACGACCGATTCGGCCACGCGGGCGTCTCGACCAGCGGATCGCCGACGGGCGGATTCGACTTCAGCTCCGACATCTTTAGCGAGTTCGAAGACATTATCGGCGACTTCTTCGGCTTCGGCAGCTTCTTCGGCGGCAGGCATCGCGGCCGACGCAGGCGCACCCGCGCCCGCCAGGGCAACGATCTTCGTTACCAGCTGGAGCTGACGCTTGAGGATGCTTTCGAAGGCGTCAAGCGAAAAATCAAGCTCAGCCGCAGGGATACGTGCGAGACATGCGGAGGAAACGGCGCGGATCCCGAATCGGGCATAAAAACATGCCCGACCTGCGGCGGTCAGGGGCAGGTCACCTACCGGCAGGGTTTTCTGACAGTCAGCCAGGATTGTCGCATGTGTGGCGGCGTAGGAGAGATCCCGGCCAGTTCATGCCAGGCGTGCGGGGGGTATGGCCTCATTGAAGCCGAGCGGGAGTTGACGATCAGCATTCCTGCGGGTGTCGAGACGGGACAGCGGCTGCGAATCAGTGGAGAGGGCGAGGGCGGGGTTCACGGCGGGCCTCCGGGGGACCTTTACGTCGATATCCGTATCTCAGAGCATGAAATCTTCAAGCGTGACGGTATCCACCTCGTGATTGAGTTGCCGGTTTCATTCAGCCGCGCGGCCCTTGGCGGTGAACTAAAGGTGCCCACCCTCGACGGCGACGCAAAACTGAAGATCCCCTCCGCCACCCAAAGCGGCACGAGCTTCCGGCTCAAGGGCAAAGGCATGCCCAGCGTCGACGGCGGCCGCAGGGGCGATCTCTACGTCATTGCTTCCGTTAAAACACCCTCCAAACTCAGCAAATCCCAGCGTAAGCTGTTCGCGGAACTCGAACTGCTCGACGACGAGGATTACTCTCCCGGCGCAGACAAAAAAACACTACTCGATCGCCTTAGGGATATTTTCAGTTGAGCCGGCACTGAAATACATAAATAGTGCCGATGATCCCCTTAAACCATCTGAGTAAGTAGTCTAAGCCCGTTGCCGACATCCCGTACAGATGAAAAGCAAAGCGCCGGTTATAGCGCCCGGCGCTTTGGCTTCACCGATCATTAAAAACGAACAGGGAAGGATTTATCCCTTCTCCGTCGGTTCCCAGAGTGCGAAGACCGCGCCCTGCGGATCCTGGATCACGGAGAAGTGCCCAATCTCCGGAACCGGAGTTTTACCGAGGAGTATCTTTCCACCGAGCTCCGCGGCCTTCTTCGAGACCGCCTCGACATCATCGATGGTTATGTAAACCAGCCACGTGGGCGGGGCGCTCGGTTCGGGGCTCTTCATCATGCCGCCCATCGGGCCCTTGCCGGGCTTGATCACCGTGTAAAGCTCGCCGCTGGGCATTGGCGTCTCTTCCTTGTCCCAGGAGAAGAGCTCAAAGTAGAACTTCTTGGCTCCCTCCAGATCGGTGGTGTTGAGTTCGATGTGACAGAAATCGTTCTGCATTAGTTGCTCCTCCGTATTTGGATGTTCTATCCACCCCCTGGTTTGCCGGGAGTGCCTGGTCGCTCCGCATAAGCGGATCAAACAACAATAGGGTGCCGTTGCAATACTGAACAATATACTGAATGTTCCGTGGATTGTCAAACAATATGTTCAGCTGATTCATGGCAAACCTGGAACAGCCGGCGAGTTTGTTCAGTATCTTGTTGATACTGAAGCTTGCCACACAATAAATAGTTCGCTGCACCGTCCTCCAGTCGTAAAAGCCTGTTTCGCGGCGTCGACCATCGATGTTTTTTAGCCGCAGGGCATCATTCGGGCCAGCCCGCTGAAAACCGCTTCCCAAATCATCCTTGGAGTGCGGTCCGGGTCGCATACCATCACATCTACGGGCGTGAGTTCAGTTCGGTGGTTTGTCGAGGGAGCGTGGGCGGCGATTATTATTTCTCGCTGAAGCCTACCTTGTTGAAGCTCATCAGCTCCTCAAATTCCCGGCGTGACTTTTCTTTCGGCGTGAATTCCTCCTCCGGCCAACCGAGAGCGATCATGGCACAGAGGCGGTAGCGGCGCGGCATGAAGAGAATCTTGCGCACCTTGCGGCGGTTGTACCAGCCGATCCAGCAGGTCCCCAGCCCTAGTTCCGCAGCGCGCAAGACGAAATGCTCGCCGGCGATCCCAGCGTCGAGCAGGTGATATTGCGTGCCTTGGATTTGCCTGCCTGCTCCTTGTACAAACCAGTCGAAGCGCGTCAGCAGCACAATTAGAACCGGTGCGTCGGCAGCGAAGCGTGTGGCTTTGTAAATGCCGCTGAATGCCGCTTGCGCAAGCCGGTCGCGCAGGCCCGGATCGTCGACGGCCAGGAAGCGCCAGGGCTGGACGTTGCAGGCGCTGGGCGCGAAACGTACCGCCTCAACGCATTCCGCCAATAGTGATCGGTCAACCGGTTTGTCGGCGAAGGCGCGCACGCTCCTACGGCTCTCTATCACCTGCATCAGGTAGCTCTGCGGGCCGGCCGCACCGGTCCCTGAAGCAGTGGTTCCCATGGTTCCTCCTTACACAATTAGTTGTTGGGCCGGGTGCGGATAGAACGCAGAGCCTCCTCGATCCGGCGCCGCAGTAGCGAATCCGACGTGCTACGGGCCAGCTCGGTAAGCGGCTCGGAAGCGCTGTGGACGCGCGCGGAGCCCAGGACGGCAACGATATAGCCCAGCAGTTTCTTGTCCTGCTGATCTCTCAGCCTTCCGAGTAGGAAAGCCTGAATGTCCGGCGGCGGCCTACCGCCGAAGGACCAGACAAGCGAGTGCACCATGCGCAGCTTGACACGTGCGTCCGCTTCCTCGCGGAATACCGCGACCATCCGCTGCCGCACTTGCTGGTCTTCGCAGAACGCTTTCAGCAGGTCCGCGGCAGCGAGGCGCACGAGCGGTGCGGGGTCGTTGGCGAGCCTGTCCAAAAGGAAATTCAAGGCTTGCTCAGCAGGTCCTACGGCGACCGGCGCCATCGCGAGTGAGCGGAGGTAGGGATCGCGGCTCCATAAGGCCATGTTGATGAAGAAATCCACCAGCGGTTGATGGCTGACTCTGTAACCCATTTCAGCGGGTGCGGCCACGCGAAAGCGTGATAAATAGGATCGCAATTGTTGCGGCTTGGCCTTGTCGAGTTCGTTAAACACCTCCGGCTCGCCGGTATCAGCTGATTCCTCACTTGAAGATTCCAACAAAGCGTTGACCGAGGCCACCCACCTGGTCAGCCGCCAGGCTCGCGCTACAGGACCCTCGCTCCTGTCCTCCTCCATCAGCGGGGGCATGGGCACGGAGTCGAACATTCTGTAGGGCTCTTCACGGGTAGTGCTGTCGCCGAGAGCGCCGCCGCCGATCAAATCTGAAGGATCGCCGCTCAGCAGTTCGCTCATCGCCTGTCGGGCCTCGGAATCAGGTTCCCGCATTGCTGCATACTGAAGCTCGTACAGCGCAGGTTGCCGTTGACCTGGGTTGGAGTCTGAAAGGAAGCACCAGTGCTCCAGGATTGCCGCTCCCAACGCGCCTTTGAACCTGAGCGATCTCTCCGGTGAGAAAGCCAAGATATTCAAGTAGTGATCGGCGCAGGCCTGGAAGTATGGGTCGGCTATGTAGAGTTGATCCAGGATAGCGTTCGCAGCAACTTCTCTCACGGCGAGTGGCAGGTTTTCGTCGGTGGCAATCAAGCCGAGTATGTCGGGATCTCCATTTGCGCTGAGGATGAGTAGCGGTTCCACGATACGCTTAGTTTCGACGCGGTATCTGATGATCAGGAGAGTCTCCGTGTATTCCTCGCGGTCGACGGCGCGCTCGTCGTAACCTATAACAACAGCGTCATCCTGCGCCGTACCAAAGGCAGGGAGCAAGAGGTTGATTAAGGCGATTGCTTTGATGAGCAACGACACTAAGTCATTCCACTGTTAGTGCGGATACGCCGGTGATCTGCAATTGTATCTGAGGACCCCGCAGCACGCAATCCTTGATTCCGAATTTATTTCGGGATACAAATCCTCTCCTCGCGATTCCCAAGCTCCATCACTAATTCGTAGGTCAACAATGCCGCGGAGTGCAGCCTTTCGAAATCGATCTTCTCGGCGTCGTCGTTTGGTGTGTGGTAGTCCTTGTGCTCGCCGCTCGAAAGGAAAACCACGGGTATTCCCTTGCGATGGAAATTGATGTGATCGCCACGATTGAAGTAGTTAAGCGGATCAGATTCGTCGATGCAGAAATTAAGCTCTGCGTTGACGCGTCGCTCGTTGGTGTCGATCACAAGCTCTTTCAGCCCGCCGCAGATCTCCTGCGAACCTATCACCAGCAAGCCCGGCGGTTGCGCGTCATTGCGCCCGACCATGTCGAGGTTGATGTTGACCACCACCTGCTCCAGCGGCACGGGGCTGTTGCCGACAAAATAGGATGAGCCGAAAAGTCCAAGTTCCTCGGCTGTGTAGAGGACGAAAATCACAGAGCGGCGCGGAGGGCTCACCGCAACCGCCTCGGCAGCCTCTAGGATCGCGACGCAGCCGCTGGCGTTGTCGTCGGCCCCGTTGAAGACCTTGCCGTTTTGCGTTCCAACATGGTCGAGGTGCGCGCCGACCGTGATGTACTCATTCTGAAGTTGAGGATCGCTGCCCCGAATAATCGCCACAACGTTATACGAGTCGAAACGCACCTTTTCCAAATCGATGTTGAGCACACATTCCACATCCTCGAGCTCGAATGTGCCGTATTCACCTTTTTGGCCGAGGGGGTCATAGTCACGCCCTTTGAACATCGCGTTCACAACATCCGGATGTGCTATAAGCACAGGCACGGGAAAGTCCGATGAGCCGTGTCCTCCGTCGGAGCCTGGCATGGAGATCGACCTCCGCGTCAGCATGTTGCGCAGCATGTTCCAAGCCATCACGATCTCGAGGTTCGGGGTAACAATTATCCCGCCCGCTTTCTTCTGGATTAGAACGCCTACCTTCTTAAACGATCCCCTGAATTGAGCGGCGTATTCCTCGTGGAGGTCTTTAGGCAGGACGGGCTTGCCTTCCTTTTGCGGAGCTCCTGGCATGATGATCACCAGGCGTCCTTCGATCTCATGGCCTTCAAGGTCATCCCACCCGTGCTCAGGCTCGCTGATGCCGTAGCCGAGGAACAGCGGCGTCTTCGGCTTTGAATCAACCTCAATCCCCCCCGGTCGGAATAGCAGGTATTTCTCACCGAACTCGAATTTGTCCTCTTTTCCGTTGCTAACGAGTTTCAGATAGTTGTTCGAACCAAACTCCAGCCGCTGCAACGGGACCGGTTGGAGGAAATCTGTTATTTCTTCACCGAAATCCGGCACCTCCAAGCCGGCAGCGCGGAATTGTGTCGCGGCATACCGGGCTGCAATCCTGTAGCCTTGCTCACCGGGCATGCGGCCCTCGAGCGCGTCGGATGCCAGGTAGTATAAATGGTCCCGCAACTCGGCCAGAGTGATCGAAGCCGCTGCTTTATCCCTTGCTAAATCATCCGCGGGGAGGAATCCGCAAGCTAACGCTGAAATCGCAACAACAATGGAAAGGACTCTTCTCAGCAACTCTTTTCTCCGATTTGAATTATTTATCCACGTATTTTTTTGAGGCTTAGCCACCTCACGTCAGAGGCGCTTAACTCGAGGTCAAGCCGCCGATTGTAAAAGGCCTGGACTGCTCCTAATGGTTTTTCTTTCGCCGCTTTCCATGATAGCTGATTCTACATCGGATGTCGTCACCTCGCCTCGGTGCTTTTTCAATGATGACACCGTAGAGGCACGGATGTGGAGTTATCGAGTATGTGGGTAAGAGCGCAGGCGTGTGATACTTGGAGAGACCGCTCCCTCTTGGAATTAGTCCAGGTATCTCTTGCGGAAGTCGGTCAGCGAAACTTCAATTCACGGTTGGAGACGCGCAGGGCACTGCGTCTCTGTTCGCCAGCTCGATAATGAGCTCACACGCCAGTTGTGCAACGAGCTTCATCTTGCCGTAATCGATCTTCTCGGCGTCGTCGCTCGGCTTGTGAAAGTCCTCATGCAATCCGTCGAAGAAGAAGATGACGGGAATGCCCTTTTGAAAAAAACTGAAGTGATCGCTGTCCCCGAAGAACTCTTCGCCGCTGGCGTAATCGATACCTAGGCCGAGCGTTCGCGCATTGACCTCATCGGCGATATTCTTCATGTCCTCGCAGATGGCAGTTGCGCCGACTGCGATGATGCCGTTGCGGACTGCGGGGTGCTCGAAGCGTCCGATCATGTCGAGGTTGACGTTGGCAATTACGGCATCGAGTGGAATGGGGCAGTTTTCGACGAAATATTGTGAGCCGTGCAGGCCTGTCTCCTCCGCACCGAAAAGGGCAAACACCACCGACCTCCGCGGCGCGGCGGCAGCCACCGCCTCGGCCAGTTCCAGAACCGCAGCGCAGCCGCTGGCGTTGTCATCGGCGCCGTTGTATATGACATCCCCTGCCTGCCCCAGGTGGTCTAAGTGAGCACTCACCGTCACGTACTCTTTTTTCAACTCCGGATCGCTACCCTCGAATATCGCCACCACATTGGCCGTCTCAATTCGTCTGAACTGCGCTTCTTCACGAAAGCGGCCGTCCGTTCGGCTTAACGCTGCCCTCAGTTTGTAGGGGATATTCAGCTTCCCGGATTCGATTGAAAAGCGCTGGAGGAATGTTGGTCCGCCGTTTTCTCCGCGAGTTAACGGCAGGCAACCGGCCTGTTCGAACTGACTGGCGGCGTAGCCGGCCGCGATGTCGTAACCTCCACTACCGATTCCTCGCCCTCCTAACTCGTCAGAAGCCAGGAAGAAGATATGATCCTTAAGTTCCTCGACGGTTATCGTTTCAGCCGCAAGCGAAACCTTGCCTTTTAGTTCGGCACTCAGGCAGGAGGTCGAAATGAGCAGCAGGGTCACCGAAAGGCAAAGGCGGGCAATAGAATGATGATTCAATGTGCTCAACTATCCCTCCCTTTCCAAAATTTCATTCAGCCTTTTTGTATACGGATATTAGCAGAAATATCCGCTGAAGTTTATCACCGGCAGGCTGGTTTTAGTTATCCGCTCCGCCCAGAGCTTTATCGGGCACCTCGCTTTTCCTTCCGAACAGGATGGAAACCATCCACTCCCAAATGCGCTTGAGATCGTCGAACAGCGTATAGAAGACCGGCACCAGGAGCAGCGTCAGGAGCGAGTTCAGCGCGAGGCCGCCGATCATAGCCATACCCAGTGGGTTGTAGGGCATGTTGACGAGGTTGGCGTCGCCGAAAGCCATTGGTATCAGACTGAAAATGGTAGTGCCGGCGGTCATCAGGATGGGCCTGAAGCGGTAGAAGCCTGCGAGGGATATCGCCTGCTGACGGTCCATGCCCTTGCGCCTTTGCCGGTTGATCAGATCGATAAGCACGATGCCGTTGTTCACAACGACACCGATGATGATAACTATTCCGATGAAAGCGAACATGTTTGCAGGCTGGCCGTAGATTTTCAGCAATAGTTGCGAGCCTGCGAAAGCAAACGGGATCGTGCAGATAATCGTCAGCGGTAGCGCGAAGCTCTCGAACAGCACACCCATCAGCAGAAAGACGAAGACTACGGCCATGATCATCGCAAACAGGAAACTATCCTGGTCTTCCTGCATGCGCCTGAACCTTTCGCCGAAGCTGTAACTGTATCCGTCGCCATTGCCCAGATTGCGCATCGCTCCGGATACCATCACCGCGAGCTGATCTATGCGGTCGCTCTTGCCGGTGATCGTGATGTCGAAGTTGGGCTTTTTGTTCCAGTGCGAAATGTTGCTGGGTCCCCGGGTGTGTTCGAAGTTGGCAATCGAGCTAAGCGGCACTTCACGGCCGTCAATCGTCGGGATGCGCAGGTTCTTGAATTCCTCGATGTTCTTGCGGTCCTCCTCGCGCAGGCGCACCATCACTCTGATCTCGCGGTCCTTCTCCTGGAATCTCGGCAGCTGCGCGCCCCGCAGCGCGTTGCTGATTGTCGTTACAGCCCAGGCCAGCTCTACATTGGCGTTGCGCGCCCGCTCCCGGTTGATCGAGACAGCCAGCTCATCCCTTCCGGCCTCGATGTCGGTCTCGACGTTGAGCACGTCCGGCAGCTTGCGCAATTCCGTGCGTACGCGCTCACCCCAGCGGCGAAGCTCTGAGTAGTCGCGCCCCTCGAGAACCAACTGGATCTGGCCTCTCTCGCTCTGGTTCGAGCTGCGTCCGTAACCGACGTATAATTCGGCTTCGCCGGGGAGCATGTTGATATCTTCCATCAGGTGTTCCCGTACGTACTCCTGACGCTCCATTTGGGGATTCTTTTTCATGTCATTCATGAAAAGCAGGTTTTTCGCCCACAGGACCGGCTTCTCGATCAATGGAGTCGAGCTCTTGCCAGTGTCGTAATACACGTTGACCCGCACCCATTCGCTGCTGATATTGGTGTTGTACGCAACATAGTTGCCAAGATTTTCCTTGTGTTCCTCAACCCAGATCTCGACCTTGTCGGCGACCTGGGAGGGGTAGCCGGTGAGGTCGCCGTAGCGCTTTTCCAATCGCAGCCTGATCGGGATATTTAAACTACCCTGCATTTCGCCCTGGAAGCCCAGGTCGCTGGTGTAGGTCAGGATCGCGAAGAGGATGAAGAAAGCCAGGATTATCGTCTCCACGCGGTGAGCCACAGCCCAACGCAAGGAGTCAACATAGCGGTCGCGCACCCAGTCGATCAGCTTCGAACTGCCGATTTTGCCCTTATCTTTAAAGAGGGTTGTCGTCACCGGAATGAAAATCAGCGCGACGAAGAGGCTGCTGAGCAGCGCAAAGACAACCGGGAAGCCCACGCGCCCCATGAAGAAGCTCAACATCTGGTTGCCACCCATCAGGATCATCGGCAGGAAGACAACAACCGTAGTAAGTGTGGCCATCACGACTGCGAGGCCGACCTCGCTCGCTCCCCTGATCGCAGACCGCTTCGGATCGTCGCCTGCCTTGCGGTGGCGGAAGATGTTCTCGACGACGACGACGGAGTTGTCCACCACCAGACCCACACTGACCATCAGCCCCATCAACGTCAGCAGGTTGAGCGTCTCGCCGGTGAAGTACATGATCACGAGCGTCGCCAGCAGGCTGATCGGGATCGCGAGCGTGATGACAAGTGTCATCCGCACGTGCCTCAGGAAGAAAAACAGCACAAGCACCGCGAAAATGGCGGCCCAAAAGGCCGTTTCCTGCAGGTCGGTGAGAGCCTTGAGAATCATGTCACCCTGGGTGAAGGCGAATCCTCGCTCGATGCCTGCGAGGCTTTTATTGTCAGCGAATTCCTTCTCCAGGGTTTCCATCACCTTGAGGTGGAGGTCGACGCTGTTGGCCCCGGACTTCTTATTAACAATAATCCAGACGCCCTCCTGGGAGTTCATCCGGCTGATGCTCTCCTGTCTGGGGACTTCGAAGGTGATGGTAGCTATATCCTCAATGAGTATGCCGGGTCGGATTTCCAGCTTCTTGATTTCGTCGATGCTGCGGAAGCGGCCCATGCCGCGGATATAGAAACGCTTGTCGCCCTCGCGCACGAAGCCGCTGGGGATGCTGAAATTGGAGTTGCGCAGGGTCTGAACCAGCTCGCCGAGGTTGATGCGGTGAGCTGAAATCTTGTCCATCTGGAGCAGGATTTCGAAGTTCTTCTCGTCGACGCCTTCGAATTCGACATTGGCAATTCCGTCGATGCGCATAAGCTGTTTGCCGAGGTTGTGGTTCAGGAAGTAATAGAGGTCAGGAATGTCCCTGTGGACTGACAGTGAGATGTACATATCTGCGTCGTCATTGATGTCGAACCGGCGGACGTTGATGCGCTCGACATCCTCGGGCAATTCGCTCATGACGCGGTCCATCCGGTCGCGCACCTCGGCGTAGGCGAGGTCCATGTCGGTGCCTTGCTGCAATTGTATGCCGATCCAGGTGTAGTCACGCCCGATAGATGCCGTTGTGCGTCTCAGGTTGCGAACCGTTCCCAGGATCTGTTCGATTGGGCGCGTGATCTGCTGTTCTATTTCTTCGGGCGTAGCGTTCGGGTAGGACACGTACACTCCCATAAACGGAGGCGTAAAGCCGGACGGCAGCATTTCCAGGGGGATCTTCGTATACGCGATGTATCCGACGACTAACAAGGCAACGAAAATGACGATGACAGTCACCGGACGCGTTACAGAGAACTTTGGCAAAAGCGATTCCTCGCGTAACTTCTTAGCCATGATGGCACTTCCTCCGCATGGACCCATTCCTTTTTACTTACGATTCCGGCAAGCGTTTTGTTCGCCTGTATCGCCTCCAATTCATTGAAAAAAAAGCATAAACGGTGTATTATAGCAGTGTTCGAGGCGCAGTCCTGTCCAGGCGGTCAAATCCCATGGCCATGACAATTGGAATGCCAATCTATCGGTTATTAGTCGCCGTGCTGCTGATTGCGGTTTTCTGCGTGATTGCGCCTGCCGATGACGCCCGCCTTCCCGAACCGCTGTTTTTGAAAGCCGCTGAGCTTTGGAAACAGGGGAAATCCACCGACGCGCTGAAGTCGTTCGATGAAAGCCTTACGGCATTCGGCGAAGGCAAGATCCCGCTTGCCGGGAAGGTTATGAAGGCCGCGCTGCTGGCCGATATCGGAAGGCATGAAGAGAGCGAGGCCTGCTGGCTTGAGGTGGCTCGACTCGAAACTGCGTTGAAGGTCTATGCTTTGCGGACTGTTGTCGGCAGCAGGCTCCGGCGCGGTGCGCTGGAAAGTGCGGCGGCAGCGCTCAATGACCTCATCTCGATTGACGGCATCCGTAATAATCGTGACCTGGCGCTCGACGTGGCCGACGCCTTTGTCGACTCCGATGAATTCGCCCGAGCGACGGCTCTCTTCCAGAAAGTGCTGAACAGCCGAAGCAGGGGGAGTTATGCCGATCGTGCCCGGATCGGCCTGGCGGATTGCGCGGAAGGTGCAGGCGACGTCGGCCGGACGATCTTGCGCCTGCGCAGCGCCCAGCTCAACCACTCGCTTGCTTCCACCTTCGCGACAGCCAGCGAACGCGAAAAGCAGCTTGCATCTGCCATCGGTGATAAGCCGAAACCCTTCACCGAGGACCAATATCTCAGCCTTTCAAGAAAATTGCGCAACGCACCGCGCTATGACATGGCGTTAGAGTTGTTGCAGGAATGGCTGAATTACCACCTCAACACACAACGCCGAGAGCGAATCGAACTCGAGACCATCGAAACCCTCTATCGCAAGCGCGCCAACGACGAGGGCCTGGCTTGCTGCCGTGCTTTCTACGATGCTTTTCCCAAAAGCTCACTGAGCAACGATGTTCGCTACCTGGAGTTGCGGCTTCACGTTCGGATTGGCGGAACAGAGCAGGTCAAGGCAATAGCGAGCGTCTTGCGAGGCAGGGGAGTACCGCACTCGATGCGGCACAATGTGGGTGTCGTGCTCGCATCCTATCTGATCGGCATCGGCGACGTCGTGGGAGGGCTCGATGTCTACCGTGATGTATACGGGTCGTCGGTGAGCAGGAACGCCAAGCGTGAGATTCTGTGGCGCGCCGGCGTGGCTGCTCTTCGTGCAGAACAGAATAACCGAGCGGTGACCAATCTACGAGCTCTGGTAAGGTTGAATCCCAGCGGCGATATGGGTTACGCCGCTTACTACTGGCTGGCCATAGCAGAGAGTAGGCTCGGCAACCGCGAGTTGGCACTTAAAGCCGCTTTGCGGCTGATCGAGCGTTATCCCTACCATTACTACGGAGTAAGAGCGAAATTGATCTTGCCCTCGCTAGCAAGGAATGTCCCTGAATCCAAGGTGGAGTCGCTGCGGCGCGCGGTAAGTATTAAGCCAGAAAGTTTCCCCGATCAGAAAATAAGCAGAAGCGCCAAGCTTAACTCTCTCTACAAGGGAGCGGTTATTCTCGCCGAGGCAGGTTTGCGGGAAGACGCCGCCAGCATGCTCCATTCGTTATTATCCAGGTTACCTTCAGACAGAGGCCTGGCTCTTTGCACCATCAGGGCACTCTCTGACGCCGGTGACTATCGGGCTTCACTGGGCCTGATTGCAACACACTTCAGCCGCTATCTATTGCGTCCTGCGCAAGGCATTCCTTCCGACTTCTGGTCCCTGGCCTTTCCCAGGCCGTTTTGGCGGGAAATCAATTCTGCGGCGGCTGCGCAGGGTGTCGATCCGATGCTCATGCTGGCGTTGATGCGCCAGGAATCCCGTTTCGACAGCTCGGCCGTCTCGTCGGTCGGCGCCGTCGGTTTGTTCCAGATCATGCCATACACCGCAGATAAACTGGCGCCGGAGGTGGGCCTTCGGGAAATCGGCGAGGCGGACCTGAAGGAGCCGCGCGTCAATGCTCTGCTAGCAGCCAGACTGCTTGCCTTCCTGATGAGGGAATTCGACGGCTTCTACGTGCCTGCCATTGCCGCATACAACGCCGGCGAGGATCGGGTCGGCGTTTGGTGGCTGGCGGGGCACGGGCTGCCGGACGACCTGTTCATCGACTCTATTCCCTACCAGCAAACCCGCCAATTCGTCCGCCAGGTGCTCACCAACTACTTCACCTACAACAGGCTTTATCCAGTCACCGCAGCCGGCGACGAAGGCTGAGCCGCTTCTATTTGTAATCACTCTCTTTTCCGCTTTTCGGCTTCGAGCAGTAAACGTTTTTCGCCTGCCTTTGGTCTTACTAAAAGATGCACGTCGCTAAGTAAGGGTGGGCTGTTGTCATGGCGGCTTGTGACAACGCCTGTGAAATCTTGGATCTCAAACGCGCTACTACTGGAGGGCGAAATTGAAAATCGCTGGAATTCCAATATTTATTATTGCCCTAGCCCTTGTGCCCGGGTCGATCCAGGGCGAAGACGACAAGGCCGACGGCAGTACGATTCCCCATCAGGTCCCGTTGATAAGCGGTCCGATTGTTATTAATGGTTCGCTCGACGACGAGGCCTGGCATCAGGCGCTCGAACTGGAGATGAAATACGAGGTACGGCCGGGCGAGAACGTCGAGCCGCCGGTGCGCACGCTCGTTCTGCTCGCCTATGACAAGTCCACACTCTACATCGCCTTCCGAGCCTTCGATCCCGATCCCGCCGCCATCCGTGCCCACCTGATGGACCGCGACTCCGCCTGGTACGACGACTGGGTCGGCGTGGTGCTCGACACCTTCAACGACGAACGACGCAGCTTCGACTTCCTCGTCAATCCGTTTGGAATTCAGATGGATTTCACCGAGACCAGCGACAGCGAAGACAACGGTTTCGACGCCATCTGGGATTCGAAAGGCCGGGTCTACGACTGGGGATTCGCAGTCGAGATAGCAATACCGTTCACCTCGCTACGCTTCCAGCGCACCGGCGAAGACCAGATCTGGGGATTCGATGCGCTGCGCAGCTACAAGCGCAACGTCGATCATCGCATGGGGCTCTTCCCCCGCGACCGCAACAATAATTGCTATCTCTGCCAGACCGTGAAGATCAAGGGTTTCGCCGGCGTCGATCCCGGCAGGAATCTGGAGATCGTACCGACGTTGACAGCCGTACGGACTGATGCGCGCGACGAGATCCCCGGCGGCGATTTCCAGGAGCTCAATTCCGACGTCGAGGCCGGCATCACCGCCCGCTGGGGCTTTACCCCGAATATGACCATCAACGCCACGGTCAACCCGGATTTCTCCCAAGTCGAAGCGGATTCCCTACAGCTTGATATCAACGAGCCGTTCGCGCTCTATTTCAACGAGAGGCGCCCGTTCTTCACCGAGGGCGCGGACTTCTTCCGCACGCCGTTTGACATCGTATATACCCGCACGATGCGCGATCCCACCTGGGGATTGAAGCTGACCGGCAAGGAGGGCGCCAACACTATCGGCGCATACGTGGTCCGCGACGAGAGCAACAATCTGATCTTTCCAGGCAGCCAGGGCTCGAGCGCGACCTCTTTGCACGAAAACGTCACCGCCTCGGTCTTCCGCTACAAGCGCGACATCGGCTCCAAGTACACGCTCGGCGTGATGGCCACCGACCGCGAGGGTGGGGACTACTACAACCGCGTCTTCGGCTTCGACGGTGGATTCCGCTTCACCAACACGGATTATCTCAGCCTGACGGCATACGGCTCGAGCACGCGCTATTCGCAGAAAATCGCCCAAAACTTCTCGCAGCCCGAGGGCGGCTTCAGCGACTACTTATGGGAGGCCTACTACAGCCACAGTACACGTGATTACAGCCTTTATGGGCAGTACGCTGACGTGGGAAAGCGATTTTCGTGCGGATCTCGGCCATATGCCACAGGTCGGCTACAGGAAGGGCGAAATCGGCGCCACCTACCGCTGGTGGGGAGACAGCGGCGACTTCTTCACCCGCATAACAGCAAGCGGCAACTGGGACAAGACCGTGGAACAGGACGGATCGCCGATCGAGGAGGAAATCGAGGGCTCAGTCACACTGTGGGGTCCCAAGCAGTCCAATACCTACCTTTTCTACGGCATCCGCGACAGGTACTACGAGGGCAAGCAGTTCGATCAGGCGTTCCAGGGCGTCGACTTCGAAATAAATCCGATAGGCAATCTCGAGGTCGGAACCTACTTCCGCTACGACGACAGGATCGACTACGCCCACGCCCGCGCGGCCAAGGGCCTCAACTGGCTGGCCTACTTGCATAGCAGCTTCGGGCGCAACTTCCGCCTTACCGGGCAGTACAAAATCCTGCAACTGAGCGTCAAGGGTGACAGGCTGTTCCTTACCAACACCATCGACACAACCGTGATCTACCAGTTCAACACCCGCACCTTCTTCCGCGCGACGTTCCAGTTCGCCGACATCCGACGCAACCAGGACATCTACGCCTTTGCGGTCGAGCCGATTACAAAAGACCTATTCACCCAGTTGCTCTTCTCATACAAGATCAATCCCCAGACGGTGCTCTTCCTGGGTTACAGCGACAACTATTTCGGCACGCTGGACTGCGGCATCACACAGATCGACAGGACCTTCTTCGTCAAGCTGGGCTACGCCTGGGTGCTTTAGAACAATAGTAAGCGTGAAGTCGGTTTCGCATCGAAGGTTCGTTCCACTAAAAGCCCAGCGGTGTCGAGTGGGATGCAGACTATATTAATAACATGGTATCTAAGATATAATTACACCACAGGCATATTTGTTATGTCTTTTGCTTTCAGTGTCTTAACGGCAACACCAGATTACAGGCTGATCACCTTGTCGCAACCGAGCGTCAACTCGAGGAAGATCTTTGTGTTCATGATCGAGGCGTTCTTGCCCCTCAGATCGGACTCCAGGACCCCACGGGTCCTCGCGCACGAGCCTCAGACGTAGATCGGGATCTCGTGCTCGATCACCTCCGCCAGCGCTTCTTTCAGCGGCTGGCAACCGAAGCCGTGCATCTCCTCCGCGACAGCGTCCCGCATCGTCACTACCGACTCGCCCAGCAGCGCGATCTGAGCCTTGTGCCCCTCCTTGGCTGCCCCGACAGCCAGCTCGAACGGGAACGTGGCCATGGTGGGATCGTCGGTTCCGCGCGTTGCTACGAAGAGTATCGTGGACATGATTTACACCCCGGTCGTTAGTGTGACGGAGATAGTATACATCCGCAGTTTCCATGACGCTGTTATGATTATTCCGATACTTCAAATGTGGTGTCCCGTTGGTAAGTACTGGAGATGCGGCTACGCGTGTGTCGCATTTAAAAATTGGGATGCCGCCCTGGCCCAGACTGTCGGCGAAATAATTCGCATTTTCCTCTTGACAAAACCGCCGCCATGAGCGAAATTATTCGCAGGCGAAAAAATTCGCCGGGTTGTCCCAAGAATATTTGAGTTGGCTTGAAAGGAGTTGGCATCGTGGCATACAAGCCTTCTATGAGTGAGCTTAGCCGCCGCGAGCGGCAGATCATGGAAATAGTCTACAAGCAGGGCAAGGCTACCGCGCAGGAGGTAGCGTCCGGCCTGCCGGACGAACCAGGGTATTCCACGGTAAGGAAGCTCATGAGCATCCTCGAGGAAAAGGGCTTTCTGCGTCATGAGCGGATGCCTGGCAACCGTTATCTCTACTATCCGACCATCCCGGCCGAGGAAGCGAGAAATTCAGCTCTCGCGAATGTGATGGACACCTTCTTCCACGGCTCCGCAAGCCAGGCGGCGATAGCGTTGTTGAAGCAGGGCGAGGCCGGTATTTCAGAAGATGAAGTGGAGTCGATCATAAGCCTGATCGAGTCGGCCCGCAGAAAGGGAAGGTGAAGAGATGGCCTCCATCGAAACGGCTTCGCCGGAAATTGTAAAACTGCTGGCCGAGATATTTATCAAGGGATCGGCCTTGCTCATCTTCACCTACGCGCTGACCTGGTTGCTTCGGAAGAAACTCTCTGCTTTCTTGCGGAGCCGGTTCTGGATCTTCGCGCTCGTGGGCGTTTTCCTGATCCCTCTCGTTTCGCTAATCGTGCCGTCGATAACCCTGCAGATATTGCCCGATCCTGCGTTCACCCGGTCTGGGGCAGGCGCTGAAATGGCTATTTCACTGAGCCAGAATTTCTACGACGAACCGGCGGAGGGAGAGATCAGCATCCCTCAGATTTCGCTGCAAACCGAGATCCGCGGCGAGATGGAGGGATCCGCCCCACCGCTGAACTGGGCTCTCTGGACATCAATCCTTTGGTTCGGTGGAACCGTCGTCTACCTGTTGTGGCTGCTCGTCGGGAAGATCGGCCTCTGGTGGATCACGCTCAAATCGGGAAAGCTGGAGGGCGGATTCTGGGAGAGCCTGTCGCGGGAGATTTCGGAGGGGCTCGGCGTGAGACAGCGTTTTCGGCTGCTGAAGAGCGGTATCACGAAGGCCGCCATCAACTTCGGCGTTCTCCGGCCGAAGATGATCCTGCCGGAGAGTGCGGAGGAGTGGACGCAAGAGCGCGCTCGGGTGGTCCTGCTCCACGAGTTTGCCCATATCAGGCGCTGGGACGGACTCTCAGAGTTGCTGGCACAGGTAGCGCTGGCGATCCAGTGGTTCAATCCGCTCGTATGGCTGGCAGTGGCTAAGATGAGGGCCGAGCGCGAGCGTTCCTGCGACGACATCGTGCTCAACGCCGGTACCAGGCCTTCAGTCTACGCGACCCAATTAATGGAAGTCGCGGCCGACATCGGCGCCTTCGACAGGCCGCTTTGGCAGGCCGCCGCCATCTCGGAAGGTTCGAGTTTGAAAGACCGGCTGCTGTGCATCCTCGATCCGAACATCAGACGCGGCACCGGCAACCGTTTTACCTCGAGCGCGGTGCTCCTGCTTGTAATTCTTTCCGTGATCGGCCTGGCCGCCTTCAACATCTGGCAGCAGGACGACGAGCAAATTCCACGGGTAGTGACCGACCCCCTCAAAGTGAGTGTCGATGAGCTACCACGACTTCTGCGGGAACTGAGCACAGATGACGCGTTTGTCCACGCTAAGGCTGCATACATACTCAGCCATTTGGGAGAGCAGGCCGCCGAGGCCGCACCCCTTCTCATCGAAATGCTTGCGGACGAGAGGAATGTTGATTTGCACCGCTTAATTGAGAGCGAGGAGCGCCCCGGGAATTACGTTTGGATGAAAACCAAGTCCACCCCGAGAGCTGAGGCCGCGGCTGCTTTGAGAGCAATCGGCGCGCCGGCGGTCGAAGCGCTGAGCAAGGCGGCGCTGGAACACCAGAACAAGATTGTCAGGGAAGCGGCAATACTCACCCTCTACAAGATCGACGGCAGGGCGGCCGGGGCCGTGCTCGCCCGGGCCTCCGTCCATTCGGATGCGGGCATAAGGGAAACTGCTGCCGAGGTCGGCCGGGATATCGATACGCTCGAAATGCTCGACAGGCTGGGTAAGTGCACTCAGCGCGACATCGATTTCCTGATCAGCGCATTGAGTGACAAGCGCCCGCGCGTTCGTGCCAGGGCAGCCCACTTCCTGGGTGTCTTCGGCGACAGCCGCGCGCTGAACGATCTGATTGAGAGATTCGAGCAGGACGTGCCCGAGGTGGTGCTCGAAGCGGCCGAGGCGCTTGGATCGATCCGCGACACCAGGGCTATCGACCCCCTCCTCAAAGGGCTTGGGCATCCCGACAGCCGGGTCAGGCAAATGATTATTTGGGCTCTCGGCGAGATCGGCGATCCCGTCGCGATCGAGCCTCTGACGCGACTCCTTCTAGATGAAAACAAAAAAACGAGGCAATTGACTGGCAGTGAGTTTAAAGAGAACCAGATCATTAGAAACGCCGTGCAACTGGCACTGTCGAAGTTACAGTCGAGTGTCGGCATCGAAGATCTGATTCAGGAATTGAGCGATTCAAGCGATTGGACGCGCATGAACGCGGCTCGTCATCTCGGAGCCACCCGCGATCCCCGGGCGGTGAACCCGCTTGCCGCCGCCCTGCGGGACCCCTCCACCGATGTTCAGCGTTGGTCGGCCTGGGCTCTCGCGCACATCGCGGATGAACAAGCCCTGCGGGCGCTGATCGCCGCGACGGCGGACGGGGATGCCGATGTGCGCATGTGGGCCGCCTACGGTCTCGGGCTCGACAAGACCGGGGACGAAGATGCGATCCGGATACTCATCTCGATGACCAGGGACACTGACGTACGCGTGCGGCGCTGGGCGGCACGATCCCTGGGAGAGATAGGGGATGCAAGCGCTGTTGCGAATCTGAGAGCGGCGCTTCAAGACGGAGATCCCTCGGTGCGTGAGGCCGCGGAAAAGGTGCTGGCCAAGCTGGGAGAGGCCAAATAGGACAGTCGCGGAATCGAAGCAATAGGGAGTGTCAATGAACGGCGAAGCGATGAAACTCGGCCCCTAATGGCCGTGGACGAGAGATAAACAGTTGTGGAGGGGTTCCCTTTTGTAACCTGAACAAGCAATTCCCAATCGAGTGAGCGCACCCTTAGGGTGCCGGAAGGAGAGTATCATGCCGTCAACGAGAGCGAAATATTTCGCATATGTTACCGTCCTGTTATTACTCCTGTTCACGCTAACATCCATTGCCGCGGGCGCGGAGCGGAGGCAGGATTCAGGCGATAAGCCGTTACCCGTCGTGCCGGCGACGGCGGGCAAGATCATTGTCGACGGAATTCTCGATGAAGCGGCCTGGCGCGACGCCCTGGCCATGGAACTGGCTTATGAGGTCGAACCCGGCGAAAACACCCCCGCGCCGGTGAGAACCGAGGTGCTGGTGACCCACGATGCCCGCACACTGTACATCGGATTTCGCTGTTACGATCCCCAACCGGCGGCGATTCGCTCGCACCTGCAGGACCGCGATAACCTCTGGAAAGAGGATTGGGTCGGCGTCTCGCTCGACACTTTCAACGACGAGCGCTCGTCCTATACATTCCAGTGCAATCCCCGGGGTGTCCAGTTGGACGCCACTGAGTCGTACCAGAGTCAGGACACCGGCTGGGATGCGATCTGGGATGCCGCCGGCAGTATCGAGGACTGGGGCTGGTCGGTCGAGATGGCGATACCGTTCGCCTCCATGCGCTTCCAGCGCTCCGAGAGCGGGCAGGTTTGGGGTTTCGACGCATATAGAAACTATCCCCGCAGCGTTGTTCACCAGCTCGGGCTGTTTCCGGTCGATCGGAACATCGACTGCTACCAGTGCCAGATGCAGAAGATCACGGGATTCAGCGAGGTCTCTCCGGGCCTGAATCTGGAGTTCAGTCCGACGCTCACCGCCGTGCGCACCGACGCGCGCAACGAGGTCTCCGGCGGCGGCTTCGAAATCCTGAATAAGGAGGTGGAAGCGGGGCTCACCGCGCGTTACGGGCTGACCCGCAACATGACATTTGGCGCCACCGCGAATCCTGATTTCTCGCAGGTCGAGGCCGACACGCTCAAACTCGACATCAACGAACCATTTGCGCTCTACTACACGGAGAAGCGGCCGTTCTTCAACGAAGGGGCGGAATTTTTCCAAACCGATTCGAGAATCGTCTATTCCCGTACGCTGCGCGATCCCTCTTGGGGCTTCAAGCTCACGGGAAAGGAAGGGGCTAATTCCATCGGAGCTCTTGTCGTCCGCGACGAGCTGACCAACCTTATCTTCCCCGGACCGCAATACTCGCGATCGAAATCACTTGCTATGGATTCAACAGCATATGCCTTCCGCTACAAGCGCGATATCGGCAGCAGATATACACTCGGTCTCATAGGCACGGACAGGGAAGCCGAGGATTATTCCAACCGTGTTTTCGGCTTCGACGGCGCCCTGCGCGTGACCAATATGGACAGAGTTTCCTTCCAGGTTCTGGGCAGCAGCACATCATATCCGGATTATCTCGCCTCCAGTTTCGGACAGCCCCACGGATCGTTCTCCGATAGAGCTCTAAATATTAGCTATACCCATTACATATGGACGAATGGCTGGAGCTGGGCGGCTTCCTTCAGGGACTACGGCCGCAATTTCCGGGCAGATCTCGGCTTCATCCCGCGGGTTGGTTATCGCAGTGCTTATCTGGGGGGCAACTACAGGTGGATCGGCCAGCCCGGAAACTGGTGGTCGCTCGTCCTGTTGGGCGGGAGCTACAGCCGCAGTGAAGACGACGACGGAAACCTACTGGAAAGCTATGGCCAGTTCTGGATCGCTTATGAGGGTGCCCTGCAGACCGGATTCGACATCAAGGGTTCAGCGACAAAGGAAGCCTATCTCGGGACTGAATTCGACAAAAAAATGATACAAGCCGTGGCTTGGACAAGCCCGACCGGCTGGTTCTACTTGAGCGGCCGGGTGGAGTACGGCGACAGCATCGATTACTCAAACGCCCGCCTGGGAACCCAACTGCACACAAGCTTGTATATCGACTTCAAACCGAGTGATTTCTTCAGCACCTGGTGCTGGTACACGCGCGAAACCCTGAATGTCGAGGGAGGGCGCCTTTACATGGCCAACACCGTAGAGTTCTCCGTTGTCCTGCAATTCAGCACGCGGATGTTCTTCCGCTCGATCCTGCAGTATGTCGACTACAGGTACACGCCGGAGCTGTACACCACGCCCGTCGACCCCAAATACAAGCATCTGTTCACCCAGTTGCTGTTTTCCTACAAGGTCAATCCGCGGACAGTCCTGTTCATCGGCTACAGCGATAACTATTACGGCGATCAGAAGCTGGGATTAACGCAGAGCGACCGCACCTTTTTCGTGAAACTGGGCTACGCTTGGGTACTGTAACGTGGAATAAGGACATGTCCCTATCGTATTGATATTATTGGTTTTATCGCTGTTACATTTATAACATCATATATTGGATATATAATTATAAAAGTTCCCAGGCTATGTTTAGATCCTGGCTGCGGGGTTTTCGGTCGTCTTAAATCCAAGATTGTCTATTCCGGATTCAGCAGGCGCTTGTAGTAACTGCCGCTGGTGTAGAGTGCGGCGAGGGGATTGTGGCCCATCAGACGATCTTTGACCGCGAGGACGGTGTTGTAAGCTTCGGCGTACTTGAGGAAGAGGGCGTCGTGGCCGACGCAAAGGCCGATCATTATGTTCATCTCGGTTTCTGCAGCGTTGAGGAATTTCGCCTGGGAGATGGGGTTGCACATTGCCTCGTAGCATCCCGGCCTGATTTTTTCTTCGTCTTTCAGGCCGATCTTCTCCTTGGGTACACGGCCTGCCTTGCAGATGGCGGAGACAACCTCGAAACCGTGGGCTTCGAAAATCTTCTCAAGTATCGCCGCCTCGTAAATCAAACCGCTGCAGAAGGCGATGCCCAGGCGCCTGAAGCCCATGCGTCGTGCGAATTCGCAGACCTCCTCGATGCGGCACTTGACCGTTCGCAGTTCATCACCTGCGGCAACGTAACATGCAGCTTCCTGGCGCGAGGATTCCTGCGCAAACCTGAGGGTCGCCGGATCCTCATACTCCCGCATCGCCTCGGCAACTACATCCTTGCCGTTAATCGTCGGACAGTCGTCGGGACCGATGCCGTCGGGGTCTCTGCATATCCGTTGATCTCTCGATATCCCGCAACCTGCACAGTGCGGTGAAATCTTTTCGCTCATGATTTTCCCCTTCCATTATTCGGGATCGACTTCTTGTGGGCCGACTCGAATTACCTGTTACGTGGTACTGCGAGCATCCGCTCCAGTGCCCGGCGTGCACCAGTAGCGACATCCTCCGACACGGTTATGCGCGGCGCAAGCGCATATAGCGCTGCGTCGACTGCCTCCAGGTCGGTCTTTTTCATGTTCGGGCAAACCAACTTGCTGCTGGCCAGGTAGAGTTTCTTGCCGGGATACTCCCGCTCGAGCCGCTCCATCAGGCCGCGTTCCGTACCGATGATGATCTCCTCAACAGCGGTCTCCGCGACGAAGCGGATCATGCCGCTGGTGCTGAGCACCTCGTCGGCCTCGTCGATCACCTCCGGTGTGCACTCGGGATGGACGACGACCACCGCCTCCGGATGCTCTTCTTTTATTTTGCGGACTTCTTCGGCGTCGACCCTGTGGTGCGTCGGGCAGTAGCCCTGCCACGGGATGATTTTCTTATCGGTGAAGCGCTGGGTGTAAAGGGCAAGATTGCGGTCCGGCACGAATAGGATCTTTTCCTCCTCGAGTGAGTTGACTACCTCTATGGCGTTGGCGCTGGTGCAGCAAATATCGCTCTCGGCCTTCACAGCCGCCGAGGAATTTACATAGCAGACGACAGCGGCTTCCGGGTGTTGCCGCTTCTTTTCGCGTAAGGCGGCGGGAGTGACCATATCGGCCATCGGGCAACCGGCATCGTCGCGTGGCAGGATGACGATCTTTTCCGGTGCGAGCACAGCGGCGCTCTCGGCCATAAAATGAACGCCGCAGAAGACAATGACTTCCGAATCAACATCGGCCGCCTTGCGGCTCAGGTCGAGACTGTCGCCGAGGAAGTCGGCTATTAACTGCACTTCAGGTATTTGGTAGTTGTGAGCGAGGAGGGTGGCGTTTCTTTCCAGCTTCAGCCTGCCGATTTCACTGATGAGTTCCTCGCGCGGCCTCGTTGTCTCGGCCATTACCCGTCACGCTCCTTTCGCTCTCTCTCCAGACAATTATTCTAACCGATTGCTGGCGCGTGTTTTAGTGCCGGGCATGACAGTCGCTCAGTGGCGGCGGACGTAGTAGCGCGTGCCCTGATCGGTAGCGCCGATCTGGGCCATAAGATCGATCAGATCATCTTCACGATGTACGAAGTCGATCTCGTCGGTGTTGACCACCAGCAAAGGCGTGCGGGTGTAGTTGAAGAAATAATAGTTGTATGCACGGCTGACCTCATCTATGTAATCGGAACTGATCTGCAGTTCGAAATCTCTTCCGCGCTCGCGGATCCTCTTCATCAGCGTCTGATGGCTTCCTGTGAGATAGACAACCATGTCGGGGCGCGGCACCTGGGCCGAGAGCATCTCGTAGAGCTTGTCGTATACCACGAGTTCGCTGTCGGAGAGGTTGAGGTAGGCGAAGATCTTGTCTTTTTCGAAGGTAAAGTCGCTGACCACCCTTCGCAGGAAGAGCTCCCTCTGGCTCAGTCCTTTTAGCTGCTCGTAACGATTGAGCAGGAAGTAGAGCTGCGTACGGAAGGCGGAGCCTGCGGAGTCCTTGTAGAAATCCGGCAGGAAGGGGTTATCGACATTCTCCATGACCACCATCGCGTCGGTGAGGCGTTCGGCGATCAGGTTCGTCAGCGATGTTTTACCAACTCCGATCGGGCCGTCAACGGCGATGTAGGTGTGCCTCACGCTCCCGCTCCCCTTACCTTGTCAGAAAGTAAATTATAACAACCTGCCTTAAGTGCGCAATAACGCCGCTGACGCATGGATAAAAAACCGTTTTGTGCGTACGCCGGGCGAAGCGGATATTCATTGGATAGATAACGGAAGGCTTTAGCAGGCTTCGATTATATCGATTCGGGCCGACGATCGTTCCGCCGAGATCAACCGGATTCGCCTCGTCCGCGAGTTGAATAAAAGGGCCGCCGGCTATGCAAACCTGCCGGCGGCCGAAAAAACACATGTTTGTCGGTCAGTATTTAAGCTCCAGCGTTGCCATAAACTGCCGGCCCGGTGCAGGTGTGAAGTATATTGCGCCGGAAGAGTATATCCCGCGCGTTTCGTATTCCTCGTCGAGGGTGTTCAGCAGGTCCAGCCTGAGCGTCCAGGCTCCCATGTCGAACGATGCTCTGAGGTTGGCGACTGTGTACGGGTCGAGGAGCGGCCCGGAGTTGGTGTCGTCGCCGCTTAACACTTGTTCGCCGACGTAAAGCAATTCTCCTCCCAGCCGCCACGCGCCGAAATCGAAACCTGCCAGCAGGGCGAATTTGTGGTTGGGAACGAGAGGTATCCTCAGATTGTCTACCCCAAGATCATCCGACAGGCTGAGATTCTCGGCCTTGGTGTAGGAGTAGGTCGCTAACAGCTTGAAGACCTCCGCCAGCTTTCCGTCGAGTTGCATCTCGAAGCCGATTCTGCGGCTTTTTCCCACGTTCTCGTTGCTGCCGATGAACCAGATCGGATCGGTGATGACGAAGACAACCTCATTCTCGAGATCCATGCGATAAAGCGCGGCCTGCAGGTTCCAGCTTTCACCCAGCGCCGCGCGGAAACCACCCTCGTAGGTGTCGCCGGTAGTCGGCTCGAGATCTGGATTCGAACCGAAGAACGGGAATGCAAAGAGGTCGTTGACGGTGGGTGTCTGAAAAGATTGTGAATAACGGAAAAAGAGTGCAGTTCCCCTTGCCGGCACGAGGTTGATGCCCGCCATGGCGGTGGTATTGCTGAATTCCTTTCCACCGGTTTCATTGCTGAAGTTATCTATGAAGTCCATGTTCACCCGGTCGTGGCGGACCGCGCTGGTGAAGGTAAGAAAGTCGGTCGGATCGAGCGAGGCATGAAAGTAGAAAGCCTTGCTGTCCTGATCAGTGTCGCGATCGTTGGCATCGGAGGTCGGATCGCCGTTGATGTCGGTGTAAAAGCCGGTGTTGCCGAACTTGTCTCTTACGATTTCCAGGCCGGCGGTGAGAGAATGCCCCCAATTATCGAGGTCGTTCTGATAGGTCAATTGCCCCGCGATGCCCATGCTCTCGTTCTTGCTCGCGGATCTGAAACCACCCCAGAGCGCCGCATTTCGGCCTGTCGTCAGCACTTCGATGTCGGCCTCCCGCCTGTGGCCTACTACCGAGAGCAGAGTTTTTTCGGAGAGGTTATAAGAGAAGCGGGCGGTGACAACATTTTCATCGGTCTTGTTAAAATCGACGAGATTGAAAGGACTTTGCTCGCGATCCTGTATCAGCTCGTCCGGCGTGAGCGCTCCGGGATTACCCAGCTCGCCGCTCGAGTAACGGAAGCTCAGCTCGAGACCGTAGCTGCCCGGCACCTCGTAATCGTACTTCCCGAAGAGCTTGTGTTGGCGGACTTTGCTGTTGTCCCGGAAGCCTTCGCTGTCGAGATAGCCGTATGAAAGGAAATAGCTGTGCGGTCCCATTGTGCTGCCCGATCGAATCCCCGCGCGTTGCGTCGAGAATCCTCCATATCCAGCGGAGAGTTCGCTGAACGGTTCGCCGTAGCCGCGCCGGGTGTAGATTTTTACAGTGCCGCTGAGCGCGCCGTTGCCGTGGCTGAATGAGGCTCCCCCTGGGATGATTTCGATGCGTTCGATGACGGCGGGATCAAGCAACTCCAAGTTAACCCCGTTATCGTCGGGCTCGTTGATCCTGACGCCGTCGACGTATACGGCCATGGAGGTGCCTTCGCTGAAGCCGCGAATGTCGATAGTCGTCTCAACGCCGTTGCCGACGTTGTCGTAGAAGATGATTCCCGAGTAGTCGGCGAGCAACTCCTGGAGAGTTCTTGCTCCGCTTTCTTCGATCTCCTCGCGCGTAATTACCGTGACGTTAGCGGGAACCTTTTCGGCGCTCTGGCTTTCGTCAGAGAGCCTGCGGGCCGAGACGACAATGCGCTTGGTCAGGACCCTTTCCTTCTCCTTCTCGCTCTGCTGTTGCGCCGCAATCTGCGACGCCGGCACCAGCATGAGAGCGGTGAGGATGAGAGAGATAAATGCAATTCTCACCTTGGACTCCTTGCGCTGATGCGGGCTGGTTTGGTCGTGAGGTCGGCTTCGGCGGTTGCCGGAACCGGTTCGAGGCTCAACAACCGTTACCCTCCCGCGAAGGTTAATAACGGTTCCTGGTCTCCTGGCTCCCGGGTCGTCCTCCCGCCGCGCCTTCCCGGCATCGTCTGCCAGTGGCTTTGGCCCGACCGCCACCTGGCGGCGGGTGCGGCGTTCGTCTCCGGTTACAGTTGCGGGGCAGCGCCGGAATCTCACCGGCTTCCCAGAATCATAAGCAGAGTATAGCAAAGAGAATGCAATGATAATAATTAAAATAAATGAAATGCAGAAACAGGCCGGGCCGGATCCAACCATACAATGTATTAATAATACTGAGCTATCTGGCCATGTAGGTTCGGGGGGCGAGGAGATCGCGAGGTTCCTTCCCGGTAATCTGCTTGAAGCGTTCCCCCATGCTGGGGACGGCGCCGATCTGCTCGTCGAGGCTGACCCGCTCAATGCGGTGGGCCGGGAAGAAAACAGTCGAGGGGCCGAGCTCAACATCTCCTCCCTTGGCCAGTTGCGTGCACCATTCCTCGAAATTGCCCAATTCGATTCCGCGCAACTCAGTCCCGCTCTGATCAAGCCGCGTAAGCACACCCCAAACCTGCTCACGCGGTGAGTTGAGCTGGACGCTTACAAGGTCTCCGGGTTTCATCTTCCCCCTCCTTGCCGCAAACGTTGACCATGGCAGAGATTACCTGGTGAGTCGCACGGCAGATGGATGTACACATTTATACCACTTTTATGTGTTTCTTTGCCAGGGATCAGAGGTTATTAATTCCGGCTGCCCAGCCTGCGCACAGCTGCTTCAAGAACGCTGCTGGGCATGCCGTTTAGGCTTAGTGCGCCGCGGAGGTGATAATGGTTCTCGTCGATCTTCTCCGCCGCCTCGAAGCCGGCGTAGGTGCCATCCTTGTTCTGGAAGGTCAGAATGATCGTTCGCTTGGTGAGGACTGCGTGGCCTTCAAGCCTGCCTAATTTGCTGTGATTTTGAACCAGCTCGAAACTGTCCTTGCCGTTGGGGCTCAAAGTGTAGATGGTCTCAACTCCACCCTCTCGCTTGGTCTGGCTGAAATCGAGTTCCATGTGCACCGTGATCGTCCCCGTCCCACCCTGGGATGCGATGATTTCCAGCGTGATCGGCTCGCTCGGGCCGCCTATTATCGATAACATACCCTTGCCGGCCCACCTCGCGGGGACGAAAAGAAAGGTATGATCATTATTTCCAGGTTTCACTCCGCGACCTCCGGAAAGCGCCTGTTTTGACTCGATTAAGCTCTTCCGATTGTGATTACGTAAAAGAGTCTTCGGAAAGTCCCGTGGAGTGAATATCCTGTAAGTCTAATTTTGAGAGAAAGTTGAGCTGGTTACTTAGCGTAAAGGTCGTGGATGGTCTTGAAAGAGAGAATCTCGAACTCCCGCGTGCCGCTGGGTACGTTCACGGTGACGCCGTCGCCCTCCTGCTTACCAATCAGCGCGCGCCCTATCGGCGAGCCGGTGCTGATCTTGTTGCCCGCGACGTCTGTCTCCTCCGCGATAACCAGCAGGAGGGTGAGTTCCTCGTCGGTGTTTAAATCTAGCACCTTTACCTCGCTGCCCATGCTGATGCGGTCCTTGGGAATCTTACCGAAGTCCATGATGCTGAGCTGCTTGTAGCGCTCCTCAAGCTGGCCGAGACGGGCCCTGACGTAGGTCTGGCGCTCCTTTGCGGACTGATATTCGGCGTTCTCGCTCAGGTCTCCCAGCTCACGTGCACTGCCGATTTCCTTGGGGAGCTCGACCTTGAGCTCATGTTGAAGGCGTTCGATCTTTTCGCGAAGATCCTTCAGGATCAAGTCCTTCATCTCGTCCCTCCTACAACCGGAGCCGGGATTGTACACATTATTACAATGCGTTCAACAAGCAATTGCGCCGAATATCTTTTCGACGATCCGATGATGCTCTTTTCCCACTCTCTGCTACAGGGGCAAAGAGGTCAACAACAGGAGAGTTGTTAACAGGCGCTTCACTCCTTCAATCCCTCAAAACCGCTTGACTGCCGCGAGCCGTACGCGTAAATTCTTATGTGCTTCGAGTTAGTGTGGCTCTGTAGCTCAGCTGGTAGAGCGAGGGACTGAAAATCCCTGCGTCGGCGGTTCGAATCCGTCCGGAGCCACCATTTCTTATGTACAAAATCCACCCGGACGCGAATACGGCAAAATCAGGACGGTTTTGCATGCATGCTCCGGCTGAGGCGTACGATGGTACCATTGACAAGCGGGTCCCGCCGGCGGTAGCGTTCGATCACGAGTCGAGAAGAGGATCTCGCAGGCATGTAGACCGGCTGACAATCTCGAGGGCGAAAACGGGCCGCAACAGGGGTTGCCGTGTCAGCTCCAGGCGGCTCGCCGGAGTGCGCCGGATTGTCGGCAGGTGCAAAGAAACCCTTCATATCCGTCAGTTGCTGAATACTCCTGCAACATCCCTGCTCGCAGCTCGTATTCGCTCATCCTTCGAGTCAAGCAGTTTGCACATCCACTATCGTTTCGCACGGAGGATGGCATGAGCACTCACCTTGAACTGAAGCATGTAACTTTCGCTTACGACGGCCAGGATAGTCCGCTTTTCCGGGAGCTCAGCTTTCATTTTTCGCCCGGCTGGACCGGCATCATCGGGGTCAACGGCAGCGGCAAGACCACTCTCCTGCGCCTGGTGAGCGGCAATCTGCAGCCGCAGGAGGGCGAGGTTGTCAGGACTGCGCCGGCTATTCATTGTGAGCAGCGCACGGATAATCCCCCTCCCGATTTCGAAGAATTCCTTTTGGCCGGCGATTCGTTGTCGGCCAGGCTGATTGGTGAACTTGATATCTCGAACGACTGGCCAGGGCGATGGCCGACGTTGAGCCACGGAGAGCGCAAGCGTGCTCAATTGGCTGTGGCACTCTGGCGGGAGCCGGAGATTCTTGCCGTTGACGAGCCGACTAATCATATCGATCTGGCCGGCCTGGACATGCTGCTGAACGTCCTTCCCGCCTTCAGGGGAATCGGACTGATAGTCAGCCACAACAGGGAGCTTCTCGATCGACTGTGCGGCAATTGCCTCTTCATCAGGCCGCCCGAAGTCGCTGCCTGCCGGGGCGGATACTCCGAGGCCGTTGAGCTTTCCCGGCAGGAGGAGGAGAGTACGCGCAGGCGGCACGCCGTGGTCAAGAAGGAGTTTCGCAGGCTGAGGAGAGAGAGCACTAGGCGCCGCGAGGAGGCGGCCGGTGCGCAAAGGCTGAGGTCGAAGAAAGGTCTCGCGCCGAAGGACCACGATGCGCGGGCGAAAAAGGATCTTGCCAGGTTGACGGGCAAGGACGGAAAAGCCGGGCGGCTGTACGATCAGTTTCAGGGGCGCCTTAAGCAGAAACGGGAAGAGCTCGACGGCATCAAGGTAAGAAAGACCTATCGCCTGGGGATCGAGTTTCGCGGGTGTAAAAAACAGGGCGACCTGCTTTATTCCACCGCCCCGCTAGCACTCCCCCTCGGCCCCGCAAGGTCGCTGAAGACTCCTCGGATTGTACTCTCACCTGACGACAGGATCGCCGTCGTCGGTAACAACGGGAGCGGCAAGTCGACTCTCATCCGGCATATAATCGAGACCATCAAGCTGCCGCGAGAGAGAATCGTTCACATCCCGCAGGAGATACCGGCCGCCCGGGAAATCGATTTCATGCGAGAGCTGAAATCCCTGTCAAACGAGGACCAGGGAAAGATTCTAACCATCGTCAGCCGCCTCGGCTCGCGGCCGCCTCAACTCCTGAAAAGCGCCTTACCAAGCCCAGGCGAGATGCGCAAGCTGATGCTGGCTGAAGGCCTGACCCGTAGTCCCTGGTTGATCGTGATGGACGAGCCGACGAACCACATGGACCTGCCCTCGATCGAGGTGCT
>CBFCZO010000017.1:0-47061 GCA_965602675.1 uncultured bacterium | reverse complement strand
AGGTCTCCGGCGCCGATCGTCTCGCCCGGAACCATGATCATCAGGCGTTCGATCGTGTTGCGAAGCTCGCGCACGTTGCCGGGCCAGTCGTGCCGCTTCAACGTCTCCATAGCCGCTTTGTCGAATTCCTTCGGCTTGCGGCCGAAGCGCTCGGCCAAATCCTTGAGGAAATACTCGGCGAGCATCGGGATGTCTTCCCTGCGCTCGCGCAGCGGCGGCACTCTCACCGGAATGACGTTGATGCGGAAATAGAGGTCCTTGCGGAAGCGGCCCTCAGCGATTTCCTCCTCGAGGTTCTTGTTTGTGGCGACGATTACCCGCACATTGACGCTGACGGTGCGGTTGCCGCCCACGGGTTCGATCCGCTGTTCCTGCAGCGCGCGCAGCACTTTCGCTTGCGTCTTGAGGCTCATGTCGCCGATCTCATCAAGGAACAGCGTGCCGCCGTCGGCCGCCTGGAACTTGCCGACCTTGTCCTCGCTCGCTCCTGTGAACGAGCCCTTCTTGTGGCCGAACAGCTCGCTTTCGATCAGCTCGTCAGGGATGGCGGCGCAGTTAACCTCGACGAATGGGCCGTCCGCCCTGGCGCTGCCGCGGTGGATGGCGCGCGCGACAAGCTCCTTGCCGGTGCCGTTCTCGCCGAAGATCAGCACGCGGCTGCCCGACGGCGCGGCCAACTCGATTTCGCTCCGCAAGCGCTGCATTGCCTTGCTCTCGCCGACCATCTCGTACTCGGCGGCGAGGCGGCGTTGCAGCTCGATATTCTCCTGCTCCAGTTGCCGCTGGCGCATGGCGTTGCGAACGACAAGCACTGTCTTGTCGAGGCTGAGCGGCTTCTCGATGAAGTCCCACGCCCCCAGCCGTGTGGCGCGCACGGCGCTCTCGACGGTGCCGTGGCCGCTAATCATGATCACCTGCGCGGGATTGCCCTCTTTCTTGAGCTGCTCCAGCACCTCGAGGCCGTCCATCTCCGGCAGCCAGACGTCGAGGATGACCAGGTCGTAATCGCCGCTCCTCGCCACCTCGAGGCAGCGCTCGCCGCTGCCCACTGCATCCACTTCGAAACCCTCATCCTCGAGGATCCCGCGCAGCGTTGTGCGTATCCCCTTCTCGTCGTCGACTATCAGTATCCGCTCTGGCATAGGCTCCGCCGTCAAAAGGATTTCAGAGAGTATAACTCCCGTGATGTGTCGTATCAAAAAAAGTGAGACCGGCAGTTTAGATGAAATATTCGGGCTAATCTCCGTCAACCGGCAGTTCGATGGTAAAGCGGGTGCCGTGTGGGCGGTTGTCGGAGACGGAGATCGAGCCGTTGTGGTCGGAAACGACGCGGTGGACGATCGCCAGCCCGAGGCCCGTGCCTTTTTTCTTGGTCGAGAAGTAGGGGATGAAGAGTTTCTCCTTGACCTCGGCGGGGATGCCGGGGCCGTCGTCGGCGAACTCGACCACCACCGCCTTGCGGTCCGCGTCGAAGCGGCTGATCACCTGCAGCACACCGCGGCCGTCCATCGCATCTATGGCGTTGTTGATGATGTTGACGAAGGCCATCTTCATCTGGTCGATGTCGATGCCGACCTCGGGTACGCTGCTCGCGAGGTTCTGCTCGATGCGGAAGCCGTCGCCGTCGGAGCGGTAAATCGAGGCCGCTTTTTCGATCACCGAATTGATATCGATAAGCACCGGCCGCCCGGCGGGCATGCGGGCGAAGGATGAGAAAGCATCGACCAAGCTCTTGAGGGTGCCGGTCTCCTCGATGATCGTATCGGTGCAGCTGGCGATCAGTTCGTGATGATCGTTATTCACGTCGTCTATCTTGCGGCGGATGCGCTCGGCGGAGAGCTGGATCGGAGTAAGCGGGTTGCGGATCTCGTGAGCGATGCGCTGCGCCACCTCGCGCCAGGCGGCCGTGCGCTGGGCGCGGACCAGCTGGGTGAGATCGTCGAGCACGATCAGCGTGCCGCGCAGTGAGCCGTCGTCGTGGCGGATGGCGGTCACTGTGGCCGAGAGGTGGAAGATCTGCTCCGCGAAGCGAATCTCGACCTCCTGCGTCAGGCTGACGGTGTGGATCTCGAAGAAGCGCCCGAGCAGCTCGGCCAGCGGTTGCAGGTCGGACTCCTCGAATGCCTCCCGCCAGTCGAGCCCGATCAGATCTTTGCCGGACAACCTCAGCATCTCCTGCGCTGAGGGATTGATCGTCGTCACCCTGCCGCCGGCGTCGAGCGAGACCACCGCCGAGGAGAGATTTGAAAGCAGCGTTTCGGTGTAGCGTCGCCTGCGCTCCAACTCGAGGTTGGTCACCACAAGGTTGCGGTTGGCTTCCTCGAGTTCCTCCTGGCTCTCTTTCAGATCGTGGGTCATCTTGTTGAAACTGCTGATCAGCGTGCCCAGCTCATCGGTAGTGACCGGTTCGACGCTGAAATCGAGATTGCCGGCAGCGACCGCCTTCGTGCCCTCGACCAGCTGCTGGATGGGGACGGTAATACCCTTGGAGAAATAGATGCCGACCCAGATAGCGGAGAAGAGGCTGATGAGCATGAACACCAGCAGCAGCACCTGAGAGGAGAGCTTGACCACTTCGCGCTGCTCGGCCTGCTCGCGATAAGCTTTATACTCGCTGTTTATTGCGCTGGCGATGCTGGTGAGATTACGGCGCACTCCAAACCCCAGGATCACGGCGCCGATCGGTTTTGCATCGGGAGCCGCCTCGCCGCGCGCGAACACCGGCACGGCGCAGCGTACCAGCGTGCCGGCCGGTAACTCCTCCTCGGTGAATTTGTGGAGGTTGTCCTCCAGCCTGCTGTTCATCACGGCGTTTACCTGGCTCGGGATCGGCTCCTCAAGATACGGCAAAAACGGGCTCTCGGGATTGACGATCATCGGCACCAGCGGTTCCGAGCCCATGTAAACGTCCACGACGTCGTAGCGATTGGCCTCCATCTGCGGCTCAAGGTAGCGCCGCCAGAGAAATTCGTTCTTATCGTAACTGAGCAGGCTCTCGTTGGTAATATAGCGGGCGAACTCGCGAGTGTGAGCGAGAGCATTCTCCCGGCTGCTCTCCAGGTAGACATCCGCCAGCTCACTCGAGGAAGAGACTATCTTGTCGACCGGCTGGGCCGACCAGAAATCGATGATCTTGGCCACAAGGTCAACCGCTGTAAACGAGACGAGCAAGGTGGGTACGATTGTGACGGCGATCATCGCCAGCACCAGCTTCGTGCGGAAACGGGCACCGGGTATTCTCCGCTTGCGATCGCTGAACAGCCTCACCATGTTGCGGAAAATCACAACCAGCAGGATGAGGACAAGAATGATGTTGATGTTGATGATCGCCAGGCCCACGAGCGGGCTATACCACTGCGAATAGCGAAGCTGCTGGCTGGTGGTCAGGAAGTAGGCCGCGGTCACGAGGACGGTAATAATCAGGATGGGGATGATGATCGGGATGAACCTCCGCAATTTCCTCAGGATCCGGCTCTGCCAAGTTTCGTTGTCCGTCATCACCGCCTTCTCGCTACAATCACTTATATCATTAATACAATCATAAGGATAAAGGGCGCAATTGTGAAGTAATGGTCGGATTGGCTTGCCAGCATTCTTCGGATAAATGTATACTTGACCGGTGGTAAAGATCATATATGCTGCCAACCTCGGCTATATCCAACCAGAAGGGAGCTTCCTATGACGGTAAAAAACGGTGAATTCATCTGGTTTAATGGGGAGTTTGTGCCTTGGAACGAGGCCAAGATACACGTAGCAAGCCATGCGCTGCATTACGGCAGCGGAGTGTTCGAGGGGATCCGGTGTTATGCCACGGAAGACGGCCCGGCGGTCTTCCGCCTGATCGAACATGTCGAGCGACTTTACAATTCCGCGAAAATCTACCGCATGGAGGACGGCCTCAAATGGAGCCAGGATGATTTTATCGAGATCATCCTCGAAACGATCCGCAAGAACAAGCACGAGGCGTGCTATATCCGCCCGCTTGTCATCCGCGGCTACGGCTCGCTCGGCGTCAATCCGCTGAGCTGCCCTGTCGAGGCCTACGTGATAACGCAGGAGTGGGGCGACTATCTCGGCAAGGAAGCGGTTGAGCACGGTGCATCGGTGAAAATCAGCACCTGGGCACGGTTCAGCCCGAACACCCTGCCGGCGATGGCTAAGGCCGCGGCGAACTACATGAACAGCCAGCTGATCAATATGGAAGCCAAACTCGACGGCTACAGCGAGGGAATCGCGCTCGACACCTCAGGCTATGTCAGCGAAGGCAGCGGCGAGAACATCTTCTGCATTCGAAAGAACCAGATTTACACCACCCCCCTCGGCGCAAGCGTTCTCCCGGGAATCACGCGCAACTCGATAATCGACTTGATACGCGACCTGCAGAAGCCTGGAGAGGCTCTGGAAGATTTCCTTTTCGAAGAGCACATCATCCCTCGTGAGATGCTATACATCTGCGACGAAGTTTTCTTCTGCGGCACCGCCGCCGAGATCACGCCGATTCGCGAGATCGACAAGATAGCGGTTGGTGCCGGCACCCGTGGCCCGATCACCAAGCTTCTTCAGGAGGAATTCAAGAAGGTCCGCTCGAGCAAGGCCGCTGATCGCCACGGCTGGCTGACATTCACCTGATTCGGGGGAGAGGAATTGCCGGCGTCCGCCGCTCGCGCAGCGGCGGGCGCCTTTCTTTGAAAGGCAAACAAAGCCATATCTGTGATATAATTACGACGGTACCCCAAGAGCAGGATTTGCCATGCATATCAATACTCTGCTGAAAATGGCGCTGGATCGCGGCGCCTCCGACGTCCACATGAAGACCGGGTCGCACCCCTGGTTCCGCATCGACGGGACGCTGTTGCCGGTATCCGAGGTGAAACGCCTGACCGGAGAAGACACCGCCAAGATTGCCTTCTCGATTATGACCGAGCCGCAAAAGGAGTACTTTCAGGCGAACAGGGATATCGACTTCAGCTATTCGGTCTCCGGCCTCGGGCGTTTCCGCGTCAACGCCTTCTACCAACGCGGCACCGTGGGAATAGTGCTGCGTATCATCTCCTTCGACATCCGCACCGTCAGGGAGCTGAATTTGCCGCAGATATTGGAAAATATCGCGATGGCGCAGCGCGGCCTGGTGCTCGTCACCGGCACGACCGGAAGCGGAAAGAGCACTACCCTGGCGGCGATGATCGACTACATCAACACGCACCGAATCGACCACATCATCACCATCGAGGACCCGATCGAGTACGTCCACCGCGACAAACGCAGCATCATCAACCAGCGCGAGCTGGAGACCGACACAAGCTCGTTCTCCATCGCTCTGCGAGCCGCCTTGCGTGCCGACCCGGACGTCATTCTCGTCGGCGAAATGCGCGACCTCGATACGATCGAGACCGCTCTGATCGCAGCTGAGACCGGCCACCTCGTACTCTCGACACTGCACACAGTCGACGCCACCGAAACGATCAACCGCATCATCAGCATCTTCCCGCCGTTCCAGCAAAAGCAGATACGCATCCAGCTTGCCACGGTGCTGAAGTCGGTAATCAGCCAGCGGCTGATGAAGACCGCCGACGGCGACGGCCGCGTCCCCGCCGCCGAGATACTTATCGCCACGAATTACATCCAAGAGTGCATCGAGAATAAGGACAAAACCGGTATGATCCGCGACGCAATCGCAGCCGGCACCTCCCAGTACGGTATGCAGACCTTCGATCAGAGCCTCTTCTATCTGTTCCGCCAGGGAATGATCACCGAGGAAGAGGCGATGCGTGGGGCCACCAACCCGGCTGACCTCAAGCTCAAGCTTCAGGGCATCGAATCCGCCTCCGACGTCGCCCGCAAGCAGATGGAGAGCGAGATATTCGGCGATGAGTGAAACGCGGCACTCCCGCTCCGAACCCGAAGAACTCTCGGACCTTCTGCCTGAAGAATCCGCACTCCATGAAGAACTGGTTCGCGCCATGCGGCGTCTTTCCCGCGTCCCCCGCACCGAAGCGGAAACCCGCGATTACCTTCAGCAGCGAGAACTGCCTGAAGAGTCAGTCGAGCAGATCATCGGGATCCTCAAAGGGGAAGGATTTGTTAACGACGCACGTTTAGCCGAAAGCTATGTCCGTTTTCGTCTCAGGCGGGGCTACGGCCACGGGCGCATCAGGCGGGAGCTGCGGGAAAAGGGAGTCGCCGAAGTGACCATCGAACGCGCCCTCGAGGCTTCGCGAGAGGATTTCCGCGAGTCGGAAGTGCTGCGCGGCGTTATCGGCAAGCACCTGCGTGTCAAAGGCGAGCCGCGGACAGCGCGCGATTTGAAAAACCTCGGCAGCTTCCTCACGCGCCGCGGTTTCGATCACGATCTGATCCGCGAAGAACTTGAGGTCTACTTCGACCAGATTAATAGTGGCGGAGGCAAATCATGACCGATGGAAACGAGGAGATTAGGTTGAAGCAGGCGGAATTCCTCAACACCCTCTTTGAAAAGGAGAACAGCCGCGCAGCCGAGGACGCCGCCGAAATGGACGCCTGGATCAAAGGCAAATCCAAGATTGAACGCGAGGATATCCGCCGTCGGATGGAAGATCACTTGCAGGCAACATCCGCTGAGGAAACCAACGCCTGATCTTCACGGAGAATCTACGATCCGGAACACGGCGCTGCCTACCATTCCCTGAATAAAAGATCTGAATAACACCGGTTTCGTCCCCGGTTTCGACCCGGCTGGCCCCCAGTCAATTTCTACGAAACGCCGTCGCCGTTCAGCTCGCGGCGGTGCCAAAGGTTGAGCTGGTCGTCGGCGTCTTTGGAGGTCTGCACCGGGTAGTGGGCGGTGAAACAGGAAATGCAGTAGTTTTCGCGATGGGGATCGACCGCCTGCAGCAGCCCCTCGAGCGAGAGATACTGAAGGCTGTCGGCGCCGATCGACTTGCGGATACCGTCAACGGGGTGGTTGGCGGCGATGAGGTTTTCTTTCTCCGGCGTGTCGATGCCGTAGTAGCAGGGGCTGATGTATGGCGGCGAGCCGACGAGGTAGTGAACCTCCGTCGCGCCCGTCTGCCGCAGCATCTGGATGATCTTGCGGCTGGTGGTGCCGCGCACGATCGAGTCGTCGACCAGCGCGATGCGCTTGCCCTCGATCACCCGCCGGATCGGGTTGAGTTTGACCTTGACGCCGAAGTCGCGGATCCCCTGCTCCGGCTCGATGAAGGTGCGCCCGACGTAGTGGTTGCGCACCAGGCCGATCTCGAACGGGATGCCGGACTCGTGGCTGTAGCCGAGGGCGATGTAATTGCCGCCGTCGGGAACCGGCACCACCAGGTCGGCTTCGATTTCGCCGGCGGTCTCGCGAGCAAGGTTCTCACCCAGCTTTCGCCGGACGCTGTGCACGATCGTTCCGAAGATGCGGCTGTCGGGGCGCGCAAAGTAGACGTGCTCGAAGACGCACTGGTGCTTACGCTCCTTCGGGAATGGGAAGATACTCTTCGGTTCCTCGTTGTCCTTGCCGATAAAAACCACCTCGCCTGGTTCCAGTTCTTTAACATAATCGGCGCTGATGAGGTCGAAGGCCGTCGTTTCGCTGGCGAAGACAGTCGAGCCATTGAGCCTGCCCATCACCAGCGGCCGGAAGCCGTGGGGATCGCGCACCGCCAGCAGCATCTCCGGTGTCAAAACCACTATGCTGTAGGCGCCCTTCACCTGGTAGAGAGCGTCGACTATGGCCGAGACGATGTCGTTCTCTGCGCTCTGGGCTGTGAGGTGGAGAATCACCTCGCTGTCACTGCTCGTCATGAAGATCGTGCCGGCACGCGAAAGTGTGTCACGAACCCTGACCGCATTGACCAGGTTGCCGTTGTGGGCCAGAGCGATCGGGCCGCGGTGTGTGTCGAAGTAGATCGGCTGGGCATTCTTCGGCTGGCTGGAGCCGGTGGTCGAGTAGCGCACGTGGCCGATAGCCCCACTACCGTTGAGTTCCGCCATCCTCTGCTCATCGAAGTACTGCGCAACCAGGCCCATCCCTTTGCGTGTGGACATGTTCCCGCCGTCGGTGGAGGTTATGCCGCAGCTCTCCTGCCCGCGGTGCTGCTGGCCGTAAAGGCCCAGATAGGTGTAACGAGCCGCGTCGGGATGATTCCAGATGCCGAAAATCCCGCAGCAGTCGTGAAGTTTGTCCTCGTCCGACATTGCGCCTCTCTGCTTTCTACTCTCCGTTCTCACCGATTACAATTTTCGCGAAAGCCCCGCTCCAGGCTTCGAATATATCCCCGATACCGAGATCCACCAACGTCACGCCGTTTTGTTTAATCACAAGTCTTCCATCGCGTTCGCCGACTGTGCCGATCCGCTGCGCCGGCACACTGCACCGCCGGGCGGTCTCGATCACGTATGCGACATTCTCCGCCATGCAGGATAAAACCGCGCGGCCCTGCGATTCGCCGAACAGCAGCGCATCGATCCTGTGTTTCCCTTCCAGCTCAAGCGTGCAGCCGAAGCGTCTGCGGCCGACGATGCAGCTCTCTGCCACGGCCACCGCGAGGCCGCCGTCGGAGATGTCGTGGGCGTTGCGCAGGATGCCCAAGCCGATCAATTCGCGCAGCGTTTCGCCGAGCGCCTTCTCGCGTTTGAGGTCGACACGCGGCGGCATGCCGCGCTCGATGCCGTGGATCTGAGCGAGGTATTCGCTGCCTCCCAGCTCTTCGCGCGTCTCACCGAGCAGGATCACCGCGTCGCCCTCGCCATTGAAATCTGCGGTGCAGATCGACGAGCGGTCTTCGATAAGGCCGACCATGCCGATCATCGGTGTCGGAGCGATTCCCTTGCCTGCGGTCTCGTTATAAAAGCTGACGTTGCCGCTGACGACGGGGCAGCCGAGCGCTTCGCATGCTTCCGTGATTCCGTCGATTGCCCGCGAAAACTGCCACATCGTTTCCGGTCGTTCGGGATTGCCGAAGTTGAGGCAATCGGTGATCGCCAGAGGCTTGCCACCGACACAGGCGATGTTGCGTGCCGCCTCGGCCACTGCGGCCTTCGCGCCCTCATGCGGATCGAGCAGGCAGTAGCGGTTATTGCAATCGCTCTTGAGCGCCAGGGCGCGGTTGGTGCCCTTGATCCGCACCACGGAAGCATCCGCAGGGCCCGGTTCGACCATCGTGTTGGTACGAACCGTGGAATCGTACTGCGTATAGACCCACTCGCGGCTGCAGAGGTTCGCGCCGCCGAGCAGACGCAACAATATTTCGCCGCACTCCTGCGGTTGAGGGATCTCCGCGAGATCGAGCGTCTGCAATTCGTCCTGCCACTTCGGGCGCTCGGCAGGGCGGTCGTAAACCGGGGCCTCGTCAGCGAGTGGTTTCACCGGCAGCTCGGCTACAATCCTGCCGCCATGACGCACCGTCATCAGTCCGTCGTCGGTCACCCTCCCGACCACCTCGGCGTGCAGATCCCACCTCTCGAAAACCCTGCGGACATCCTCTTCCCGGCCCTGCTTCGCAACGATCACCATCCGCTCCTGGCTCTCGCTAAGCATGAACTCGTAGGGCGTCATGCCCGCCTCGCGCGCGGGTACCTTGTCGAGGTCGAGATCGATACCGGTGCCTGCGCGGCCCGCCATCTCGAAGGAACTCGAGGTCAGCCCGGCGGCGCCCATGTCCTGGATGCCGACAATCGCGTCGCCGGCCATCAGCTCAAGGCAGGCCTCCAGCAGCAGCTTCTCCATGAACGGATCACCAACTTGCACGGTCGGCCGCTTTTCCTCCTCTCCGTCCTCGAATGCCTTGCTGGCGAGGTTGCCTGCGCCGTGGATGCCGTCGCGGCCGGTGCGCGCGCCTACGTAGATCACCGGATTGCCCGGCCCAGCCGCCAGACCCTTGAAGATCCGGTCGGCCTCGCATATGCCGAGGGTGAAAGCGTTGACAAGGATGTTGCCGTTGTATGAGGGGTGGAAGACGACATCGCCGCCGACTGTGGGGATGCCGACGCAGTTGCCGTAGTCGCCGATGCCGGCTACCACTCCCGCGATAAGCCCGGGCGTCTTGGGATGGTCGGGTTCGCCGAAGCGCAGCGAGTCGAGGCTGGCGATCGGGCGCGCGCCCATGGTGAAGACGTCGCGCAGGATGCCGCCGACGCCGGTGGCCGCGCCTTGGTAGGGTTCGACGAAGCTGGGGTGGTTGTGGCTCTCCATCTTGAACACGGCCGCCAGCCCCTCGCCGATGTCGACTGCCCCGGCATTTTCACCCGGACCCTGGATCACCTGCGGGCCGCTTGTCGGCAGGCGGCGCAGGTGCGCCTTCGAGCTTTTATAAGAACAGTGTTCGCTCCACATCAGCGCGAAGATGCCGAGCTCTGTGATGTTGGGCTCGCGTACGAGGATTTTGAGGATCTTCTCCCATTCCTCCTCGGTCAGGCCCTCGCCGAGGGCGTCCTCCAGTGTTGTCGGCTGCAGCAGAAGTTCGTCGCTCATCTTCTCCTCACGCCGGAACAGCGAAGTTCGCCGCGGAACGGATTATCGCCAGGCCGTCGCCCTTGCCGTCGAGCTCGGGATCGGAGGCGCGCTCGGGGTGCGGCATCATCCCCACCACCCGCCTGTTGGCGCTGCAGATGCCGGCGATGCGGTCGATCGAACCGTTGTAGTTGAACTTTTCGTCGGTCTCGCCGTTGGGGCCACAGTAACGGAAGACCACCCTCCCTTCGCCCTCGAGTTTCTTCAGCGCTTCCTCGTCTGCGAAGTAGTTGCCCTCGCCGTGGGCGATCGGCAGGCGCAGCACCTGTCCCTCTTCACAGGCGCAGGTGAAGGCGGTATCGCAGCGCTCGACGGCGATGTGGATATCACGCCCCAGGAAGGTCAGGTTACGATTGCGCAGTAGCGCGCCCGGCAGCAGCCCCGCTTCGCAGAGCACCTGGAAGCCGTTGCAGATGCCGATCACCGGCCCGCCCTTGCCCGCGAAGTCGATTACCACTTCCATCACGGGGCTGAAGCGGGCGATCGCACCGCAGCGCAGGTAGTCGCCGTAGGCAAAGCCGCCGGGAATCACCAGGATATCGGGCCGGCCGAGTTTCGTCTGCTTGTGCCAGATCTCGACGGCATCGGCACCGAGAACGTCGCCGAAGGCGTAAAGGGTGTCGTGGTCGCAGTTGCTCCCTGGAAAGACCACTACCCCAACCTTCATCGCTGCCTCCTATGGTTTGTGGGTGGGACGATACCAGTAAGGTCTTATTATCTCCCGCAAGTAGGGGAAGTCAAGAGAGCGGCATCAAGAAAATACAATATCTCGGTATGAAAGTTACAGCGACAACGAAATCTGGATGATGCAACGAAAAAGCAGGCGCGGCTTATCATACCTTACGAACGCTTCTTACTCCTCGATCTCGAAGCGGTACTTCTCGATGTTGACGTTGTGCAGCAGCTTGTCGGCGACCTCGTCGACAGCCTTCTCGGACTGCTCGCGGGTCATTCCCTCCAGCTCGATCTCGAAGATCTTACCCTGCCTCACGCGCTTGAAGCCTTCATAGCCCATCTTGGCAATGGCATTCTTGACCGCCTGGCCCTGCGGATCGAGCACCGCATCCTTGTAGCTGACGTATACTTTCGCTTTCATCCCAACCGCCCTCCTGGTTTCCCGATCTTAACTTCTGCGAATCGGGCAGGTCAACGGCAAGAGCCTTGACACCCGCGGTGCCGCCCCCTGAGAATCACGAAAACCCGAATCGCACTAGACGATTCATCGCCGGCAGACGTTATAGGGGTTGAGAGGTGAGCCACAAGGATCACCGTGAGCGGTTTGAAGCAAGCGGGCGCGAAGGCGCGGATGCGGCTCTTCCGGACGAGAGCGAGCTTATTGCTCTAGCGTCCGGGGGCGACACCGAGGCTTTCGGGCTGCTGATCATGCCGCGGCGGGATCTGGTTCACCGAATTGCGGCGCGGATAGTCGGGCCCGACGAGGCCGATGATGTCGCGCAGCTAGCTTTCATTAAGTTATGGCGCGAACTGCCACGCTTACCGCGCAACATCGGCGGCACCGGAATCGACCGCTGGCTGGTGCGAGTAACCACCAATAAGGCGATCGATCTTGCGCGCCATGTCGGCCGCAGAATCAAGCTGGTCGAGCAACGCGGCAGTGAGTGGACGCAGCAGCCGTTCGAGGAAGCACTTGAACACGGCGAAGCAGCGAGAGTATTCATCGACGTGGCAGGAGCCATCGGCGAGCGGCAGCGGGCGGCATTCGTGCTACGGGAGATCGAGGGCTACGGCACCGACGAGGTGGCCGAAATCCTCGATGTGGCTCCCTCAACGGTGCGCAACCTGGTCCACCAGGCACGGCAAGGGCTGCGGCGAGAGATCCGCAGGCGCTTTCCCGAATATGCGCCTGGTGACGAGTAGCAGACCGAAGAGTGAGAGCGTACAACCCCGCGCCACACGGAGAAGCCGGCGATGAACGACGAACTCAGGCAGCTCCTGCAGAAGTACAAGGACGACAACCTCAGCGGCGATGAGCGGAAGCGGCTGGCCGAGCTGGTGAGCACACAGGAAGGCCGCCATGCCGCGCTGAGCAGTGACACGCCGGAAGCCGTCTTCCTTTCCCGAAAGGCCGAATCGCCGGGCTGGGATAGCTTCTGGGGCGGCATGAAGAAGCGCGTGCTGCTGCACCGCCAGCTTGCACCGCACAAGATCCCCTGGTTCCGCCTCGCGGCTGCAGTTGTAGTATTGGCGATAGCTTTATTTGTCTTTGTCAATGACTATCTCGGAAAGCAGGAACAAGCCCGCCCATACACGAGCCTGACGTCGGCCGAACCGTCGGGCGCGCAGCAACCGGCTGATCTCAAACAACAGGTTTTCAAGCTCCGCTACCGGCTCGCCGCCGAAGTGCTTGGCTCGCTGCGGCCGCTGATGAGCGACGAGGCGGAACTGCACCTGCCGGAAGGCCGGCGCGAACTGCAGATTACCGACAGGCCGGAGAATCTCGAGCGGATCGCACGCGCACTGGAGCAACTCGACCTTCCGCCTGGAACACTGCGAATGCGGCTGAAATTGATGTTCGCAGTCGGCGGAATGGATGAGCCGGAGATTCGTGAGGTCGGCGGCATGGAAGCCGGCACGATCGATGAATCGAAGTACAAGCTGGAGGACGAGTTGTTACTGACGCCGGTAGAAGGCCGCCGCTACCGCGAAGTGATCGACGAGCGCTACCAGGTGCAATGCTTCGCGCAGCTTAGCGAGGACGGCACCGCCATCGAACTGCGCGACTTCTCGATTTACGATCTCGAAACCAAGCGGATCGTGCGACGCTCGGGATTGCGGATTCCCGCGGGCGGCGGACTCGTCGTAAAAACTGAGGAGCGGAATGATCGCGGTGAACCTCTGGTATTTGTTATTACGCTCGACGAGGAGAGCTGAGAGTGGAGAACGGTCCGGACGATGGCTGAATTCATCTGCAAGCTGGGCAACGAAGCGGGCGAGATCATCGAGAAACGCTTTGCCGCCGACAACAAGACGGCGCTCAAGCGTGACCTCGAAGGACGCGGTTATTACATCTTCAACATCCGTCCCGCGGCGATTTCAATTTTACCCGGCGGCAAGCGCGGCAAGATCAAGCAGGACGACTTTATCGTCTTCGCGCAGGAATTCAAGGCGCTACTCAAGGCAGGCCTGCCGGCCATCCAGAGCCTCGACATTCTGATCCAGCGGCAGGGTGACAATGTGCTGGGCCGCCTGCTGCAGGACGTTAGGGAAGAAGTCATTACCGGCGCCTCGCTCTCCGACGCCTTCGCCGAACGCCGGGCGATGCTGCCGGACAACTTCGTGCCCGCGCTGGTGGCGGGGGAACGCAGCGGTGATCTCGACGGCGCGCTCCAACGCTTCATCGAACTCGCCAAGCTTACTAGCAACCTGCGCAAAAGCTTTCGCAAGGCCCTTTATTATCCGATTTTTCTGATTGTATTGAGCTTGGGTGTGCTGGCAATCATGTTCGCTTATGTGCTCCCTGAATTCTCCAAGTTCTACGAGGGTTTTCACGAGGAATTGCCGGCATTCACCTTGGCCGTGCTCGGCTTCTCGCAGATGCTTCAGGCCAATATTCTGATCATTGTAGGAGCCTTTATCGGGTTGCTATTCCTGTTCTTCTGGTGGAGAAGCACCGAGCGGGGCGGGCGGGCGTTGGCGCGGTTAAAACTGAAAATCCCCATCGCCGGAAACATTATCCATAAATACCAGCTTTCCCAGATGTTCCACTCGCTGGCCTCGATGCTGCGCGGCGGCATGCCGATAGTGACCAGCCTCATCGACTTGGAACGCTCGGCCCCGAGCGCCATCCTGGCCGACGATCTGCGGCTGGCACGTAGAAAGGTGAGCGAGGGCGCGAGCCTGCACGAGGCCATCTCGGGCACGATGCTGGAGAAAGATCTCGCGGCGGAAATGATAGAGGTCGGCGAGAGCACCGGCGCCCTGTCGGAGATGCTTAGCAACGTGGCCACCTTCTACGACGAGGAAGTGCAATCGCGGCTGGGAGCGCTGCTGTCGCTGGTGGAACCGGTGATGCTGGTAGTGATGGCTGCGCTGATCGGAACGCTTTTATTCGCTATGTATTATCCGCTGTTCAACCTGCTAGGCAGAGTGGGCGCATAAGGAGATTCTTTAGACATGGCAACCGGAGATAACAGGACAAACGGAAGCGACGACGCGCTGGCGCGGGGCAGCCGCGAGGAGATCGAAAAAGCTCAGCGGCTTGCATCGCGCTACGGCGTGGAGTTCTTAGATCCCGACGATTTCCACCTCGACGGCGAGCTCTTCAGCACCATCCCCGCCAAGCTGATGTACCGCTATAACTTCGTGCCGCTTCGTCGCGACGACGGCGCGCTGACCGTGGTGATGGCCGATCCCAGCGACGTGCGCGTGCAGGATGAACTCGAACTCGCACTGGGAGCGACGATAAGTGTCGTAGTCGGAACCCCAAGCTTCATCAACGACATCTTAAAAAAGAGCGAGAGTAGCCAGCGAGTGCTGGAGGAGGCCACCGAGGGCTTCCAGCCGCGCATGATCGAAGAGGATGAGGACATCGAGAAGAGCCTCTCGATCGAGTCGCTTGAGGGTGACGCCAGCCCGATAATCAAACTTGTCGATTCGGTCATCTTTACCGGCATCCAGCGCCGCTCCAGCGACATCCACCTCGAGACGCGCGACCACGAGCTGGCGATCAAGTACCGCATCGACGGCGCCCTCTACCACGCGATGAAGCCTATGAGCAAGCGCTATGCCGCCGAGGTGGTCAACCGCGTCAAGGTTATGAGCGAGCTCGACATCTCGGAGAAACGTATTCCACAGGACGGCCGCTTTAAAAAGCTGATCGGACGGCGCTCGATCGACTTCCGCGTCAGCGTGCTGCCGACGATCCACGGCGAGAATATCGTCATCAGAATCCTCGACAAGGAGGCGATCCAGAAGGAGTTCGCCCAGCTCAACCTCGAAGTGCTCGGCTTCACGCCCAAGCAGGTCGAGCGCATCCGCAAGTTCATCAGCGAGCCCTACGGCATGGTGCTGGTCACCGGCCCGACCGGCAGCGGCAAGACCACCACGCTTTACGCCGCGCTCAGTGAGATCAAGAACGAGGAAGACAAGATCATCACGATCGAGGACCCAGTCGAGTACCAGCTCAACGGTGTGACGCAGATTCCGGTCAATGAAAAGAAGGGGCTGACCTTCGCGCGCGGCCTGCGCCACATCCTGCGCCACGATCCCGACAAGGTGATGGTCGGCGAGATCCGCGATCCCGAGACCGCCCACATCGCGGTCCAGAGCGCGCTCACCGGCCACATGGTCTTCACCACCGTCCACGCCAACAATGTTGTCGACGTCATCGGCCGCCTGCTCAACATGGGCGTAGAGTCGTATAACTTTGTCTCCGCGCTCAACTGCGTGCTCGCCCAGCGTCTCGTCCGCCGTATCTGCCCCTCATGCAGGCAAAAAGCCGAGTACACCGCGGAGCAATTGATATACTCGGGGATCGATCCGCAGACCTACGGTGATGTCACCTTCTACCGCGGCATCGGCTGCCTCGACTGCCACGGCACCGGATACCAGGGCCGCGAAGCGATACTCGAGATTCTGGAGATGACCGACACGATCCGCGAGATGATCCTAGAGAAGCGCAGCGCTGCGGAGATCAAACGCCAGTCGCGCAAGGAGGGGATGCGCTTCCTGCGTGACGAGGCGGTCGAGAGGGCCGTGGCCGGCATCACGACTATCGAAGAAATTAACAAAGTGACTTTCGTGGAGTGACGAGCATGATCGGGTTTCGAACCAAATACCCGCCCGTATCGATTGAGATCGGCGACGGCTACGCCTCTGCGGTGCGCCTGCAACGCTCCAAGGGCGATATGAGCCTGGCAGAATGGCACAGGGTAAATTTCCCCTTCAGATCGGTGGAAGGAGATGATCTCGGCGCCGAGCTGCTGCTCGATGACGACATGCGCCTGCGTCTGGGAGATCTTGCCGACACGCTCGGACGCGTTAAGCGCCTTTCGCTCGTCCTGCCCGACACCGCCGTCAGGACCTTTTTTCTCGAGCTGGAAAATCCGGCGGCGACAGGCAAAGAGCTGGTTGACATGATCCGCTTCAAGCTGTCGCGGCTCGTGCCGATCAACCTCGAGGCCGCGGTTCTTGCTTATCACCGCTTGCCCGGAAGCTCCGGCGGGGCCAACTATCTGGCGGTTCTGACATCAAAACGAATGACGGCCGGCCTGGAGGATTTCTTCAGCAGCAGGGGCACACGTCTCGGTTTGATCGAATCCGCCTCTCTCGCAGCAGCCAACCTGGCAAGCCCAACACTGGAGAATGCCGGCGACTCCGCGGTGGTCAGAGTGGCACTCCATTACTTCACAATAAATCTCTTCCTCGGAGGGGAGCTCGCGTTCGGACGAACGAGGCATTTTGCGCCGGAACAATCTCAGACGATGATCACTCATGAGTTGCGCACCCTTAACCTGTTCGCGCAGGACAAGCTCGGCAGCGAGGGCTTGAAAGCGATTTACCTTTACGGGCCGGGCATCAAGGGTAACGGACTACTGACAATGTTGACCGAGGCCGGTTTCGATGCGTATGCCCTGGAGCTTGAGAAATTCGCTGAATTGCCGGCCGATCTGCGCAACCGCCCCGAAGATCAGGGCACTGTGCTGGCGGCGGTCGGCGCGGCCGGCAGGAGTTGAGAATGCGATACGATCTGAATCTGGCACGGAGACCATTTGTCAACATTGCGGTGCCCATGGTGATCGCACTGCTGATAGCGGTGGGACTCGTGGCCTTCTCGGTGATAAACGTCTCGGCGCTAATGGCGGCGCCCGCAGGCGAGGGCGGCTTTGAGCAGCGGATCGATGAAGCGATGGCCAACCTCAGACGAATCGAGACGGAGATTTCAGCTACCGAGCGCCGCCTCAGCAGTGAAGAGGCCGGAACGTTGGGCAACCGAATCAGGTTCGCAAACGAGTTGATCGCTCGACAGAAGCTCAACTGGACGCGGCTGTTCGACAGGCTGGAGGAAATCACCCCGCCGTCTGTCCGCATGCTGCAAATATCACCCTATTCCTCCGAGGGAGGCTTGGCGCTCATGCTGCGGATCGAGGAATCGGAGCCGGAAGCCGCTCTGGATTTCGTTCAAGCGCTGGGCGCATCGCCACATTTCGGGCAGGTAAGCCTCGAGGACGAGAGCCCCTCGGACCAGGAATCAGGACAGATATGGAGACTTCGGGTCTCCTATCGAAACAGATGAGGTGAGCTGGTGTTTGCCGAATTCCTGCGCAAATTTTCGTTGCTGATCGGCATCGGCGCACTGCTGCTGCTGATCAACGTGATCGTTTTCGCTTTCTTTACGCTGCCCAAGATCAACGCCGAGACCATCAGCCGCGAGCGCCTGGACGACTCGATGGAAAGGCAAAACCGGCTGCGCGCCAGGCTCGCGGGACTCTCGGAAGACAGGAGAGCGCTGGAAGCCGCCAGCGGCGACCTGGAAAGTTTTTTCAAAGAGGTTCTCGAAGGCCGTGACCGCCAGATCAGCGTGATCAAGGACCGTAATGAAATCGCGGCGGATTTCGGCGTTCAGCCGACCCGTGTCCGCTACTCAATCAACTCCGTGCAAAATCAGCCGCTGGAACGCTTCATGATGAACTTCCCGCTGCAGGGCAACTACGCGAGCCTCCGCTTCTTCATTAACACGATCGAACGCTCGGAGAACTTCCTGATCATCGACGGCATCGAGTTGGAGAGCGGCGAACTGGCAGGCGAGCTGTCGATGCGGATAGGGGTTTCAACCTATTTCCACAGGCCCGAGGGCTCGGGTGAGGTGCTTGAGGCCGGCGAGGAGGTTGATGAACGATGAACCGCCGGGAGAGAAATTTACTGATTCTGCTGGGCCTGCTGCTTGTGGTCTCCCTCCCCTTCATGCCCTTCTGGGGCGGCGGCGGGGAACGCGCCACCGGAGCGGGTGATGATGACTCACCCGGCGAACCAGGCCGGAACGCAGACAGCACGGGACAAGCAGCCGCCTCCTTCCCACGGCTCGACAAGGAATTGCTAAGCCGCCAGCCGGAGAAATTCGAGGGCGCCTTGCGCAACCTCTTCACATTTTCCTCGGCGAGAGAAGAACTCGGATCGGAAGGCGAAACGGGCGATGATATAGAATATGCCGAAGTCTCCGGAAACTCCGGAACAGCCGAAGGCGACGAAGCATCCTCGACCGGAAGGCCGGCTCGACAGCGTCTCACCGATTACGAGTACCTCGGATTTATCGAGCGCGAGGGCGCGAAGCACGCGGCATTCCTCTGGCGGGGCCGCTATTTCTCCGGGCAGATCGGCGATACGATTAACAAAACCTTCGAAATCAAGGCTATCGAAAATAACTCTATTCTCATCTACGTCATCGGCGGCGATTTCGAGCAGAGACTGACGCTGGAACCGCCCGTGGGCGACCAAGACGAAGGAGAAGACACATGAAACGAGGCCTTATCACACTCATTATCGCGGTTATGCTGGCCACGTTCAGCGCCTGCGCGACGGATCAAGGCCTGAAGCGCGCCAAGATGATGGAGCAGCAGCGTAACTGGGACCAGGCGTTGGTGCTCTACGCCCAAGCCCTGGAAAAGAGACCCGACAGCGTCGAAATCAGGCTCCGGCTCGAGGTCGCCAAGCGCATGGCCGCAAAGATGCACCTGTTACGCGGCCGCGATTTGTGGGAGGAAAAGAGCTACGAGCAGTCTATGATCGAGTACCGCACCGCCGTTGAGCTGGATCCGCTGAACCGCCAGGCGATGTTCGAGTTCAAGGAGAATGTGGCCGCGCTCGACAAGATGCTCGCCGAGCACCGGCAGAAGGAGGAGTGGGAGCTGCTCCACGAGCAAGAGCTGAAGGAGCTCGACGAGGCCGCCGAACAGAAGCCGGTGATCGACATCAACGGCAAGCAGACTCAAAACTTCAACTTCCCCAACCGCGAGGTCAAGGCCATCTACCAGGCGCTGGCAAAAATGGCCGGCATCAACATCGTCTTCCATGACTCGGTGCGCCAGAAGCTGAACGCCAAGACCGATTTCATCGTCAACAACGCCACCTTCTGGGACGCCTTCGATTATTTCGTCACTTCAAACAGCCACTTCTACCGCCAGATCAACGACGACACACTGATGATCCTCGACGGCTCGCCCAACATCCGCAAGCAGTACGAGGATCTGGCAGTCAAGGTCTTCTTCCTCTCAAATGCCGAGGTGCGCGATGTATTCCTGGCCCTGAGGACGCTGGTCCCGGGCATCAAGATCCAACAGAACAAGACGACCAACGCGATAATCGTGCGCGACTCGCCGCAGAAGCTGGCCATGATCGCCAAGCTGATCGACATCCTCGACAAGCCGAAAGCAGAGGTGATCATCGACATAGAAATCCTTCAGGTCGACTCCACCCTTCTCAGCGACATCGGCTTGCTGCTTAGCAGCTACAGTGCCACCCAGCAATTCGTCAACCCAGCCATTGCCAGTGACGGCTCTAAGAGCGCGGTGCGTTTCGACGATTTCAGGGCGATTAACAAGACCAACCTGTACCTCACCATCCCCGACGTTACCTACCACTTTCTTAAAACGAACTCGAAGTCACGGTTGCTGGCGAAGCCTCAACTGCGCATCACAGAGGGTGAGAAGAGCAATCTGCACATCGGCGAGCGCGTGCCGGTGCGCAAGACCACCTTTAATCCCAACGCGGCTGCAGGCATCGGGACACCGGTCGACTCCTACGAGTACGAAAGCATCGGCATCAAGTTCAACATTACCCCTCGTGTCCACCACAACCAGGAAATCACTCTCGAGCTGGACATCGATATCAGCTCAATCGGGCCTGGTGCAACAGCCACCAATCCCTCGTTCACCACGCGCAACGTCAAGAGCAAGATCAGGTTGCGCGACGGAGAGACGAACTTGCTGGCCGGCCTGATCCGCGAGGAGGAGCAAACGGCCGTTGAGGGTATTGCCGGGCTGGCCGATATTCCGGTGATCGGCAGGCTGTTCAGCAAGAAGCATGTCGACATCCGCAAGACCGACATCATCATCACGCTGACGCCGCACATCGTGCGGGGAGCGCTGATAACCATGGCCGACCTGCGCGCGATCAAGATCGGGCCGGAAGTCAACCTCGGCTACCGCGGCACGATATCGATGGCCGACCTCGAAAACATCCGTTTCCTTCTCGGTGTGCCGTTAAAAGGTCGCGGACAGAGCTTCCGGGTCGATTACGACGACGACGAGTATTACTACGATGAAGACGACGAATACTACGACGAAGAATACTACGAGGAAGATGAAGAGGAGGAGCCGCCGCCAAATGAGTAGGAAATCGGGTAAAAAGCTGCTTAGCTCGCTGATACCGGGCGGTGAGGCGGGCTTTTCCCTGGCCGAGCTGATCACTGTGGTGATTATCATCGGCATTCTCGCCTCCGCCGTCTTGCCGATGACGAAGGTCTCGCTCAAGAGGGCCAAGGAGATCGAGCTGCATCGCGCCCTGCGCGAGATTCGCCGTGCTATCGATCTGCACAAGAAGATGGCCGACGAGAAGAAGATCGAGGTCGAGGCCACCGAAACCGGCTATCCCGAGACTCTCGAGTTGCTCGCCGAAGGGGTGAAGCTGGTCGGCAAGGACCGTAAATTCAAGTTCCTCCGCAGGATCCCCCGCGACCCGATGACCGGCCGTCGCGAGTGGGGCCTGCGGGGCAGCCAGGACGAGCCCGATTCCGAGATCTGGGACGGCGAGGACGTCTTCGATGCCTTCAGCCTCAGCGAAGGGACCGCGCTTGACGGGACAAAATACAGGGAATGGTAATGCGCAGGAAAAATGATAGCGGATTTACTCTGCTGGAGCTGGTTACGGTTCTGGCGATTATAGGGATCCTCGCCACCATTGCGCTGCCGAACTATTACAACGCCGTGGTGCGCGCCCGCGAGGCGGTTTTAAAGGACAACCTCTTCTTCATGCGCGACGCGATCGATCAGTTCTACCTGGACAAAGGGAAGTACCCCCAGTCGCTGCGACAGCTTGTCGACGAAAAGTACCTGCGCTCGATCCCCACCGACCCGATGACCGGCAACAAGAACTGGCGCACAGTCATGGAGCGCTTCGATCCGGAAGAAGATCCCGAATACGAACCCGGCATCTACGACGTCAAGAGCCGCAGCCGCGAGCGCTCCAGCGAGAGAACTCGCTACAGCAGCTGGTGAAGAGAGCGCCGATGATCCGCAGCGACAACGGCTTCACGCTGGTAAGCCTACTGGCGATGATGACCATCATGGGCATCGCGATGGCCACTATTGCGCCGACGTGGCGATACCTCGTCATCCGCGACCGTGAGGAGGAGTTGATATTCCGCGGCGAGCAGTACCAACGAGCCATCTCCTTGTACCAGAAGAAGTTCAACGCGCTGCCGACCAAGCTTGAGGATCTTTTTAAGCAGCGATGCATACGGCAACTTTTTAAGGATCCGATGACGGGCCGGGACTTCGAGCTGATTTACTCTGCCGCCGGCGGCAACATCAGGGCCAGCAGACTTTCAGTCAACGAACAACGCCGCCTGGCACAGGGCGATGCGCCCGGCGGCTCCAGTCTGCCGATTATTGGTGTCGTCAGCACGAGCAAGGACAAAGCCATCCACATGTGGAAAGACAAGGAATTCTACAACGAGTGGGAATTCATCTCCGGCGAAGAAGATGAGGGGAGGACTCAGCAACCCGGCGAGGGCGGCCCCGACGACACCGGCGACGATGAAGAGGAGGGCGAAGGAGATTTCGGCTTCTGACCTCTCACGCGTATTACCGAAACTGCTTTCCCACGTACATTAAAAAGGGGGCCGCAGCCCCCTTGTTTTATTCAATTATCAGTCTCAGCGAACTACCACATCCGCGCGCTGGCCGACCGACTTTTTGGCCACTATGTCATCGATGCGCACGTTAAGAGTGTAGTCTCCTGGAGGGATATCACCGATATCCAGCGTCGAGACTATCACTGCGGCGTCGGAGCCGGCCACGGGGTAGACACTGAAGTCGCGCTCGCGAGCCTCGTATGTCGTTCCGTCTGAGGTACGCAAGCTGAAGGTCGCCGACAGCTGCGGAGTGCCGCCGTCTCCCTGTTCCATACCAACGACCCTGATGACCACACCGACCCTCTCAGTGCGCTGCAGTTCTGAAGACACGCTGGGGATTATCCCCTCTCTTGCGATGGGTGCAAGCGGATCTGCTACCTCTTGCTGCGGCACGTCGTAATTCTTTTTCAATGATTTGATCCGCGCCTTGGAAGCGGTTACGAAATCACTTCCGGTTGCGAGGAATGCCACGGTGCTGGCGTAAAATCCATCGCCAACCTCGGGCATGCGGGCAATCACGAACTGGTAGGCGCGTTTGCCGGTGCGGTTATTGCGGATGGCAACCCGCATCAGATTCTCTCCGGGCTCCAGCTTAACCGGTTGGACATGGCGAAAGATATTGCCGGACGGCATGGAGGAAAACGTGATTATTTTGTGAACGGCGTCGATGAGCTGTTCCTCTTTATTACTGACATAATAGAGTATCTCGAATTCCGGCGCTTCGCCGGGCTCGATCGGAGTCTCAACCATTACCGTGCCGACGGCGCTGCCGTCGGCACGTGGGAAAACGTGAACGCCGAAAGATGCCTCCATATCGGAGGAGGGAGTATTGCGGTTGAAGCCTTCTTCAAGATTGACCAACCGCTCATCGCTGTTCAATTTTCTATATGGTTTTGGAGCGAAATAACCATCGCGATAGCGCAGTTTTACCCCTGGGCGGGCGGTCGTGACCCTGACTTCGCGGAATCGCCCGTCCTGCTCCTCGTCGATGTAGAATCCAACTACGTAATAATGGCTGATGTCTGTATCTACCTTGAGCAGGAGCGTTTCGACGTCATTGCTACCCCGGTAGAAAACGCCGCCGGTGTCAATCGCCATCGAGGCAAGCGTGTTGTGCCTGCTGCGCCGTCGATTAATGTCGACATAGGCGGAGCCGCTGTGGCCCGGCGCGTCGATTCCGCGTACGTCGACCGTGAAAATAGTCGCGTTGGCGTTGTTGTAACTGTCGTAAGTATCTTTCAGATACTGCGGTACCGAATAGAGGGCGATACGCTCGTCGAAGCCCTCGCTCAGCATCACAAAGGTCTTCCGGCCCCTGAACGAACTTAGGTAGAGAGCCAGCTTCTGTAATGATTGCAGATATATTCGGATGTTGTGGGGATTCTCTCCCCGGAAGCTCGATGGATTGCTGGGGCCCGAGCTGAAGCCGTACTTAATATCCTGGATCACAGCGGCCAATCTCTCGCGGTCTCTCGTGAAGGTCTGGTAGATCCTCAGCGCCATGTCATAGCCCACAACCATCACTTCATCGCCGGGGCTGAGGTTCCTGGTGACGAACTCCTCGGCGGCTTCCTTGGCGTTCTTAAGCCCGCGAAAACTGCAGTAAGCCTGGTCGAAGAACAACACGATCCTGCGGGTAGGCATGGCAGCGTTGGGAACGCCTCCCACTGTTTCCTCCCTGGCTGCCGGCGCTGCAATCGCACCGGGGAAGTAGGCGTCGAAAGTTCTGATTTCCACCTGCTTACCGTTTACGAATACATTGAAATCGTCCCTGGTTAGATCGGTGAGATAGTCCCCCGCCGAATCCACGGCAGTCACGTCAATCAGGCGCAGCCTGACTGTGACATCCTGTTCGAACTGCGGGATATTCGGAGCGTCGCTCAACTGCTTGACCTTGCGTGCTTCCTGTGCAAATGCTCCGCTCGCTACCAGCAACAACGCGGCAACCGCCATTAACATGTTGATCTTATTTCTCATTTATTTATCTCCCAGCTACAAATCAATTTCATAGCCCTAATATGACAGTTGTCAACGTTCGTATCAGTAACTGTTCTTACAGGGCCGAAGTCTATTTCGCGGCCAGCAGTCCATAACGCAGACCTCCGGCGCTAACTCTTGTCTCCTCAGATCCTGCTTCCTTCATAAACTGCCTGAAAATTGTCGCTCCCGCTTCGATTATGTCAGCCCGCGAGGGCTCCATCCCCTTCAAATCCTTCAATTCCTCCAGTGCAAGCGAACGGAACTTGTCAATCAACCCGTCCAGATCTCCGATTGTCAAACAGCACCCGGAGATCGCTCCTGCGTCGTATTTATCCAAACCCAGCTTCACAGCCGCAAGCGTCGTGATAGTCCCCCCGACTCCTATCATTGAGCGCCCGCGCGCAGCAACGGCGGGGCCCCGAATCGCAGCCGCCAGCTCTTCGAGAGCTTCCTCGATGGTGCCCGGGCTTCTTCCGTACCTCTCGGCGAGCTTTACAGCCCCGATCGGCACGCTCATTGCCTCGCAGGGACAACGCCCAAAACCAATGATACATTCGCTGCTGCCACCGCCGACATCGAGTACCACAACAGGGTCGTTTTCGCCGACATCCAAGCCCGAGAGCGAGCCCAGATAGCTCAACTCCGCCTCCTCGAGACCACTCAGCACCATCACTTCCAAACCAAGATTCTCTCGGACGCTGACGACGAAGTCCTCGCCATTTGAGGCCTCTCTCACGGCAGCCGTCGCCGCGGCGATGATGTCCCCGCGCTCTATACATTCCTCGCTGCAAACAGCAAGAGCCCGGTTAAGGTCGGCCTCGGCACGCTGCATAGCAGCCCTAGTCAGCCTTCCGCTGCCGGCAAGGCCTTCACCCAGCCGCGGGGCAAAGATTTCCTCGCGCACAGATTGTATGCTGCCGCCGTCACCGGTTTCGGCAATCAATAGAAGAATCGATTGAGAACCAACGTCGATCGCCGCTTTGCGCATCCGGGCCACCAGCAATAAGGGGATTACCTTTTTTAACACAAACGGGAAAACTTCGCGAGAACTCCCGCCCGACAGATTTTGAGCCTTCATCAACCGACTCGGTGTGGAATATTCTCCGGCGCTTGTAGGATATTCTACTGTCACCGACAAATAATCTTTGTTCTAAAGCCCCTGGCCAATTGAGATGACCCCGTAATCCATTGATTTAATTACGTTTATTGATTCGACAATCCCAAAGCGGATTGTGGCACAGCCTTTGCCTAATAACCAAGCGAACGAGGAATTCAGCCCATAATCGGGCGGACATAAATTATTAACGAGGTAAAAGGAGTTCATTAATGAAAAGAATAACAACCGGCAAGCTCATTGTGGTCAGCCTGGCGTCTCTCCTGCTCGCCATCTCCACCGTGGCCGCTACCGACGACGCGGTAGTCAGCGGTAATGGCAACGGCAACGGCAGAGGCGACGGCAGCGGTCCCCTTTATTTTGATCCTTCAACGGTTCAAACCCTGAGCGGCACTTTGACACAGCAGTACGGCGACTGGAATGCCAACGGCAGCGGCAACTACTGCGGCACCGGGCAGCACTTCGAGTTCACCGCCGGCGGCACCGCGTACAGCCTGATCCTGGCGCCCGCATGGTTCCTGGACGACAACGGCGTTTCGCTCAGCGTGGGCGACAACGTCACCGTCACCGGCTCCATCGTCAATGCCTACATCACCGGCTACGCCGACAAGTTCATCATCGCCACCAGTATCCAGGGAGTCAGCCTGCGCGATTCCGACGGCTACCCACTGTGGCGCGGCGGCAACGGCGGCAACGGCCAGGGCGTCGGCAAAGGCCCGCTGGGCGAGAATTATTACGATCCCGCCACGGTGGCCAGCTTCAACGGCACCCTCACCGAGAGCCTCAACTACTGGGTTGCCAACGGAAACGGTAACTACACCGGTAACGGCATGCACTACATCTTCACCGCCGGTAGCGGCGAGGCGTTTTACCTGATGCTTGGTCCCTGGCGCTTCCTCGAGGACAGCGGCATCGAACTTGAGGAAGGCCTCCAAATCTCAGTTACGGGTTCCGTGGTATCACCCTATTTCGACGGCTACACCGACCACGATTACTTGATCGCCCAGTCGATCACCGTCGACGGCACGACCGTGCAGTTGAGGGACGAAGAAGGTTACCCTATTTGGCGCGGGGGCAACGTGCTCAACTACAACGCCCCCGCTTTCAACGCGGATTCCACGGGCCTCGTAACCGGCACGGTTGTCAGCGTTCGCACCCGCACACACGGCAAGGATTTCGATCCCGGCCTCGAGCTACGAATCCGTACCAACGATAGGAAACGCTACACCGTTTACCTGGGCCCGCAATACTACTGCGAAAACCTAGGCGTGGCTGCGGCCAAGGGCGACCAGGTTCGCATTCGCGGCTCTATCCAGAACCGCGACTGCGTAGCCCGCACATTACAGGTCGACGGCGGCAAGCAGTTCCGCTTCCGCGATAACCGCGGCAACCCTCGGTGGATCAGCGGTAACTGATAGATACAAAAGACAGTTAGAGCACCTCCACATATTGTGTTAAGGGCCGGGGGGAATTCCTCCCGGCCTTTTTTCTATGGCGCGGATGAATGTTTTTTGAATAATCAAGCAATACTGCCATAGCCTTCTCCGATTCAATGACTACAATGAAATAATGGGGGTTAACGATGAACAAACATGCTGTTTTAGTCGCAATTCCGGCTATGCTGCTCGCTGCCGTTTTCGTAACCGATGGTTTGACGGGCCAGGACATCGCTGAGCCCAATCCCCCGGCGGGGCCGTTGACGACCTTCATTACTGAAGATTTCGCCGGTTCGGGCATCTGTGCCATCTGCCACAGCCTCCTCAAGGACTCCGGGGGCAGTGACGTCTCCAACGATACCCACTGGCGCTCGACGATGATGGCCAACGCCTCGAAAGATCCGCTCTGGCAAGCAAAGGTGAGTTCAGAAATCGTGCGAAATCCGCATCTCGAGTCGGTGATCGAAAGCAAGTGCGCCACATGCCACATGCCGATGGCGAGCACGCAGGCACGCGCCGATGGCGGAGTTGTGGGGATTCTCGCAGACGGCTTCAGCAACTCAGCTCATCCGCTCCACAAGGCCGCGATGGACGGCGTCTCCTGCACTCTCTGCCATCAAATAAGCAAGAAGGGCCTCGGGAAGGAACGCAGCTTCAGCGGCGGCTACGTTATCGATACGAAGACGAGCAAGCCCAACAAGGTCATAAACGGCCCTTTCAAGCAACCGTTCCAGAATCTCATGCAATCGTTTACCGGATTCCTGCCGGTCTATGGCAAGCAGACTCTTCGTTCCGAGCTGTGCGCCACCTGTCATACGCTGTTCACCCCCTATGTCAACGCAGACGGTGAAGTCCTCGGCGAGTTCCCCGAACAGACGCCCTACCTCGAGTGGGAGCACAGCAAATACTCGGTGAAAGGTGCTGATCGCAGGACTTGCCAGCAATGCCATATGCCGGATGCGGACGGACCGGTTATCATTTCCAACCGCCCCCAGGGGATGGGCATGGGAGGAGTGCTTAAACCTCGCGAGCCGTTCGCGCAGCACCACTTCGTCGGCGGCAACGTCTTCATGCTCGGTCTGATGAAAGCGAGTGCCGACAAGCTCGGGATGACCGCCCTCTCTCAGAACCTTGACGCCACGATTGCCAGGACGTTGAATCAGCTTCAAAACAACGCGGTGAGGTTGACGATTCAGCAGGCCGATTTGACTGGCGGCAAGCTGCTTGCGAAGTTGAAACTGGAAAACCTGGCCGGCCACAAGTTCCCGTCGGGTTTTCCTTCACGCCGCGCCTGGATCGAGTTCACTGTGAAGGACGGCGGTGGAAAAGTAGTCTTCAATTCCGGCAAGTCGCGCAAAAACGGCAAGATCACCGGCAACGATGCCGATCGCAAGGCCTCGGCCTTCGAGCCCCATTACGATGAGATAACCGACCCCGGCCAGGTGCAGATCTACGAGGCGATCATGGAAAACAGCGACGATGAGGTGACATACACCCTTCTGCGCGGAGCGGGCTACGCCAAGGACAACCGCCTGCTGCCGGCCGGTTTCGACAAATCAAAAGCCGAAAAAGCGATCGCCGTGCACGGCAACGCATATGGGGACGGTAATTTCACCGGCGGATCGGACACGGCGACCTACCGAATCGACGTTAGCGGACGGAGCGGCCCGTTCACAATCACCGCCAAGCTACACTTCCAGTCCGTCTCATTCCGCTTCGTCAAAGACCTTCGTAGAGACAAGACGGCCGAAACCAACGCTTTCGCTAACTATTACGACAAGCGGGACAACAGCTCGACACTGATGACAAGTGTCAAGCAAACAGTCCAATAGAAACGTTGCGGGTTCAGGAAAGCCCGTACTTCTTGAGCCGGTAGAGAAGTTTGTGGCGGGGGACTCCCAGCAATTCAGCAGCCTTGGTGTGATTACCGCGAGCCAGGTTCAGGGCTTGCAGGATGGCCTCCTCCTCCAGCTTGTCCAGCGGATATCCCTCCCTCGGTAGTGACACGACTTGCCTGCTTCTGCCGCCCATTGCGGGCGAAGGGATATCGGTAATCCTGACCAGGTCTTTGCTGTGCAGTATCACCATTTGTTCGCAAGTGTTGCGCAACTCCCGTATGTTGCCCGGCCATGGGCGTAACTTGAGTTCCTCATAAACGCCGTGATCGACCTCGATGCTTTCGTTGCCGGAAAGAGTGCGGAAGAAGTGGCGGGCCAGCGCCTCGACGTCTTCAGGTCTCTCGCGCAGCGGCGGTATCTCCAACTGGATCACGTTGATGCGGAAGAAGAGATCTTCCCTGAATTTGCCTTCCTTCGCCAACTGAGCCAGGTCGCGATTTGTAGCGGCGATGATCCTGATATCGATGGGAACCATTTCCGAGCGCCCGAGCACATCGATCTCGCCGCTCTCAAGTGAGCGCAGCAGCTTGGATTGCAGCTCCAACGGCAGCTCACCGATCTCGTCGAGAAACAGCGTGCCCTTGTCGGCCAGCTCGAATTTGCCTCGCTTGTCACTTACCGCGCCGGTGAAGGCGCCCTTCGCATGCCCGAAGAGCTCGCTCTCCAGCAGGTCGCGCGGGATCGCCGCACAATTAACAGTCACCAGTAACTCGTCACGCCGCGTCGAGTTGTTGTGGATCATCCTGGCAAGCATTTCCTTGCCCGTGCCGCTTTCCCCGGTAATCAGCACTGTGGCGTCGCTTGCGGCAACCTTATCCGCCAAGTCCAGAACCTGCCCCATGGCCCGCGAAGCGTAGACGATGGCGTCGCGCCCGAAGCGTTCGCCCAGCTCCAACTCCAGGCTTGTGACACGCTTCTTGAGCGAGGAGTAATCGAAAGCCTTGGCCACGGAGATCTTGAACTGCTCGAAGTTCAGCGGTTTGGTGATGAAGTCGAAGGCGCCCACTTTCATCGCAGAGACGGCATCGTCGATCGTGGCGAAGCCGGTCATCACGATCACCTGGGTATCAGGCGAGTTCTCCTTGATCCATGTGAGAAGCTCGAGACCGGTCATCTCGGGCATCTTCATGTCGGTAACCACGAGATCGAAGCGCTGCTTCTGCAGAGCGCTTTGCGCCTGCCGGCCGTTGCCCGCCACCGAGACGTCGTAACCCTCGTCCTTGAGGTGAAAGGCTGCTACCCTGCGCAGGCTCTCGTCGTCGTCAGCTATTAATACCCGCCGGCCCATCGCCTCGCTCCCTGGGGATGATTACCGTTACGGTTGTGCCCCGCTCCGGTTTGCTGTCAATTTCAATTCCGCCGTGATGCTCTTCCAGGATTCGCTGCGAAATCGACAAACCCAGTCCCGTGCCGCCCGGTTTGGAAGTGAAGAACGGATTGAATGCTTTCTCTATCTGCTCCCTGTTCATGCCCGTTCCAGTATCTCTGAAATCCACTGCAATGGAAGACTCACCATTATGCCCGATCTCGCGTAGGGTGATTTTCAGCTCGCCGCCGTCGGGCATGGCCTCGAACGCGTTCATACCCAGATTCAGGAAAACCTGATGGAGCTTCTGGCAATCCACGCTCAACAACGGGTCGCGTAGGTTCGATTCGATCCCGATCCTGTGGTCCCTGCAGCAGGGATTACTGTGCAGTAGTTCCAGAATGGTTTGAAGTTCCGTTTCGATATTGCACGAGCTCAAGATAATCTCATCAGGGCGTGCGAATTCGAGGAACCTGCTGAGTTTCTCCTTGAGCCTCTTGCTCTCCTTCTGAAGGATTTCGGCCATCTCACGTTTCGGATGGTCCTCAGGCAGGTCCTTCGAGAGAATCTCGGCGGCGCCGTCGATGGAACCGAGCGGATTGCGAATCTCGTGCGCAAGGCCGGCCGCGAGCTCACCGACCGCAGCAAGCCGCTCACTTGTGCGCAGCCTGTTCTGCATCTTTTTCATGCGTTGGAGGTTACGCCGCATCCTGTAGTAAAAAAAGCTGATTGCGGCCCCACTGAGCCCGCCTACCATGAACGGGATGATATTGCGCTTGATGAAGAACGCAAAATCTTCGTCCGCATTTTGGCCGAAACGACCGCCCGAGCCTTCTCCGAAGCCGCTGCCGGGACCCATCCCGTACCCGCCTCCGACGCGCCAGAATGTGCGGTGAAAAATGGTGAAAAAGCTTAGCAGCATGGCGCCGACGATAAATCCGATCAGGATCACGGCAAAAACTCGATGATTCATTAAAATCTCTCCTGCCCTGTCGGATTAAAATATCGTTTAATGACCTAAGATATTCCTCAAATCACCGGCTTGTCTTGTATAGACAGATAACCGTCCCTAAAGTTAGATTTGTTATGCTGATGCCAAACCGTCGATACGAAGATCGAAACGCACTCGTAGGCCGAGTGCCGGAGCATTTTCTGAGATTCTCAGACATCGTTTCGGCGGCGGCGACTTGCACCCGCTGCAATGGGATGGCCGAGCGAACTGCAGTGCTTGGGTCGGCCAACGGACCCGTCCCCGCCGCACTGATGTTCATCGCAGAGGCTCCCGGTAGATTTGGTGCTGACAGAACCGGCGTTCCGCTTTACGGCGACCGTAGCGGCAGCAATTTCGACGCTCTCATTAACGAGGCCGGGTTGAAACGCGAGGACTTGTTTATCACTAACGCAGTGTTATGCAATCCGCGCGATGAATGTGGGCGAAATCGAAAGCCTTCAAAGCGGGAGCTGCTGAATTGCAGCCGTTTTCTGGCAGCCCAGCTCGATATTGCGACTCCGAAAATAGTAGCTACGCTCGGCGCAACGGCGCTCGAAGCGTTGAGAATGCTGGAGCCCCACGATCTTTCTCTCGCAGTTCACGCAGGCCGGCCGCATATGTGGCGCGGAGTGATTTTGATGCCATTGTACCATCCTTCTCCTCGGGCGCGGGTGCACCGGTCACTGGTTTGTCAGAAAGGTGATTTTCTGAGTTTGGCGGATCTCGTTTTCTCCGTTTCTTGACAGCCGCAGGAGCCAATCCTATATTCTCTCCGGCGGTGTAGCTCAGAGGTTAGAGCATGCGGCTCATATCCGCAGTGTCGTGGGTTCAAATCCCTCCACCGCCACCATGAGTCCCCATTATGATTCCCGCGAAAGTACTGAACACGATAGAGAAAGCGGCGATGGTGTCACCGGGCGACCTTGTCCTTGTGGCATTCTCCGGCGGGCCGGATTCCACAGCTCTCTTGCACATGCTTTACGCGTTGCGTGAAGAGCTGGATTGCGAACTCGCCGCGGCGCACCTCAACCACATGCTTCGCGGTCGCGAGAGCGACGAGGAAGAGAGCTGGTGCGCCCGTTTTGCAGCTTCGCTTGGCATCGAGTTCCGTTCTCGGAAATTGGACGTGAGGGCCGAGAATACGCGGCGATGCGGAAACCTGGAGGAAACGGCGCGTGAGCTGCGTTACGGCTATCTCGAGCGAACGGCCGATGAGCTCGGCGCTCAGAGCATCGCCGTGGGGCACACCGCCGACGACCAGGCGGAGACCGTCCTGCTGCGCCTGCTTCGCGGCGCTGGCGGCGGGGGATTGAGGGGCATGAGGCTCAGGCGCGGCAGGATCATTCGCCCGCTGCTCGAAACCGGTCGAGAGGAGGTTCTGAATTACCTCGCCTCGAAAAATCTCGACTGCAGATTCGATTCCAGCAATCGCGACGAGAGTTATGCGCGCGTCTTCCTGCGCGAGCGCGTCATCCCTCTGCTGCGAGAGCTGAATCCATCTTTGGAGAAGACGATTTCCACCGGCGCGGCGGTGTTGGGCAAGGAGGACGATTTCCTCAACGATCTGGCCGATGGAGTGATCCGCGAAATCAGACTTGAACATCCGGAGGGCCCTGCGATGCGCGCCGAGTCGTTCGCCTCGCTGCATCCCGCTCTTCAGCGACGCGTGTTGCGGAGGATACTGGCCCGGGGACGCGGTGATTTGCGCAGGATCGAATACCGCTCCATTGAAGCGATGCGCCGGTGTGCTCTCGGTGAGGGGCCGGGGGTCGATTTCGACACGCTGGTGTTCGTTAAACACGACGACGTGCTGCTGCTTCGGCCGAAGGACGAGCGGCCCGGTCAATCGCCTGCGGAGTTCCATTATTCAGTGACCGCCGGGCAAACTATTCGCCTGAAAGAAGTTGACAAATCCTTCTCCCTGAGAAATATTGAGGCATCCGACGGCGCTGATATTAAAAAACTTAGCGGCCCGAAGCGGGCCTTACTCGATGCGGATGCCGCCGGCGATGTTCTGGAGGTGCGTAACCGGCTTCCAGGTGACCGCTACAGGCCGCTCGGCGCACCAGGTCGCCAGAAGCTGCAGGATTTGTTCATCAATTCCAGGATCCCGCGCCGGGAGCGCCTCTCCACTGTGGTCTTTCTCGCTGGAGGCCGGATCTGTTGGGTGAGTGGATTGCGAGTGAGCGATGATTATAAAGTCACCCCGAAAACTTCACGCATCCTTGTGATCGAAGAGGTGAAGGATGGCTAAGCTGAGCAACGAGATTTTGTTGAGCGAAAAGGAGATAAAAGCCCGCGTAGAAGAGCTGGCAAAGCAAGTCAGCAAAGACTTTGGGGACAATCCGCTGACCATTGTCGGCATCCTCAAGGGCAGCTTCATCTTTGTCGCTGATCTGATGCGCCACCTCTCCGGTCCCGTCACGTGCGATTTCATCCGCGTCAGCATGACCGACAGCCAGCACGAGATTCCACGCGAGCTGAGTTACACCACTCCCTTCGAGCCGGAGGGCAAGCATATCCTCGTGGTCGAGGACATACTCGATACAGGCATCACCCTCGACTACTTGCTCAACCAACTGAAAGCGCGCAAGCCGGCCACATTGAGGGTTTGCGTTCTGCTGGACAAAACAGAAGCCAGGAAGATTGAGATAAAGGCCGACTACACGGGTTTCGAAATTCCTAACAAATACGTGGTCGGCTATGGACTGGATTATGGAGAGAGATACCGCGAGCTTCCCTACATCACTTGGGTCGAATAATCCCGTTTCCCGACAGGCAGGAGGCACACGATGAGTTCCAGGATGAAGACACTCGCGCTCTGGCTGGTGATCATCCTGGTGGTCGCCCTGCTCTACAGAGTGTTCATCAGCACCGAGGAGCCGCGCGAAAGGCTCGACTACACCGAGTTCATGAGGCGGGTGCAGGAGGGGCTGATCAGCTCCGTCAAGATCGCCGGCACCCACGCCGAAGGTGAGTATAACGTTCCCACCGGCGAAGGGAACTACAGAAATTTCATCGCCACCGTCCCCTACAACGACGACGAGCTTTATCCCATCCTGCGCTCGAATAAGGTCAAGACGACGATCGAGGACGCGAATCAGGACGGCTGGCTGCAAATCCTCATCGGCTGGGCGCCGATGATCCTGCTCATTGGCATCTGGATCTTTTTCATGCGCCAGATGCAGGGCGGCGGCAACCGCGCCGTCAGCTTCGGCAAGAGCCGCGCAAAGATGCAGGGCCAGACCGGCAAGAAGGTCACCTTCAGGGACGTCGCCGGAATCGAAGAGGCCAAAGAGGAGCTCGCCGAGATCATCGACTTCCTCAAGGATCCCCAGCGCTTCCAGCGCCTCGGCGGCCGCATCCCCAAGGGCGTACTATTGGTCGGCCCACCCGGCACAGGCAAGACTCTGCTGGCGCGCGCGATTTCCGGCGAGGCCAACGTTCCCTTCTTCTCGATCAGCGGCAGCGATTTCGTCGAGATGTTCGTCGGTGTGGGAGCCAGCCGCGTGCGCGACCTTTTCGATCAAGGCAAGAAAAACGCCCCTTGCCTGGTCTTTATTGACGAGATGGACGCCGTCGGTCGCCATCGCGGCGCCGGGCTCGGCGGCGGGCACGACGAGCGCGAACAGACCCTCAACGCACTGCTGGTTGAGATGGACGGCTTCGAGAGCAACGAAGGTATCATCGTCATCGCCGCGACAAACCGCCCCGATGTCCTAGATCCCGCGCTGCTGCGCCCTGGACGCTTCGACAGGCAGGTTGTTGTCGACCGCCCGGACATCCGCGGCCGCGCAGCTATCCTTGGGGTTCACACGCGTAACCTTCCGCTGGCCAAGGATGTCGACCTCGATGTCATCGCCCGCGGCACGCCCGGATTCACCGGAGCGGACCTCGAAAATCTCGCCAACGAAGCAGCTATCCACGCTGCACGCGAGCACAAGAGCGCTGTCGAGATGACGGACTTCGAGGAGGCCAAGGATAAGGTCCTAATGGGCGCCGAACGCCGCTCACTGATCCTCAGCGACGAGGAAAAACGCAACACCGCTTACCACGAGGCCGGCCATGCGATGGTGGCTCTCTCCCTCGAGCATACCGACCCGGTCCACAAGGTCACGATTATTCCGCGCGGGCGGGCTCTTGGAGCGACACAGACGATACCGGTCGACGACAAGCATACATATACGAAAGCCTTCCTCGAGGACCAGCTGGCTTACGCGATGGGCGGCCGAGCGGCGGAGGAGGTGTTCTTGAAACACCTTACAACCGGCGCCGGCAATGACATCGACCGCGCTACTGACATCGCACGAAAAATGGTCTGCGAATGGGGCATGAGTGAAAAAATGGGACCTCTCAGCTTCGGCAAGCAGGAAGAGCACATCTTCCTCGGCCGCGAGATAGCCCAGGCTCACGACATGAGCCAGAAGACGTGGGAGGTCATCGATACCGAGATCAAGAACCTCGTGATGCGCAACTACGAGCGCGCGAAAAAGGTGATCGTCGAGTGCGAGGATAAAGTCGAACTCATTGCGCAGGCTCTTCTCGAGCGGGAGGTCCTGGACGGTAAGGAAATAGACATGCTTCTCGAAGGAAAAAAGCTGCCTGATCGCGCACCCAGGCAGAGCCGGCGCGAACCAGAGGCCGACAAGAAAGACGAAGCAGTGGGAGAATCGTTCGGCGGTCCTGAGCCGGAACCCTCGCCAACGGGGGGCTGAGGCATGGATCCCACTCCCGGCAGTTTCCGAGTGGGTACAAGGCGTTTCCGCCTGGAAGAACGGGTCCTGATCCTCGGAATCCTGAATGTCACTCCTGACTCATTTTCTGAAGGCGGTCTGCATCTGGACCCCGAAGCAGCGATCCGTCACGCTCTGCGCATGGAGGCGGAGGGAGCGGACATCATTGACGTCGGAGGCGAGTCAACCCGGCCGTTCTCACAGCCGGTCCCCGCAGAAGAGGAAATCAGGCGGGTTATTCCCGTGATCGAAGGGATCAGGCGCCACACAGATATACCGATTTCAGTTGACACCGTGAAATCGATAGTTGCGCGCGCGGCGCTCGCCGTTGGAGCCGATATGCTGAATGACGTGAGCGGGCTGACGCGCGACCCAGATTTGCTAAATGTCTTGCGGGACAACAATTTACCTGTTATCATCATGCATAGTAAAGGCACCCCTGCGGAGATGCAGCTCGACCCTAGCTACAACGATTTAATCGGAGAAATCAAAGGCTTCCTTATCGAGCAGGCGGAACGAGCGATCGAAGCGGGAACTCCGGACGACGGAGTTATCATCGATCCGGGTATCGGCTTTGGAAAAACTGCTGAGCACAACCTTACGATACTTAAAAGACTCGATGCCTTCGTCGACTCCGGCTACCCGGTGGCGGTGGGACCGTCGCGCAAGTCATTCATCGGCAAGTTGTTAGGGCTGGACGTAGGCGAGAGACTGGAAGCGACGCTTGCCGCTTCAGCGATAGCAGTGCTTAACGGCGCGTCGGTGGTCAGGCTGCATGATGTCCGCCAGGGGCGTCGAGCCGTTGACTTGGCACTCAAGATTCGGGAAGCGGAACAATGATCGACACGATCCTCGGATGGCTGGATGCACTAAACCTGACGCGGTTCAAGCCGAAAGACTTCCTCGATATCCTGCTCGTCGCCGTGGGCGTCTACTATCTCCTGATCGTCATCCGTGGCACCCGCGCGATGCGGATCGCCATCGGCATTATCTTCCTCGTCCTGCTCAGCTATCTCTCCAACGAATTCAAGCTGGAGACGGTGCAGTGGTTGCTTAGCAACTTCTTCGCTTACCTGGTAATTGCCATCATCATCCTTTTCCAGGCGGAGATCCGCAAAACGCTCGCCCAGTTCGGCAAGAATCCCTTTCGCAAGCGCAGCACAACCGACGAGGACCTTCGTACACTCGAGGAGGTCTGCCTTGCAGCCTCGCTGCTGGCCAGCAAGCGCCACGGCGCGATAATTGTCATGGAGAAAGCACAGGGTTTGAAGAACTTCGTCGAAGGCGGCAGGCAGATCGACGCCGAAGTGAATTACGACCTGCTTATCGCGATATTCAATCCCAGCAGCCCGCTGCACGACGGCGCGGTGATCATCCAGGATAATCGAATCTCCGCTGCAGCCTGCTTCCTGCCCCTGACATCGAACCCCCAGCTCAGCACGACCTTCGGCACGCGCCACCGGGCTGCGGTCGGCCTCACCGAGGAGACAGACGCCGTTGCCGTAATCGTCAGCGAGGAGCGCGGCGTCATCTCGGTAGCCCAGAACGGCCGCATCACCAAGCCGATGGAAGGCAAGGCCCTGATGAAGCTGCTGAGCTATATTTTCATCCGAAATCGCAATATCCCGCCCCGTGATATGGCGCGACGCACCAAGGACCTCAAGCAGTACGATTTCAGCAGCCTGGAGGCCAAGTAGCTGATGAAACTTCAGATAAAAGATCTGCTGGTCAGGACTAAACGGGCGGTGCTCAATAACTTCCTGCTTAAGCTGATCTCCGTACTGATGGCTTTCACGTTGTGGTTTATCGTCACGGGCGGCACAAAAATGGAGGAGACAATCCAGGTGCGCCACGGTCTCGAGCGCTTTGTGCCCGATGGTTGGGCGATCGCCGCGCCGATGGACCGTGAGCTCGAGCTGCACGTCCGCGGCCGCGATGACAGCGTGATTCGGTTGCTCGATCCGGGCGAGGTCAGCCGCCTGGTCACAATCAACATCGATCCCGGCTTGATTCAACCGAAGAAGGGGGTTCAGCGAATCGAGCTCAACGCCAACAATGTCAGCCTTCCCTCGGGAGTGGAGGTGTTGGATGTCAGGCCTTCGACTGTGCTGATGCAGATCGACAGCGTCATTTCGCGGGAAAAGCCGGTCAGAGTGGCGGTCACCGGGGAACCAAGGGAAGGATATCGCCTGAACGGCGAGCCGGTTGTCGAGCCGGCAGTCGTAACCGTGACAGGCGCGCAACAGATCGTAGATTCTATCCGGGAAATCCTTGCCGAGGTATCGCTTGACGACCGCGGCATGGACGACGGCGTCGCTGCAGTCACGCTTAGGCGGATCCCGCTGCTGAACTATAGCGAGAACGCTGTCGAGGTGGCGCTGGACATCGTTGAGATCAACGAAACCAGAGCGTTCACCATCGACGCCTCGAATTTCGATTTTCGAGACGGTGCGGATAGATTAAGTGTGGATGTCGATCCAATGCAGATCGTCCTCAATATCACCGGACCTACCTCCTGGATCAACGAGCTGCGACCCAGTGAAATCAGGATCATGCTTGACAGGGATCTGGTAGAGAACCTCGACCGGCGTACACCGATAACCTTCCGATCCGACCTTGTCGTCTTCAGCAGGCCGGCAAGATCAGACCTGGTGGAAATCAGGGCAAATCCGAACGATTTTCATGTGATCGTATCATCCAGATAACCAAGGAGAAAGAGCGGTGACCAAACTCTGTGTTAACGTGGACCATATCGCCACAATCCGCCAGGCGCGGGGGGGCGATGAACCCGATCCGGTATTCGCAGCGGCAATCGCCGAGACCGCCGGCGCGCGCGGAATCGTGATTCACATCAGAGGCGACAGGCGTCATATTCAGGACCGCGATCTGGAAATCCTGCGACGAACTATAAAAACTCACATGAACGTCGAGATGTCAGCGACCGAAGAAATGATAAGCATCGCCGAGCGAATCGGCCCCGATCAGGTCACCCTCGTGCCGGAGCGCCCGGGTGAAGTGACCACCGAGGGCGGACTCGACGCGGCGGGCATGGCCGGAGAACTGAAAGCCGCAACCGCCAGATTCCAGAAGGCCGGAATAAACGTCAGCCTGTTCATCGACCCCGATCCGAAACAGATAGAAGCTGCCAAAGAAATCGGCGCGGACATGATAGAGATCAACACCGATGCCTACAGCCTTGCCCGGACCGAAGAGGATCACTTCAGAACCCTGGCAGCCATTGCGGACGCAGCCGAGAAAGCCGTTGGTATGGGTATGAAGGTTGCCGCCGGGCACGGCCTGAATTATCGAAATGTGAGCGATGTAGCAGCCATCGAGGAAATCGAGGAACTGAACATTGGGCATAACATCATCGCCCGCGCGGCGTTTGTCGGCCTTGAGATGGCGGTCAGCGATATGATCGCCCTCATTGATTGAACCGCAGCAGAACAATCCTGGGCCCCGGCGCGTCTAATTCAGTGAAGTGCATAGCGGGGTGATGAAATGAGCGGAGAAGGCAACAGCGAAGTGAAGCGCCTCTATCGCTCCCGCAAGGATCGCACCTTCGGCGGCGTCTGCGGGGGCCTGGCGGAATACCTCGAAGTAGATCCGACGATTGTCCGCCTATTGTGGGTAATCTCCATCTTGGTCTTCGGATTCGGCGTCCTGCTCTACATCGTCGCTCTGTTCCTCGTTCCCAACAATCCCAGCCATCCCGCTCCCGATGCCAAGCACGCGACACCCGATGACGCGAAGCAACAGCCCACCAAATCCAAGGCCGACTGGAACCTCGTCGTCGGCATTGTGCTTCTCGTGCTTGGGGTTCTCTTTCTACTAGGGGAGTTCAACTTCTTTGAATATCGCTGGTTCCGCTTCCACTTTTTCCCGTTCCGGCTGTTCTGGCCGTTGCTGGTCATCGGCATCGGCATCTTTTTCGTGGTCAGCGGCGCGACGGTGCGCGACACATTCAACGGCGTTCGCGAGAAAGCCGCGGCTTCCAAGCTGCGGAAAAGCCGCACCGACAAGATGATCTTCGGTGTTTGCGGCGGCCTCGGACGGGCATTCGAAATCGACCCGACGGTGATCCGCGTGCTCTGGGTGGTTGGAACTCTATTCAGCGGCGGAGTAATCTTCCTGGCTTACATCGTCATGGCCGTGATAATGCCTTTTGAGGACGAGCAGGTGAAATCCGAAGCGGCCGACAGCGGCGACAACTCCAAGCACTCCACCATCTGAAAGCGGTCTCACGCGGCAAACACAGGGGGCTGTTCCATTCCCGCCATTCCCGGATGTAAGTCCGCACCCTATAGTTGTATTGACACGCCGAGCAGATATCCGTTAGAAAGGTATGAAAAGCACTGCCAACAAAACAATATCGCAAGGAGCCATTTCGTGTCTGACAGCTCTGACATCATAGTAATCGGCGGAGGACCGGTCGGCCTCTATGCGCTTTACTACGCAGGCCAGCGGTCGATGAAAGCGAAAGTCATAGAAGCGCTCCCCGAGCTTGGAGGACAGCTCTGGGCCCTCTATCCGGACAACGACGTTTACGACGTCGCCGGTGTGCCGAAACTCAAGGCGAGCGACCTGGTCGAAAACCTCAAGAAACAGGCGCTGCAGTACAAGCCTGAGATCGTCTCCGGCGAGCGGGTAGTGGGCATCCACAAGCTCAATGACCACTTCGAGGTGGTCACCGACAAGGGCGGCCAGCACGCAACAAAGGCGGTGCTGCTGGCTCCCGGACCGGGCGCATTCATCCCCGGCGCCATTTTCGACAACAAGGTGAAGGAGCAGAAGAAGCGAGGTCTCTTCATTGAACTGGATAACGCCACCGAGCTGGCCGACAGGCGAGTGCTGATCTGCGGAGGCAAGCGTGAAGCGGTCGGCTGGGCTATCGACACCGCCACCGTAGCCGACGCCGTCACGGTGATCAACTGGACCGACATATACACCGCCGACGAGGCGCGCGTCGACACGATGTTCACCCGCCATGTCGAAGTGATGACCCCCTACGAACTGCTCGAGATCCACGGCGTGGAAAAGGTCGAGGCTGCGACAATCATCCACAGCGGAACGCGAGAGAAAGTAAGGCTGAAAGTAGATGCCGTGCTGATGGCGCGCGGCCAGCTCACCAACCTCGAGCCGGTCCGCTCCTGGGGCCTCGAATTGAAGGAAAACGGCGTCGTCGTCGAGCGCACAATGCAGACATCCATCCCCGGCCTCTTCGCCGCCGGCGACATCGTCTACTATCCTGGCAAGGTAAAAACCATCGTGGCAGGCGCCGGCGAGGCTGCCATCGCGATCAACAACGCCAAAGCCTTCATCGATCCCGACGCCTCGCCCCAGCCGCGCTACACGGCGGAAGGCTGAGGTCCCGGAAAACAAAAAAGCCCCCTGCAAAAGGGAGCCTTTTGACTAGTTTCTAATTCCGATTAGAGATCTTCACGTTTGACGGGATAGACGCACTGCGAGCGCAGGCGTCGCATCTCCTCGTCGATGATCCCCCGCAGGCGCGCCACCAGCTTGTCGCCTGGTTCGACCATCTCCTTTTCGCCGTCCACGCGCCACTGCAGTTCCACCTTGCCGCCGGCGACGCCCTTGGAGCCGACGATCACGCGGTAGGGAATGCCCATCAGGTCGGCGTCCTTGAACTTGACGCCCGCGCTGGCCTTGCGGTCGTCGTAGATAACCTCGATGTCGGCGTCGAGCAGTTGCCGGTAGATTTCCTCGGAGACCTCAACCACCTTCTCGTCGTTGGGATTCGCGGCGAGCAGATGGACATGATAGGGGGCGATGCTCAGCGGCCAGACGATGCCGTTGTCGTCGCAGTCCTGCTCGATCGCTGACGCGGCGATGCGCTCCACTCCGATGCCGTAGGAGCCCATCACTATCGGGCGTTCCTTGCCGTCCTCGTCGAGGAAGCGCGCACCCATCGCGTCGGCGTACTTGGTGCCGAGCTTGAAGATGTGGCCGACCTCGATGCAGTCGAGCACCTTCAACGGCTCGCCACAGATTGGGCAGGGATCGCCGTCGTTGACCACGCGAAAGTCGCCGAAGAGGTCGATCTTGGCGTCGCGCTCGAGGTCGATGCCCTTGAAATGAAAGTCGTCCTCGTTGGCGCCGGAGACCATACCCTTTGTTCCCCTCAGTAATTCGTCGGCGATAATTCTGATGCTCTTGAGGTTGACCGGCCCGACGGAGCCCGGCAGCGCTCCTGTGAACTGCTGCACCTCTTCGGGATGGGCGGGGCGGAAATCGGCGCCGAGAATCGGGAGCAGCTTTTCTTCGTTGACTTCGTGGTCGCCCCGTACCAGCACGAGGGCGGGCTTGCCGTCGCAGTCGATGTAGAGACGCGATTTGGCGGTTCGCTCGGGCGGGACGCCCAGCTCTCGGCCGAGGTCCTCGATCGAGCGCATACCGGGTGTGGATATTTTTTCCAGCGGCTCGTTTTCGAAGATCTTCGGCTCGGGCCTGGAAGAAGCCACCTCTACGTTACCGGCATAGCCGCAGGCCTCGCAGCGGGCAACGCGGTCCTCACCGCTGAGGCTGGGCACCATGAACTCCTCGCTTGCGCTGCCACCCATCAGGCCGCTGCTTGCGCCGACGACAAAATAGTGAAGGCCGCTGCGGCTGAAGGTGTTCATGTATGCCTGACGGTGAAGGTTGTAACCGTAGTCGAGACCCTCGTCGTCGCGGTCGAGAGTGTAGCTGTCCTTCATGATGAACTGGCAGGTGCGCAGCACGCCGCCGCGCGGGCGCTCCTCGTCGCGGAACTTGAGCTGGATGTGGTACCAGATCTGCGGCAGATCGCGGTAAGAGCGGATGAAGTCGCGGGCGTTGAAGCAGATCACCTCCTCGTGCGTCGGCGCTAGGCAAAGCTTCTTGCCTTTGCGGTCGGTGAGCCGCATCAGGACATCGCCGAAGTCAGTGGCGCGTCCGGTCTCCTCCCACACGTCGAGCGGGTTGAGCGCCGGCATGTACATCTCCTGGGCGCCAATGGCGTCCATCTCTTCGCGGATGATCTGCATGATCTTGCTCATCGTGCGCCAGCCGAACGGCAGGTGCGTGTAAACGCCGGCCATCAACTGGCGTGCCATGCCCGCGCGCAGCATCAGGACATGGCTGGCGGCGGTGGCCTCCGCGGGTGTCTCCTTCAGTGTAGGAACGAATGCTCTACTAAGTCTCACTTCTTTACCTCTCCTGATGTCAACGTGAACGGGTCGCGCGTAGTCTAGCGGCAGCACCTCACGCGCGCAACAGGCGTCTCATTTGTTTACGGATTACTGGAGCGCGAATTTCCTGCAGTTTAAAGATTTTTTAAGAGATTATCGGGACTGGAGCCGCAATATTAGAATTCTCAGCTCTTGCCCCTGATTTTATGCCAGAAGCGGCTGAGGGCGCCGTCCTTGGGGAAGCTTTCCTCGGCCGGAGCCTTGTTATTGTCGTGGCCGAACTGCACAAGGCCTGCCACGGCGGTGAATTCGGGCTTGGCGATGGCGTCGACGATACCTCCGAAACCGGTCGGCACCGCCAGGCGCACCGGCATCTCAAACACTTGCTCGGCTAGATCGATGGCTCCGCGGAGTTGGGCCGTTCCGCCGGTGAGCACGATGCCGGCGTTGAGCCGGTGCAGCGCGCCGATGCGTCGCAGCTCCTCCCTCACCAACTTGAAGATGTCCTCCTCGATGCGGGCGTTAATGATCTCGACCAGCGTCTCGCGGTCGACAACCCGGCTCTTGCTCTCGCCAATGCAGGAGACCTCGATCGAGCCGTCCCCTTCCGAGGCGGCGAGCAGGGCGGCGCCGTGATCAATCTTGACCTGCTCAGCGTCGGGAATCGGAGTGCGCAGGCCGACGGCGATGTCGTTGGTGATGTGGTCGCCGCCGATCGGCAGCACGGCCGTATGCCACAGCGAGCCGTCGAGATGAACGGCCATGTCAGTGGTCCCGCCCCCGATATCAAGCAGCGCTACTCCCAGCTCCTTTTCGTCATCGCTCAGCGTCGAGAGACTCGCCGCGAGCTGCAGAAGTACCGTATCGACAACCTCGAGCCCGGCATTCTGCGCGCACGTGACGACGTTACGGATCGACGTAGAGGAGCCGGTGACAATGTGCACGCCGACTTCGAGCCGCCTCCCGGAAAGGCCGAGCGGGTCGTGCACGCCGTGATCGTCGTCGATAACGAATTCCTGCGGCAGCAGGTGCAGGACCTCCCTGTCGCTTGGGATCGCAACCGCGCGGGCGGCGCTGATCACTCGGGCGATGTCGTCACGCGTGATCTTCGGATGGTTTTCCGGAAGCGTTATCGAACCGCGGCTGTTGAAGCTCTTGATGTGACCGCCGCTGATTCCCACAAAAGCACGCTCGACTCCGACGCCCGCCATCAATTCCGCTTCCTCTACAGTGGCACTGATCGCCTTTTCGACTGCCTCCAGGTTGATGATCGCCCCCTTGCGCATCCCGGCGCTCGCGGCGGTGCCGAAGCCAAGAAGGGTCAGTTCGCCGTCGCGCTCGTCGGCAATCAAGACGCACACTTTGCTGGTGCCGATGTCGAGTCCGACGATTTGGGTACTGCCGGTGCGCTTAGCCACCTTGCCCCCCCGTCGCGGATTTGACAACCAGTCGACGGTCAAACCGCAAGTCGATATAGTCTATCCTATTGTAAAGATTGTGGATCGACGCTTCAACGCTGAAATACTTGGCCAGGCTTTCCACCAGATCTCGACGACCGCCATCGAAAAAGAAATCGCAGTCGACCGAAGTAAAGCGTAACTTCATCTTACTCAGCGGCGTAGCGTAGATTTCCGACAAACTCTCATACCAGACGGGCCTCCGTGTTTTAAGATCGGCCAGCATGGCGGTAGCTAGCTGCAAGCGCTCCTTCCGCTCCTCCGGTTTGAGACCCTCGACAGCGCCGATCAGGGGCAAGCCAATAAACGGATGTTCCGGCCGAAGGCGGTCGATCAGAATTCCCGAACCGTCGGTCAGGAATATTTCGCCCTGCAGTAAAACCAGGGCGGTCGGAAGCCTCTCGCTGATCGTGATCTGCAGCGTGCCGGGCAGCACCTTGCGCACTCGGGCCTCTCGCACCCACGGATGCTCTTCGACCGCCGCGCGCACCTGTTGCAGATTGACAAGCAATACGTTGCCGGCTGTAAACTGCTGCACCGTCTCGACTATATCCTCGTCCGAAGCGAACTCCGCGCCCTCAACCAGTATGTTTTGGACCTGAAAGCTATCAGGGCTGGTGAGAAACTGGTACGTCATCAGTGTCATCCCTACCGCTGCGCCGATCAGGATCAGCGCCAGCGCGAAGACCAACAGGTAACGCCGCCTGCGCCTGGCCTTGCTGCGCTCGACGCCACGCCCCGGACGGAGAAAATGCGGATCGCGGCTCATGCTGTCCTCGAACCTCCGGCAACTTCTTCCTCAAGCATCGTCAGTGTCTTACGGGCGACTTTCCAGACATCGCCCGCACCGAGCGTTATCAGGATATCGCCGGGCTGCAGGCACTCCATCAGGTAGGCGGGGACGTCATCGAGATTGTCGATGAATAGGACATCGCCGTGTCCGTAGCCCTTGATCCCCTCCGCCATCTGTTCGGCGTCGATCCCCTTGATCGGCTTCTCGCCGGCGGGATAGATATCGGTGACGACAAGAATGTCGGACTCGTTGAAAGAGGTCCAGAACTCCTTCATCAAGGCGTGCACGCGAGTGTAGCGGTGGGGCTGAAAGACGCAGACGATGCGGCGGCCCCACGCTTCCTTGACCGTACCCAGCGTGGCGATTATTTCGGTGGGATGATGCCCGTAGTCGTCGATAACCATCACACCGCCGGCTTCTCCGATAAGTTGCATGCGCCTGTCGGCGTTCTCGAATCGCTCGAGCGACTCGAACATGCCCTCGACAGGGAGCCGCAGCTCCAGCCCCACCGCCAGTGCCGAAAGTGAATTGGCGATGTGGTGACGGCCGGGAGTGCGCAGCTCGACGCGACCGAGTTTGTCATCCTTCCAGTAGAGGTCGAAGCTTGAGGTAAATTCGGCAACCTTGGGTGCGCGGGCCTGCAAATTTGCCTGCGCAGAAAAGCCGTATGTAATGTAGCGCCGCTCAAGTTTGGGCAGAATCGCCTGCACCGCCGGATCGTCGCAGCAGAGAATGCCTGCCCCGTAGAACGGCACCTTGTTGACGAACTGAATAAAGGCGTCCTGGATGTCGGCGAGATTTTCATAGGTGTCGAGGTGTTCGGCGTCGATGTTTGTCACCACCGCCAGCGTCGGCAGCAGTTTGAGGAATGAGCGGTCGCTCTCGTCAGCCTCGGCAACGAGGTATTCCCCCTGCCCCAGCTTGGCGTTGGAATCGATCGAGCCGAGTCGTCCGCCGATGACGATCGTCGGATCCATTCCGGCGTCGGTCAGCAGCGCAGCCGCCATCGAGGTGGCGGTGGTCTTGCCGTGAGAACCCGATACGGCGATGCTGTACTTCATCCGCATCAGCTCCGCCAGCATCTCCGCGCGGGGGATTACGGGAATCTTCCTGTTCCTGGCCTCCGAGACTTCAGGATTGTCGACGGTGACGGCCGAGGAGTAGACGATCACCTGGGCATCTTCGACGTTGGCACCGTCGTGGCCGATTGCCACATTCGCCCCAAGCTTGCGCAACCGCTCCACAAGCGGGCTGTCCTCAAGGTCGGAGCCGGAGATGGTATAGCCGAGATTGAGCAGCACCTCGGCGATACCGCTCATCCCGATTCCGCCGATTCCCACGAAGTGAATCCTGTCTATGTTTCCGCGCATCAGTGACCCTTCCCTGCAAGTGAGATTAATTCCGCCGCAATTCTCTCCGCGGCGTCGGGGTGATCCAGTTGCCCCAGCGCCTCGCCCCTTCGAAGCAACTCTGAGCGGTGATCATACCAACCGAGAATCTCCTTCGCCAGGTGCTCCCCGTTGCTCTCGTTCTGGCGCAGTAGTTTTGCGCCGCCAGCGTTGACCAGTGTCATCGCGTTGAATTCCTGGTGGTTGTCGGCGGCGGTGGGCAGGGGTACCAAAATCGCCGGCCTGCGCGCGGCTGCCAGTTCGGCCACCGTAGTCGCGCCCGCGCGGCAGACAACTAGCTCGGCATTGCCATAAGCGGAGGCCATGTCCTCGATGAAAGGCTCGACGCGCGCTTCCACCCTCGCATTCGCATATTCGTTGCGAACGCGCTCGTAATCCAGTTTTCCAGCCTGGTGCGTGATCATCAGGCCGCGATCCGCC
>CBFCZO010000016.1:0-51195 GCA_965602675.1 uncultured bacterium | reverse complement strand
TGACCTATTTCGAGCGCTTTGTCCGCGACCGCGTGATCCTCCACTGCGAGAAGACAAACCAGCCGAAGGCCACGGAATTCGAAGTGTCCGAAATGTTGAAGGGCAGGCTGAATAGAAGTTAGATTCTTATCGATTCAAGCCGTTCAGAGCTTTTCATCACCTGGCATCTTCATCTCGAAGCCGATGCCGTATTCGCGGCAGTGCTCGATCAGCACCTTCCGCATTTCCTGCAGTTCCTCCACCTCGGGATCGCCGGGTAAAATCGTCTCCACCGTGTCGACGGTAGACATCGGCAGGTAAATCATCGCTTTGACTCCAACCCTGTTCGCGCCCAGCTCGCGGCAAAGCTCGATGTAACCGGGAATCTCTTTGTAGTTCATCCTGAGATAGACAAAGCTCAGCCTGAGGAAGGTATTCTTGCCTTCAGCGTCGCGGATTTTTCGGATCGACTTGAGGTTCTCGCAGACGCGGTCGAAGTCGTCGCGCAGATGCACTTTCTCGTAGGTTTCACGCGTACCGGCATTGAGCGAGACATATAGGATCAACTGATCCCAATCTTTGAATATATCGAAATACTTGTGCAGCAGGGCGCCGTTGGTCAGGACGATGAACCTGAAATAGGGCAGCTTCTCGCGCACGGCATCCATCCGTGAGATCAGCCCCTTGACGGCCAGCAGCGGTTCGCCGCCTACAAGCTCCATCTCCTGGAGCGTGCCGAGATAGAGCCTTTCGATCATCTCGTACGTGGCTTCGTCTTGCTCCCAGGAATTCTGATGGATCTCGTGGCAGAATATGCACTCGTGGTTGCAGGCCGATCCCACGCCCAGCCTCATCGACAGCGGCCCCTCGAGATGGAGATGGCCGCGCACGAACGCCTCCAGCGCCCGCTGGTAAACGCTCGGATCCGTGTAGACATCCCGGTAGGTCTGCTTGAACACCTCTTCGAGGTCCTTGCCCTGGTGGACCTGCAGGTGGCTACACGTCGGAGAGCAGTAAGTATCGCGGCCGCAGAGCAGCTCTTCCCTGACAGCCATCATGCCCGGCGAGTTGAAGGGGTCGTTAGGCAGATGCGAGTTGTAGGGAAAAAGGGTGCCCCGTCGGAGGTAACAACATGGGTTGGCGTTATACGAGCCCATCCTGAGATAACCCCACGGCAGCGGGCAATTGATGCGGTCTCTGTTGGCTATCGCCGGATTGACCGAGAACTGGTGAAGCCGCGACCGGTAGACGATTTTCTTGTCGAGATCGGCAACGGAAACCCTCAGGAGATAATCCCCGTTGTCCAACGGATCCGGCACTACAAAGCTCTGCTGCATGCCGGTTTCGTACGAGCCGACGATTTCCTCCGAACGAGTGAGGATGTCGATTGTCACCGAAAACCTGGCAGGCAGCTCGATCAGGCTGTACCACTCCACTCTCGGGTTCACGCCTACCACCGCGCGGATGTTCGGCTTGAGAATGTGTATCTGCTCCAGCTCGAGGCTGTTGAAATTAAAAAGCTCTGCTTCCTTCATTGCGTATCATCTTTTTGTTTACATGTACAAGATAATCGGCGAGAGGCAAGCGTCTTCCCGATCTCGGCCGGTTTCTTTCAGATACTGCTTTTCAGATACTCGAAGTAGGCGCGTTTCTGGGGAGGCACGTCGCGATCCCGCGGCTTCTCACCCCAGTAAAACACCGCCATGTAGACGGATTGCGAGTATCCATGTTTCTCTTCGGTACGTTCGACGTAATCCTTGATCGTCTCGCGGGCGGAATCGGCCTCTTCGGCCGGAATCTTCAGGTCCCGCGAGAATATGTCGTGGAGGACCTGCGCCTCGTGAACAAATCCCTCGAAGATCCCCGCATGCACTTCATCAAAATCCTCGAACCAGCGCCTGGTGCCTTGCAGGGTACAGCGCCAGAAATCGTTGGGGTGGGCGTGGTAGGCCTGCAGGAAGGGCACCTCGACCCAGATCTGGCCGCCGGGCCTGAGGACGCGGTGCATCTCGAATATCGCCAGCTCAACCTCACGTACGTGCTCGAGGATCGCGTTGCAGACGACGCAGTCGAAGCTCCCGTCGTCGAAGGGCTGGTTCTGCAGGTCGTAGTTATAATCGATCAGCTCTGACTTATCGTAAAGGTCGATCGCCACCCACTCGGGGCCGATCTTGGCACCCCTTGCGCCGACCTGCATTTTGTCCTTGTAATCCTTGACTTTCTCAGCGAACAACTGCCTGTATTTCATGCGGGACTCGTACATCAGGTCGAACTCCTGTTCCCCGTCTGTTTAACCGCTTCCGCCGGCGGTGGTCGATGCGCTCCTGAATTCCGCCTTGATTCGTTCCAGGTCATCCTGCGGCGTCAGGCGCTCGCCGGTGATCCGGCGCGTCAGACCCTCGTTGTGAACCGCGGTCGCGGACGCTTCATATAGGATCGCCTTGCCGGTAATCCGCGTAAACCTCAGACAGAAAGCGACATCCTCGCCGCACACCCGGTACGACTCGTTGAACCTCACTTGCTGGAAATCTTCACTCTTGACCATCATAAACGCCCCGGTGACCGCAGGCACCTCAAAACTCTCGGCGAAAATGGGATCGTCGTGTTTCAGGAGATGCTTGTAACGGTGGTAGGGAGTGCCGTCATCCTTAAAGAAAATTCCGGCGTGTTGGAGCGGGCCGTCGGGGTAACGCAGCCTGGCACCCACCACGCCGATAGCATCCGGCTTGAGGGCCTCACAAGCCGAGTGGAGGCAGTGCGGATCGAGAATGATGTCGTCGTTGACAAACAGCAGAATCTCTCCCTGCGCCAGGTCGGCAAGCCGGTTGTTATTCGAGGCGAAGTTGTAGGGCTCGATTCGATGGATCTTGATGGCCAGATCGGGAAATTTCTTCAGGAGGGTGTCCGGCTCTCCGGCACCGTTCCACGCAACAAGGATTTCGGCCGGTAACCGATTCTTCGAGTTCTTGATAGAAACAAAGAGATCCGACAGGTTGGTTGCGCTGCGGGAGATAACCAGGACGGATATTTTCCCGTCTCCGCTCTCGCTTCCCTTCGGATTTTTGCCGGCATTCATCGGATCAAACTCAAGTCTCATGTAATCTGCCGATAACCGTGCGTGACCCACAGCTTCGCCAACGGCGCGCCCCGCTTTCTGCAGGCTGCTCGCTGCCTGAGTTGCTCTGATGTCGAGTTGTCGACGACACAGTCTACCAGACTCACTCCCTCCACCTCACAGTCTGTCAATACCGCCCTCTCGAGATGACAATGGTTAAAAACCGTGCCAGTTATATCGCATTTGTCGAACTCCACACCGCCCAGCAGACAATCGTAGAAATACGCATTCCGCAGAGAGCATCCATCGAATCTTGCGCGTATCAATTGCGTTTCGAAAAATGCCGCTCCGTCCATCCCGCTCCTCTCAAAGATCGATTCGTTCAAAACGCTGTTGAAGAATTGTGTCAACGATCCTTGATTGCATATCCATCTCATCGATCCGGCGTCGAGTTCCCTGAATATCGAGAACGCACATTCGTTATCCTTCAAAACAGCACCGCTGAAATCCGCCTGCTCGCTGCAGATATTCTCGATATTAAGGCCCTCAAGATGCTCCCCCACCAGCGTTATCCGGCTGAAAAGATTTTCGCCGGCAGCCAGGCGTATCCCGGCATTCTCCCTAAGCAGCCGGAGAAACAACGAGTCGTATGCGACGGCGAGGTCCCGAATATCTTCCTCGTCATCTGCCTCTGCTCGGTTAAAGCTGTTTTCTTGCGAAACAAGCAGGACATCCTTCAGCATCTCGAGAACCCGCAGGATTTCCTCCGACCGCTTGTCCAGCTTCGCAATTTTTCGTTCAGCCCTCTTCAGTCCCGCTTTGCTCCCCTCTTCGAGATGAGTACGGATTGTCGATAGGGCGTCGCTTTCAGGAGACGGGACCCGGTGGAATTTCCGGGGCTGCGCCGGGGACATCAGCTCGCCGAAGATCTCCACGTACGGCCCGGTCATGCGGTCTATCGTATAATTTTCCTTCAACCGCGAATAAGCATTTCGGGCCATGCGCTCGGCTTCCTGGGGCTGGGTTATCAATCGTTTCATCGCATCGGCAAAGGCGGCTCGATCGCCAGGCGGCACAAGCAAAGCGCTCTCTTCGTGGACCAACTGTTCCCTGATGCCCCACGCGTCGAACGCGACGATCGGCTTGGAAAACGCCATCGCCTCCAGTGTTACGCGAGGGAAGGATTCGTTGAAGGAAGGCACTACGACGATGTCCGATACCGCGATGAAGGGGAAGACGTTATTCGTCCGCTTCGCCAGGGTGAAACGGGAAGACAAATCGCCGTCAGAGATTTGTGCTTTCAGGTGATGAATATAATCGGTGTCGTTCTCCGGAACCCCCACGAATAGGAAATGCGTCTTTGCTTCTTCACGCACGATCTCGCGCGCAACCTCAAGCAGAACGTGATGACCCTTTCGCGCCGCGGGCGTTCCTATAATCGATATAACCCGTCCGTCCTTCGGCAGGCCGAGCTTTTTCCGCAGGTTTCGGCCGGAAAGGCTTTTCCCGATCTTTTCGACAACTTCAAGATCGATTCCGTTGAACACGGTCTCGAAATGCCCCTTGTTCAGAGGCTCGTAAACCTTTCGCGTTTCCTCCGAGCAAAACACAACGCGCGATGCCAGTGAAATGGCCGTCCGCCGTGTAGCTGGCAGTTCCGACAAGTCGTTAATACTCTCGCGGATGCTCCAGACCGAGGGCAGATTCAGCAACGCCGCGGCATGTATGGCCCAATGTGTCTGCAGGGTGTTGGCAAAGACGACATCGACATTGTGAGACTTTATGAGTTCCGTCAGATCGGAGAAATGGTGCTTGTAGGTTTCCGTATAATACGGATTCCACACTTCCGTGGGTATAAACGGCATTTGAGGCGACGCAACCGCCGCTTTAATCTTCTTGTATTCGCCGCGAAGCGGACCGTCGCGGCCCGAGAGGAGCACGATTTTGTAGCCGTCCTTTGATAGTGCCCTGGCGATCTGCAACATCGATTGCGGCGCGCCGTCGTACTGAAGAGTGTGCGTCACCGCAAGAACGCGGCCTTTTGCAGTCGGTTTTCTTCGCTTCATGGCCGTCTAATCAAACCTAAAAGTAAATCCGTATGGCTTGATCCCATTATTACGCATCAAAGAGTTTAAACAAAGAGGCTGTTGTAGTGCCGGTATTCCCCTCCCGATTAGTTGAAAATCCAGCTGACCATGGAGCCTGAATTCTGATTTTTCCGTGTTTCCAGTGTATTAATAATGTGACGAAAGACACCGACCGATTCCCAGCTCAAATTATCCTTAAGTTGAGTGATTGTGAGTTTTTGGCGTGCTTCAAATGATAGGTGTGCGCCTCAAATCGGAAGTCCAGGTGCGTAAATGATCTTCAGGCGTTTTTGGGGAAAGGACATTGGAGACGAGGCCGATCCGGGCAAGGTCGTTTCCGGAAATCAAGCCGCTGAGGATTCCGGCGGCGAATTCCGGATCGATCTGCTTTCCGGACTTAACAACAATTCGCTCAATTACCTCGCGCAGGACTTCAAAATGAACAGCGTGCCGTTGCGCGAGCGGGACGACGATGATCGCACCGAAGACAAATTCCTGAAAAATGTAGACTTGGACTACCCGTCCGAGCCCGAAACCGCGGATGAAACCAGGAAAATCGACGAACCTCCGACAGCTGACGTTTCGAAAATCGAGAGACTGCAAGAGCTTCTTCACACCAAGCAGGGAGAGATCGAGAAGTTGAAGAGTCAGCAAATTGATGTCGAAGAAAAAGAGACTCTCTATTACGCATCCTTCCACTCGTTGCCTCTCCCCCTGCTGGTGATCAATCCCGAGGACATGCAAATCAGTGATGCAAACGCCTCTGCATCAAGTGCGCTGGGCGTGTGGAGGAATCAAATTATCGGCAAGAATCTGAAAGCGATGATTCCCGCCGCCATGCGGACCGATCTGGAGACATTCCTGGTAAGCCTGATCTCCGATAATGAGTCGGTGCTGGATGTCGAACTGAATCTGCCCGGCAAAGGCCATGTTGAATTCTCGGTGACCGGTTCCCCGATAATGTTCCGTTCGCAGATAATCGGTTATCTGCTTCAGCTCAATAAGAAATCCTGAAATTTCTCCCAATTTTATCCACTTAAATACCTGATTGCCGTCTGCGCCAATACCCGTGCAACCGGCTCCAAAGTCGAGATCTCGACATACTCCCCGGCCCTGTGATGTCTGCCCCCCTTCGGTCCGAAGACTACCGTAGGAATATCACCTTCGCCGACGAACACGTTGGCGTCGACAATGCCGCGATGGCCGGTGAAAAACGGCTCTTTTCCGACGACATCCCTGTAGACTTCCCTGAAGAAGCCCAAAATCGGGGTTTTTTTATCGAGGAAATACGGCTCGTAGAACGGCGGTGGAGTCTCAATCGTCACCTCGGATTCGATCCCGACTGAATCAATCAACTCCTGCATGTCCTCCACAGCCACTTCCCTGCTCTCTCCTGGGACGGTTAAGCGAGTGATGACTACTTCGCAGCGATCCGGCACAACCATCGAATACTCCTTGTATCCTCCCTCGATCTTGAGGGCGCAGACAGTTCCCTTGCCGAGAAGAGGGTGCTCTCGCATCCGCAATTTTCCCAGAGCAGCGAGAATTCTCGAGGCATCCTCAACAGCGTTGATTCCGCCGAGGTGCGGTCTGAATGCGTGACCTGCCCGCCCTTTGACAATTAACTTGTAGAGCACCTTGCCGGTGACGGCTATCGGCAGGTAATCGTCCTGGGAATCGCCGAAGAAGTGTTCCGGATGCAGCATCGCGTCGCATTTACCGAATTCAGTCGCCAGCATGGCCTTCGCCCCGATGCTGTGCCCTTCCTGATCCACAACTACGGCCAGCCCCAGCCCGCCGAGTTTGCCCGGCAGGTTTTCAGCCTCGACAAGTGCCTTGAAAGCCGCCAGAGCGCACGCCAGACCGCTCTTCATGTTGATCGATCCGAGACCGTAGAGCTTGCCGTTTCGCTCGACCGCCTCGAACGGATCGGTCTCCCAGTCGGATGCCGGACCGACTGTGTCGGAGTGGCCGGAGATTACGAGAAACCTGTCTCCAGGGCCCAGTTCGGCGCGGGCATAAACGTTCGGCCTTCCCGGCGCCACCTCATGCCATATTGGTTCAATGCCGAACGACTTGATTTCGCCCGCGATGAATTCCGCCAGTTTTTCTTCGTGTGGAAGCACAGAATTTATTGAAATCATTCGCCTGAGTATTGTCTTCAGATAATCGGGATCTATGCGGACGGGACTCATGTTTCTCACCTAAATCCTTTTTGTTTACAAACTTCAGTTCTGATCGGAACCGCATTGTCTAATAGCGACAGACGACACGCAAATCCATGCGTCAGCCGTTATTCCACGCTCCAGACTGATGAGGGACCATGGGTGTAATAACTTTACAAATAAACATGCGCCGCATGGTTGACTTGTTTTATATTCACTATTTATATTGTCTCTAAACACGCCCGCAAACAACCGCGAGCCCAACATCGCTTTTGCGAAACTTCTGTCTCCCGCGGGCTCGTAACTGAACATCTGGAACAGGGAGGTTGCCATGAAATCACCGGTATCCATTCTATTAACATGTTTGCTGTTGGTAATGCTGCTCTGTACCTCGTGCCAGCAGGAGGTTGATGTCTCTGTGGAGACATTTGCCGTCAAAACCGTGATGGAAAACTATTTCACCGCGGTGAAAGAAAAATCGATAGAGAAACTGGCCGAGGTGGCGGGAGATCCCGAAGTGACGTTTGTCACCCCAATGTCGGGAGAGAATTACTACAGCTGGGAAGCCTACAAAGCGCATGTGGAGCAGTATTTCAGCGACGAGACCTTCAAGTTCAACAATTACGTGATAAAGGATCACAAGGTGCGTATCTCGCCCCTTGGAGACGCGGCCTGGTGCTCGACGCTGATCGCAGAAGAATACGAGTTCCAGGGATCGCAGATCTTCAGTGATCTGGAATGCACCGCTGTGCTCGAGAAGCGCGAGGACAAGTGGATGATCGCGCTGATGCACTATTCCTATCCCCGGGCGGGCGAAGCAGCGCTGGCCGGGTATCGCGCTACGATAGAAGACAACAACGCCGCGTTCTCTGAGGCCGTGGCTGCCGGAGAGATTGACGCAATCACAGCCCTATACACCCAGGATGCGACGTTTTTGCCACCTAACAGCGAGATACTCAAGGGAACCGATTTAATCAAGGCGGCAGTACAAGGCATGGTCAACCAAGGCGTTAAGGGCTTTGTGCTGACCACGACTGAGATCTTCGACGCAGGCGAGTTCATTTGCGAGATCGGCAGGTATGAAATGACGACTCAGCCACGCGGGCGTCGCGCCACAACCGAGATCGGCAAATATCTCGTGATGTGGAAGCCCCAGCCGGACGGCTCTATGAAGATCGCCCTGGATATGTGGAACACCAGCCCGCGGTAAAGCGAGTGGACGCTGAATCACGGTTTCTCTTTATGCAACTCCCGGTGAATCTCCTTCAACCGGTCGATGATTTTAATATTCTGCGGACACTTCTCCTCGCATTCGCCGCACTCGATGCAGTTGTCGGCGCGTTCCCCCGGCTCCAGAGAGTAGTTGTAGTAGTAGAAAGCATCCGCCTTCCCGCCGAGGATCTTGAGGGTGTTGTAGATGGAGAAGATCTGAGGAATGGCCACACCTTGCGGGCAGGGCATGCAGTAGTCACAGGCTGTACAAGGGATTTCCTGGCGCTCTATAAATTTCTCCCGGACGCTTTCGATCAGAGCGAGGTCTTCGGCCGACAGCGAGTCCGGCTCCGCCCCCTCGGCCGCCGCAAGGTTCTCCTCCAGTTGCTCCATCGCGTTCATGCCGCTGAGCGCCGAAACGACCACCCGGTGATTCCAAACCCAGCGCAGCGCCCACTGGGCCGGCGTCAACGAGCCCCCGGCGTTTCGCCACAATTCACGAATGTCATCCGGCATCGGTCCCGCCAGGCTGCCGCCGTGTAACGGTTCCATCACCAGCACTCCCAAGCCCCGTTCGGAGGCGTAGCGCAAGCCTTGGGTACCGGCCTGGTTTTCCTCGTCCATGTAGTTATATTGCATCAGGCAGCAGTCCCAGTGATGGGTATCGACGATGTCCTTGAACACCGCGAACTCGTCGTGGAAGGAGAAGCCCGCGAAGCGAATCCTGCCGTCACGCTTCGCGCCCTCCAGGAAGTCAATCACGCCCAAGTCGCGCACCTTCTCCCACCAGGATTTCTTGAGGGAATGGACCAGGTAGATATCGATCCTGTCGGTAGCCAAGCGCTCCGATTGCTCATCCAGGTAGCGAGCGAAATCCCTGTGATTCTCGATCTTCCACGACGGCAGCTTGGTCGAAAGGACAACTCTGTCGCGGTGGCCGTCCCTCAGGGCCTTCGCCAGCCACAATTCGCTGTTGCCGTGATGATACGGATAGGCGGTGTCGACAAAGTTGACGCCGCGGTCGATCGCCTCGTGCAGAAGCGCCGTCGCCGCTTTTTCGTCGATGCGGGCTTCGTCGCCGCCGATCGTCGGCAGGCGCATGCATCCGAAGCCGAGAATCGAAAGTCTCTCCCCTGTATTGCCCAATTTCCTGTAAATCAAACCAAGCCTCCTTCATCAACCGCAGTTTCTTGCTGAGTCGGCGAGGTTATTATAAGCTCCAGTTCGTCTTCGAAAAAGTGATCCGATTGAACCGGGATAGAGCCCTTCGGATTCGGCGCAGCGGCGCACGTCCTTCAAGATAAGCGGTCTCGACGTTTTCCGCCTGCTTTGGCGCCAAACATGAAAACTGCACGCCTCGGAGAATAGCTGCGTCCGAACCCGATTGATGCAGCTAATATTACATTTAGACCAATAGTCCGGCAGTTTCGAGCAGCCCTATCCACTCCGCAGTGTGCTGTCGAAGATGGACCGCCGCAAACACGGACGCGCTTGCGAACATTCCTGACCTCATTTATTATCAACCTGTTATACAAAACTATTTCATCCCCGACGGGTAGGATCCATCATCTAAGAACAACCTAGGACGGAGTCTTGTAACACTCTCTTATGAATGAGGTGTTTGATGTTAAAAAATTTGATCTATTTACTACTCTGCATATTTGTAGTGACTTCATTATTATCCGGTTGTGGCGACTCTTCGGAACCCGGTAACAACCTTGCTGATTCGTTTGGTCCTCAAGTTCAGAAGGCCTGGCTGGAGGCAAACAAACAGAAATTAGAAGAAATACTCAGGCCCCGCGGCTTCGATCCGCAGAAGACCGGCAAAAGCCGGATAGAGATCGCTGAGTATCGCCGCGAAGGCGACGGCGTCAACGTCATCTTTATAGAAGGCATAAACGATCCGCCCCGGATTATCAGCATCGCATATTTGTTACCTTTGCGCGACGACGGCTTAAACTGGCGGATCGCGGGTTACATCGCCACCGTGGATTCCGGAGAGGGATTGAAAACCATTGTCTTCGAAAAAGCTGTCGGAGAGCCTGATCCCTTCCTGGGCGTCGAGCTTGATAGTTACTTAGATAGAAATGGTCTGGAAAGAGAGAAGATTGAGGGCGAGAATTTGTTAATTGTCTTCTGATTCCCGGCTCCTACGGAGGTTGCTCATTAACAGCAGCGAAAGCCGGCCCGGCGGCTACAAACCAAAACGCTACGCCAAGGTAAAACCATTGAGGAGCCAGGAAAGGTTCTCTTATTCACAGACTACCACCGAGATCGGCCTGCAATAAGTATCTGTTTTCTCCTAGAATAGAGCCCGGCTTCTTCACGCCCCAAATCAGCTTCCCGCCGAACCGGGGAAAAGCCGAGGCCGAGGTGCCCCCAACGCCGCGGCCATGTGGTTCTGATCCTGATCTTGAGAGAGGGTTTGCCTGCTTGCGCTCGAACTCGAAATCACCGTTGGGCGTGTGGGCGATCAGCTTGACCACCTTGCCGGTTTCATCCAGAACAAACTCGATCGTCGCCGAGTATCCTGGCCCAGAGTTCCGATATATCGAGGTATTCTTTCTTCACGACCGATACGGGCGCTGCTCCGCCCCGGCCTGCTTTATCGGCCGGAATGGGTCAACTGCAGAACCAGTACCAGATCGTGGTAGGGGCCGATAGTCCTACGGGCGTTGTCCCGTGTAAGGACGACTAATTCCCTGAAGTGACCGACATTACCCTCACTCAGCATCAGCTGCGCGGACGAGTCGAAAGAAAACCTCTCGTGCTCAGCCACGATTAGACGGCCTCCGTATCCGTTTCGCCCAGTCCCGCGACGATTTCCTTCAACGCCCGGATATTCTGCTTCATTCGCTCTTCGCAGACATCCGGCCACTCATCGTGCGGGGTTTCAGCGCAGTGGCCGGTCTCGGCGTGGGAGCCGACTTTCTGGGAGAGCTGAATCAGACCGGCTAGTTCCTCTCCTGTGAGATCAGGAAACTCGGAATAGAAATCCTGATTGAAAATGGGAAGCGAGAAGGAACCGCCGTGATCCTCAATCGAAAGATTCAGCGGAAACCCCGGATTCGCCAGCCTCCTGATAATTTGCGTTAGATTAATAACACCCTGGCCGATACCCGTAGGGAATGTCTCGAAACCATCCGGCGTTTGCCTGATTCCACCATCTTTTACATGAGTCGAGACTACCCATGTCAAAACCCTTTCTGTAGCCACCACGGGATCTTCCAGCATCGTGAGCAGGTTCATCGTGTCGAGGCAGATTCCCAAGCAATCTCCCGGCTCAACTTCGCACATGTCGAAGACTTGCAGGAGTTCGAAGGTAGTGAATTCGAAATGTGTCTCGATCGCCAGGATTACGTTGGAATCGCGTAGCATTTGCTGCTGGGATCGCAGAAACTCCGCTGTCTCCTTCAGCAAGGTCTTCGTCGGCGGGCTGCTCGGATCCCAGCGCATCAATCCGCCGGAACAGGATCGTACCACACGTGTCCCAAGCACCGCCGCTTCCTCAACAGCTTTGCGGTTGCAGGCGGCGATATCCCTCTTGGCCCAAGTTGTCATGTCGCGCGGAATGTGCTGCCCCCCACCCCATTCGAGGTAGAGATTTTCGCACTCTGCGTACTGGCGAAGGTCTTTAAGACAGGCCGTATCGATCTTTGCCGTGTGTTCCGGGGCGAGACCGGAGAACTGCACACCCTCGGCACCGTTCTCCCGCGCCCACTGCAAGACCTCGATCGGCTCCAGGCCCAATGGAAACAACCCGTAATTATCGATTCCTGTCCTGAACAGCATGCTTCTCCTCGAGAATTATTGTATGGAACGAAGAATTCTAATGGTGCCGAGCGCAGGGTGAGATATTTCTTGGACATTCTACACATGCCTAAGCTTCATTGCCAGACGATCCGGCACCTTGAAAGATCATTCCACTTAACCAATCACAGTGCAAAATATCGTTCGAAAGATCATGGCAAAAATCCATAAGTTTGTATAACGATCCATAATGTTGGATTCGATGCGCGCCCATCCCCGCATTTTCTCGTCGTTTCTGGCGTATTTAACTACATTTTGTGTTCTCTAATTAAGCAATACACTTGGCTTGCGGTTTGCGTGTTCAGAATCAGACCAAGCTTGGGGGTGCCGTATGAAACAAACTCTTTTGTTATTCCTCTGTGTCTTATTCATCACTCTTCCGGTAGCTGCGCAGGAGCAGCTCGGCCGCATAGAAGGCCGGGTGGTAACCGAGGACGGCAAAGCCGTTGCGGGCGCAACCGTAGAGCTGACGGGCAAAGCAATCGTTGCCGGAAAACTTACGTCGGTCACCGAAGAGAAGGGCCGTTTCAGGTTCCAGCTTCTACCAGTCGGCTCCTACAACATCAAGGTTACCGCCGAGCAGTACCAGACCTATGAGCAAACCGGTATCGTAATCAATATCGGCGCTACAGTTACTATCACACCTGTGCTCAGCGTCGGGGCCTTCGAGCAGGTCATTGCGATTACCGGAGAAGCACCGCTTATCGATGTCAAGAGCACTTCGGTCAGCGAGAGTTTCACGCAAGATATTCTTTCCAAACTCCCGATGCCGCGTTTCCCCTACACCGCGATGACCGTAGCCGCCGGTAACGTTGACGGCGAGTACGGCAGCACGATGGGAGGAACCGAGAGATCCAACGCCTACATGCTCGACGGCATTGATGTCTCCGACCCGGGTACGCACACGCCCTGGACGTTCATCAACATCGAATCGATCGAAGAGATGGAGGTTCTGCCCATCGCCGGGGCCACAGCCGACGTGGGCAACTTCACCGGCGCATCGTTAAACATGGTGACCAAGAGCGGCGGTAACGATTTCACGGGCGGAATTGCCTACTATTACTTCAACGACAGCTTCATCACCTGGAATACGGACGACGAAGAATTGCGCGAAGACATGACTCGCGAAGCGGGCAACAATGATTTCACGGGATTCTTCGGCGGGCCGATCAAGAAAGACTCCTTGTGGTTCTTCGGTAATGTGGGCTGGCGCAAGACAATGAGCCTGTTGCGTGAGCAAGAGCTCACCTACGAGTACCGCAACAGCATGTGGAAGTTCTCTACCGCCTTCGCCAGCAACATGAACGCCTGGGGCACGTATCACTACGACAACTATATGCGCTCAGGCCGCGGCGCGGGCTACAACGTGGCTCCCGAGGCCACAGTCGACCAGGACGGCCCCAGCAACAGTTTCTCGTTCCACTACGCCTGGGTGATTGACGATTTCAACCTCATTGAATTGAGATTCAACGGCTTCAACGGCTACTTCGCCCTCTACAACAACGGCGATGGTGCCCAGATCTACGACTACGATCAGAATTGGTACTACGGCGGTTCCGGATACGACTACCGCTCCGATCGCCAGCGCCTCTCAGCCCAGAGCCATTATACCCGCTACCTCGATGACCTCGGCGGCGACCACGAGATCAAGATGGGCCTTGAGTGGACCCGCGGCCAGGGAATCGAGAACGACCAGTGGGATTACATGGAGATCTACAACGGCGATTGGGATTACCGCGAAGCCTGGGAGCCCGACTGGTACACCAAGACGCAGGTCAAGACGTGGACCTTCTTCATCACCGACGGCTGGAACCTCTCAGACAGGCTGCTGCTCAACATCGGTCTGCGTTACGACAGGCCCACATTCTTCATCCCCGATCAGGAGAGGCCTGACGGCCAGGTGTTATCCGGACCAGGCGGCGTACACACCTTCGACAATATCGCACCGCGCATCGGCTTCACATATAAGCTCGACAACGAAGGTCACACTCTTCTGCGCGGCTCCTGGGGTCGGTATTACGAAGGCATGATGGCCTACATGCTTGAGGAGTTCGTCCCCAATCTAACTTACTACAATCAGTACTACTGGGATGGCGAGTGGGTCCTTTACCGCTCGACGCCCGAGGGCGCCGACCCCAACGATCCCACCTCGCTTGATGTTTACACCCTCGATCCCAACATGGGCGGCCACTATGCCGACGCCTTGACTCTCGGCATCCAGCATGAGCTGATGGAAGGGATAGTGGTAAGCGCCGATTACATTCACCGCAAGTACGAGAACTTCCCGGTGTTCATCGAGGACGGCATCCAGTACGAGATGGTCGACATTGTCGGAGACGACGGCCAGACCTACTCGGTCTACAACGACGTCGGCGGCGACATTCATTACACGATCACCAACGCTCCGAAGGATGAGTTGTTTTCCAAGTACGACGCCGTGATCCTCAAGGCCACCAAACGCTACAGCAACAACTGGCAGTTGCAGGCTTCGCTGACGCTGTCAGATATGCGCGGGACAGCCGAGAACGTGAGCACCGCCAGCACCGGCGCGGTTAACGCCGGCCTCGATCACTACACCGATCCGAACAACGCGATCAACTCCGATGGCAAGCTGGTCTACCACACGCCGTACAACCTCAAGCTAAACGGAACCTACACATTCCCATACGACATCTCGGTTAGCGCGATCATCTCCTACATGAGCGGCTTCCGCTATGCTCCCACCATCCGCCTTTACGGCCTCAACCAGGGCAGGATCACGATCAATGCCGAACCGCGCGGCAGCCGGGCGATGGATCCCAAATTCAACGCTGATATCCGTGTTGAAAAGGAATTCCGTATCGATCGCTACCGGGCCTCGCTTCTACTCGATATCTACAACCTCACCAACGACGGCTCGGTTTACTGGCTGCAGCGAAGGCTCGATTACGACACCTTCGGGCAACCGACCAGCCTGGTCCAGCCGCGCAGGTTCCAGATCGGTGTGCGCTTCAGTTTCTAGCACCGTTAGCTAGTAAATGAACGGCGCCTCCCCACCCTCGGGGGGGCGCCGTTTTCAGTCTAAATACCTGATTTTCACTTCGGAACGCCAGACTCCCTCGATTTTTATTTGAAATCCACTTCAGCAGCGGGAGTTGACTGTTTGAAACCTCCAGTTCGTAATCCTGAATCATTCTGGTGGGGTGTCAAGTTTTCCCCGAGCAATTCATTTAAAACGACGGCCAAGCTCTCATTTACATCCGGCCAGCTAAAAAACAGGGCGGGTGAATATGTCCGACAACGCAATCGATCTCGGGGAAGATCAGCGATGTCCCATGTTAACGCAGGAGACTTGTGAGCTGATGCTCAGCTGGGGATCACACGCCTTCACCCGCCCGTTCCGCACACCCGTGCAGTGAATGCACAATTGAAGGCTAAAGCCTGCCGTCCACGATTGATGTAATATTAATTACACGTGGAGTAAAAACTCCAGGCAAGGACCCGGGCGGATATCAGGAAAGATCCTCAAGCGCTGCGAGGATGACAGGAACTGTTGCTGAGAGGGCGGCACCGATTGCCGCGACCATCTCCAGGGAAGGCTCGCCGGTCCATTCGTCCATGAAAAATTTCTTCACGTCGAGAGAGAGCACGCAGCCGGAGTATGGGTAGTTGGCGTGGACCCAGTCGCCGAGATTTCCGAAAAAAAATTTGGCGTTCTCGCGCGGGTCTAGCCGTCTGCCGCCCTCTTGCGATTTATCCAGTAATGCCAGGCTTGACTTGGATCAATATACTGTTCCATTTTCTATGGTTCTCACTAAGATCACCTCGTTTGGGCAAAACAGAGCAAAAGAGAGGGCCGATGTCGGCCCCCGCTGCTCATTTCTCCTTGCTCTTCGGCTCCCGAAGCGGATGTTTGCCGCTTAATAGCAGGGCATTCAGCTTGATGTTGATGGAGCCGTCGTTGTTTTCGAATGCGGTACCGATCCTGATCCAGAGATCCTTTTTCAGACCGTTTCCATTCGCTTCGACAATTTGTGTACAACTCGTAAAAAGTTCACCTCTTTGCTCTGGAAGATGTCCTTTGTTTGGTCTCGGATTAGACTTTGTTCAGGAGATCTTCGGTTGTGTTATCACTCTTAAATGGGGATGAACTAATACATAAAGGTTTCGGTTTGGACTGGATGATGGTCGTCCTGATCAGAATGGAATTTTCAGAATAGTCACAGGTAGTTTACGATTTTAACCTTGGGAAACTCTGAGCTTCTCGAGGATATTGGAGTGGGATATGGGCTTACCGATCACCTACATACTGTTTTTCTTCTTTTAGGAGCTTCTGAAAACGTGGGTGGTTGCGCAGGGGATCCCATTTTGGATCGATTCGGAGTAACGGGATGGACAATTCGCCTGGTATTGACAACAAATACTCAATCTGGTCTATGGCCTTGTCATGTTCTCTCACCATTGAATAGATTTGAGCTAGATCCTCGACTCGATGAAACCCTCTCCAAGCATCCTTGCTTACTGGCATAAGTTTAACCCCAAGCTGCCCCTCCTCGATGGCTTCGCTTTTCATCTCAAGACCTGCATAGACGATACCCAGTGAACTGTGTAATCGGTGATCTTCTGGAACTTCCGCTAAACGAGCTTCCAAAATCCTACGGGCGTTCTCATAATCTCTTCTAGCTATGTCGTGACGGCCCATTAGTTGATTTATCTGAGCCATAAGCAATGCTTTGGGAATGAAAAAGAATTGATTATTAAGAGATTCATAGGAAATCGTTGATAAACGCTCTAATGCTTCCTGACAATTGCCGTTGCACATATGTAGCAATATATCGTAACGAACGAATCTTTCATGTTCCCGTGATCGTACTATTTGTGTGGCTTCTTCAAGTATAGTGTGCGCCCTTTTTGTGTCACCTTGCCATAGTAAAACGTTGAATATCTTCCATGCGCAAAGCTCCGCATTACCAGGATCGAGCGAAATTGCCAAGTCAAGGATGTGTTCCGTATCTGGATAATTACGTAACAGCAATTTCGTTTCTGCAAGGTTGTGAGCAAATACCGGTACGCGCGGATCAAGCTCAAACGCCTTGGTGAGATAATTCACAGCCTCTTTCATTCGGCCCTGTCGCCGCTTCACGTAACCGATAGATGCTAACAATTCGCTGTTTTCACCCAGCACCTCCATGGCTTTTTCAAATTGCTTTATTGCGAGGTCATAATTCAAGTGGAAACGGTAGTAGTAAAACCCCAAAGCCATGTAGGCTTCAGGTAAATCAGGATTCAGTTTAAAAGCCTGTTCCACTGCTTCCTTGGCTTTCATTGCGCATTGATTAGTCCTGTCGTGGTAATTCCAGTACATTTGATTATAAACAATCGATAGGTATGCAAAGGCCAATGCGAACTCTGGATCTAGCTCGACAGCCTTCTCGTACATCCGTATCATTTCACTGAGAGTTCGTTTCCGGCGATCTCTTCCATATAAAGCATTACCAAGCAGATAATATCTATACGCCTCCATGTTATCCGTAGGCCGTGCCGCCATCGCTTCACGTTGGCCTGCTAACAGCGCAACGTCTAGAGAAGAAGCCACTTGCTCGGCTATGGAAGCCTGAATGGCAAAGACGTCGTTTAAATCCCTCTCGTAGACCTCGGCCCAGAGATGAGTGTCGTCTCGAATCCTAATCAACTGTTGCGAGATGCGGATACGGCTTGATCCATCGGTAAATTTCTGCCAGCGAATAGTACCTTCCAGGAGGAAATCAACCCCCAGTTCCTCGCCGATTGTCCGGATTGATTTGTCAGTGTTCTTGTATTGCTTAGCACTGATCCGGGAGATGACTCCCAACCCTTCAATCCTGGCCAGCCGCGCAGTTATCTCATCGGTTATCCCGTCAGCGAAATATTCATCTTTGGGCAATCCTAGGTTCTCAAGCGGTAACACTGCTATTTTCTTTCGTTCAGCTACGGGCTGCGTCTCTTCTACCAGCGTTTGGACTTCCTCCTGTTTTGTAGGAATGATCTGCTCAGCCCTAGGCCAAAAAATAACCGCCGCCGTAACAAGCAAGGTAATGACAACAAGGCCACCTATACCGCCGGCAACATATGCTTTGTTTTTGAATATAAATTGCCAAAAGGTTGGAGTGGCTTCCGGGGTGAAAGCACTATTGTCCCTCGGCGCTGCGACGACTTCCACAATCAGCTGGCCGTTGTGATCACGAATATTTCTCTGATCCATAATAATCGCGTCCGGTCCCAGCTCGCGGCTTATGCGCGAGAGGGCTTCCTTGGTCGTAGTGGCTCTGAATGTTTTAGATTGCATGGCTTTCTTTTTTCAAAATATAGTGTTATTTATTTTAATGTCAAACGAGAGATTAAAGTCAGACTTACCCACAAATGCAACGGTTCGTTGAGGATAGGCCGGGGGAGCGGAGGCACGGATCAAGCAATCTTTGGCGTGATTGAGTGTATCATCTGCCTGGTTCCGACAACATTCCCGCGCCGCACGCTTACCCCCCGGCTCAAATTCCCGCGTCAACGGGATTGCTTAAAAAATATTGCACGCATCATGGTCATAATGTAACTATTATTTCATTTTGCCGGACGTGAGCGTTTGCGCCGGGCTCAGGAAGGCATCCTGGCCAAAGCCGCTTCTACCGCGGGGACGGCGGCAGCTAGGGCTCGCCGGATCTGATCGAAGATCTCCGTGTGGAGCTCGCCGGTCCATTCGTCCATGAAAAACTTCTTCACGTCGAGAGAGAGGACGCAGCCCGAGTATGGGTAGTTGGTGTGGACCCAGTCGCCGAGATTACCGAAGAAGAACTTGGCGTTCTCGCGGACGTCCAGCTTCCGGCCTACGACATTGGCGTCACTGAGGGTTTCGAGGAAAGGATCGATCACGGGCGCCCAGAATCGGCGGTGCGCGGGGAAGGTCGCCAGATCGATGTCCGGATTATCTTCCCGGGGAGCGGGCTGCTCATCGGGTCCGCCGCGGCGGTGGTTGTAGGAGTGGAGATCGAGGACGACGAAACGACCCCATTTCTCCTTCGCCCGGTCCAGCAATACTCCGAACTCCGAATAGAATCTTTCGTGCAATTCAAGCGAGCGCTGCACAATCGCCGCCGGCGGAGTCTGTTTCCACACCTCCATGCCCCAGGCGTCCTCGGGCTTCAGGTAAACCGCTCTCTCCCGCGGGCGGCTGATGTCCACCTCAAACCGCGAGCGACGTACGATTACCCGCGTCGGAGCGACGGCGGTCCACTCGCCGGTAAAGGGATCCTCTTCGCGCAACCGCTCCTGCCCGCCGACAGCCAGAAGCTCGCGCACTTCGGGGCGGACCTCATGCCCGTCGTGTATCGCAGCGGCGATCAGCGGTCCGTCGCCTTCTACGATTGTCCATGGACTACCTGCCACTTCGACCTCCGAACGCAAGCAGTTCTATAACAATGGCCGTAAAGGGATCCCGAGCATCATACACCGTTGCCGGAAAACAGCTGATTGCGCTCCAGGCAACCGCGCAGAGCTTCGTAGACTCTCCTGAGTTTATCCATCGAGAAGTCGTTCCCGAGCGCCCGGTAAATCCGCCTGGCAAGAGAGCCTTGCTGCAGCAGGATGGCAAGTGGTTTGCGGAATTCCTCCTGGCCGTCACCGTTGGGGATCGCCGTTATCAAGTGCACCCAAAGCTCTCCGGCGGTGCATTTCCCCCCCGGGTAACCAAAAATACTCAGATAATCGACATCATCTATTTCAGCCGATTCCGCATCCCTCACAACGTTCGAAAGGATTTCATACAGCGGTTTCTCGCCCCAGGCCATTTGCTCGGCGGCACCGATCCATCGCTCAGCAACGATTAGTTTGAGCGCTTCCACAATCGCCCAGGTGATCGCCAGGTCCGCCGCCGGGGCCTCCTGGATATCGAGCACCCTAATTTCGATTGTGTTTCGCATATAACGGGCGATTGCCCCTCGCGAGTTGAGCCACTCGTACTGGAGGATTCCCTCGGGATCATGGGGCCGGATGTCGGCGTAAATACGCTGGAAGATTTCTCTGTCGTAGTCGGCACTCGTGAAAACCTGTTCGGGAATTACGCTGCCGGTGATCGAAGGGATTTTCGCGCTGTTCTTTCGATAGGTGACCAAACGATTGTCCATCGTCCCGGTCAGGCGCCCTTCCATTGCCGGTGAGCTGGCGGCGAGCGCGGGCAGCAACGGCATCAGCAGCCTGATCGCAGCATGCAGCCTGCCGAATTCCTGGTCATCCACGAACGGCAGATTAATATGCGTCGACTGCAGGTTTGCCCAGCCATGGCCGCGGCAGTCGAAGATACGGTTATAGGACTCGTAGATGATGCTGTAGCCGTGCGGCCAGAGCTTCATCTCTTTGAAGGGGTCCATCCAGGGGTGCATCGCGGTGGGCAGCAGGCAGGCGTTGAGCGGTTCGAGGATGGAGTTGATCCTGGTTATGTGCTGATGGAATACCGATGCGAGCCCGCCAAGGGAGCGCGCCGGGCCGTTGGTTTTCAGTTCGATGACGTGCAGAACAAGTTCGTTCGACCAGGCAAGCTCGCCCACAGCCACTTCAGATTCGTAAGCGCCGGCGACCTCGTGAAGCACCTTGTCAGCCAGCGGACGGATGTCTAACGTATCGCGGTCGACGATCATGTATTCCAGCTCGACTCCAAACACTTCGAAGAGATGGAAGGGGATTCTGTCGCTGGTCACTTTTTCTTCTGCCCGCCTTTCTTGAGCTCGATACGCTGGAGGAAGAATCTCATGATCTCCCGGTAGAGTTCATCCTTGAGGACGGCGTCTTCATCGCTGGCCTCAACGGTCGGATTGTCATTGACCTCGATAACCAGGCTCTTGCCGTCGATCTCTTTCATGTCCACGCCGTAAAGCCCGTCGCCGATCAGGTTGGCCGCTGCGACGGCGTTCCTGACAACGTGCGCCGGCACGGTCTCGAGCGGTACAGCCTCGACCTTGCCGAAGGTGGCCCGGCCAGGGCCGGTGCGCCTGGCGATCTGCCAGTGCCTGCGCGCCATGTAGTACTTGCAGGCGTAGAATGCCTTCTTGTCGAGGATGCCGATGCGCCAGTCAAACTCGGTGGGCGTGAATTCCTGCGCAATCACCAGGTCGGATTTGAGGAAAAGCTTGTCGAGCGCCTGTTGCATCTCCTCGTCGGTCTCGACTTTGACAACGCCGAAGGAAAAATAGCTGTCGGGCTGCTTGAGGATGCACGGCAGGCCGAGAGATTGCGAGATCTCATGACGGTTGCGGCTGTGCACGACAAGGGTCCGCGGCGTGGGGACTCCGTGCCGCGTCAGCAACTCTGCAAGGTAAACCTTGTTGGTGCACCTGAGAATCGACTCGGGGTCGTCGATTACCACCAGGCCCTCAGCTTTCGCGCGCCGCGAGAACCTGAAGGTGTAGTGGTTGACGCTTGTCGATTCGCGGATAAACAGCGCATCGAACTCCGGGAGGCGGCCGTAATCGTCCTTGGTGATTAATTCCACACCGATCTCAAGTTCGCCCGCGGCCTTGACGAATTTCTGGATGGCGCGCTCGTCGGAAGGCCCGTCCTTCTCAGCCGGATCGTAGAGGATGGCCATGTAGTAGCGCGGCAACTCCATTTTCGGCAGGCTTACCCGCCGTCCTGAGAAATAATCCCTGGTCATCTGGACGGCAAAATTGAGATGTTCCGGCAGAATCTCGCTCGCCGGGAAGGGATCGATGTTCGTCATTTGCCACCGCCCGTCGCGGTTGTGGAAGTGCGCACGCAGAAATGGCGCAGGGAACATCTTGAACAGACGGACGCTGAGCCGGTCGTAGCGCTTTGCGAGATTGCGACCGAAGTAGATGCTCAAGGTAAAATCTCCGGTAGTGAGCTGCCTCAGGCTCTTCTGGATCAGATCATCCAGGTCGTCCGAAACAAAGCGGACGATGGTCTGGTTTTTGAAATCGAGTATCGTCGAAACCCGCGGCATCGGCTTCTGCCCCCTGGCCGCAGCCAGCAGCGAAACGTAGTAGCCGATTGATTGGTAGCGGTAGGTGCGGCAGAGGTTGTAGACCTTCGCGTTGCGCAGGCTGCTGAATTCGGGATCAGTCAGATACGTGCGGGCAGGCACGACCTCCGATCCCTCGATATCCAACTGCCAGTCCTTCGGATTGTTGACGACAATCAGGTTTCGCATAAGACACCCTTAAATCTCGGCAGGCTCTACGATGAGAAGATTCGCGTCATACGTGATGATCCCCAGCAGAATCGAGCTGATCACGCGCGCCACTTTGACATCGTAATACTGCCTGCGGAAACGGATATTCGTTTGCCATGGGTCCGCGACGTGGATTGTGTCGCGCTGCTTGTCGAAGCCGCTGAGCACCACGAAGTGGCCGACCGGTTCCCCCTTGATGTCATCGCTCTTGTTGATCTTGCCATCCTCGCGAGGTTCTTTGTAGAGATAGGTCGCGCTCAGCCCGGTCAGAATCGGTATCGATCTCTCCAGGTAACTTCGGAGCAATGAGGGCGTCAAGTCCTTGAACAGAATCTCGCCCCCCAGCTCGAGGTATTCCAGATAAGCCCTGGTGGCACCCCGCAGCTTCTTGTCGCCCTTGGCATCTGCTTGTTCCAGAAGTTTGTCCGCCAGGTCGATTTGATCATCGTCGAACCAGCTGGGATCGAAGAGGTGGAGGTTGTAAGTGTAGATTGTGGCTTTATATCCTTTTTTCAGAGCATGGATGGCGAGAAGCACGGCAAGGGTGCCTCCCCCCTCGATTTTCTGTACCTCCGAGATGATTTGCTGTAGAGAGATTTCCTCACCGTAGTAATCGTAAATCGCATGGAGGCACGTCGGGCCGCAGTTGGTATCGTCAGGTTGCTCCAGCATTTCGAGACGCAACCTCTTCTTTTTCATCGTCTACCTCCATGGTGAGAGGGGGGCGGATTGTGAATCCTCCGACGGCGCTATACAAGAGCAATCATCGAGACACGAGTCGACCACCGAGTGACCACAAGCATCCTCGATTCAAGTTGATATTGCTTACGAATAAACATTAAATTCAGAGAATCATCACCGCCGCTGCAAGCACCGTGGTCCATAATCCCTTGCGACCGACCGCCGTCTGTGTGATGTTGCGCGTCTTGACCAGTTTGTCGGAGATCTTGTAGAGCTCCCTTTTGTTGTCCCAGCTTTCCTCCGGATCGAACTCGGTCACGCCGATGGTCGTGGCCAGCATGCCCGCAGCCAGGTCCTCGGCGTAGTCTGCCACCTCCTGCTCCTTTTTGCCGAAATCGTGATGCTCGCTGAGGTAGCCGAAGTGGTTGGGATCGGTCGGCCTGGCGACTCCGACCGACGCCGAGATCAAGCGGTGCGCCTCGTCCGTCTCCGCCTGGCTCTTGACCACGAAGACAACCTGGCCCGGCACGAGCTTGTCGAGACCTTGAGTTTTGGGGATTATCTTGCACTTCGGAGGAAATATACTGGAAACGCTGACAAGATTGAAATGTGCGATTCCGGCCTTTCGCAGAGCCAGCTCGAAACTGGCAAGCTTCTCACGATGACGTCCGACTCCACGGGTCAGAAACAATTCCTTCGGCACAAATTCAATATCGCCCATCTTCGTCCTCTCGTCCTTGGTATTAACCGAATGCTACTCGGATATAGGAGACTCTTCAATCTATGTTTACTCCCCGAATGGATGAATTGATTTCGATTGTCCAAGACAAGCAGTATTGCGCTTGACAATAGTATTATATCGTATTATCTTATATAGAATAACTGTCCAGGGAGGCTGAAATGGAGGAGAACAAAGCGCGAGAACAATCGCTTGATCTTATGAAAACATCCCCGGCGGCGTACCTCTCCACCATTGACGAGCACGGTTTCCCCCAGATCAGAGCGATGGTCAACCTGAGGAACTCCGAGCAGTACCCTTCAGTCGTCGAGCTTTTCAACGGTCACGACCGGGATCTCCTCGTCTACATTTCAACGAATACAACTTCGAACAAGGCAAGGCAGATCCGAGCAAATCCGAAAGTTGCGGTTTACTATTGCATTCCCGAGCATTGGCGCGGCCTGATGCTGGGGGGCGAGGCCGAAACGCTGGAGGAGATTGAGCTGAAACGCAAGATCTACCAGAAAGGCTGGGAAATCTACTTTCCCGAGGGCCCGGGGGATCCCGACTTTGCGCTGTTCAGATTGATGCCGGTTGTGGCTAAATACTATCAGAGTCTCGATGTCTGCGATTTCGGTTTCGAAGGAGAACGATGAAGAAGCTGACAGAGGGCGGATTCCTCATAACCAAGATCCACCATCTCGCCGGGCGCATCTTTTTCCGCATGCTCAAGGAGTACGGTCTCGGCGACATTAATCCCGGCCAGGGCAGGATACTCTTCGCGCTGTGGAAGGAGGATGGGATACCGATCCAGGAATTGTCGAGGCGGACGCAACTTGGCAAATCAACGCTGACCAGCATGCTCGACCGGTTGGAACAGGCCGGCCTCTTACGCAGGGTCCCGTCGAAGAAGGACCGCCGCAAAATCCTGATCAAGGTTACCGAAAAGCAGAGGGAGATGCAGCGTGCCTACGAAGAGGTTTCTCTCGAAATGGCGAGGCTTTTCTATCAAGGATTCTCGGCAACGGAAGTCGATAAGTTCGAGGAATACTTGAAGAGGATCCTCGATAACCTGGTCAAAGGAGAAAAGGACCGGGAAAATTAACCTCATCACCCGGATGCAGCTCTATTGGCTGAATTCCCTCTCCACAGATACCTGGAGCACAGCCCGTGAAGGCAAAGAAAATACCGGAGTTTCAAGGATTTTCACGAGAAACCATAGCATTCCTGAAAAAACTCGAACGTAACAACGACAAATCCTGGTTCGAGGCGCACAGAAGCGAATACGAGGAACACTTACTCGGGCCGATGAAAGCCCTGGTCGAGCGCCTCGCGCCGGCGATGGTGGCCATCGATCCGTATCTCGACGTCCGGCCATCGATCGACAAGACGATCTCGCGTATACACCTCGATACCAGGTTCGCCAGAGACAAATCCCCTTACAGGACGACACTCTGGATCGCCTTCAAGCACACCAGCAAGGACTGGAAGCAGGACCCGACGTTCGCCATGGAGTTCTCAGCAAGGGGCTACTGGTACGGCATGGGCTTCTACCAGGCATCGCGCAGGACGATGGACAACCTCAGGGCGATAATCGATTCGAAACCACAGCGCTTCCTAAAGGCCGTGCAATTCATGGAAGCAGGCGGCTTCAAACTCGGCGGTGACAAATACAAGCGGATCATCGATCCCTCGAAAACCGGCGTGCTCGGCGACTGGTATCAGCACCGCAGCTGTTATGTCTTCCGCGACAAGAAACTCGACGATGCCTTCTTTTCTGAAGAGCTGGCCGAAGAGACGGCTCTCGCATTCAATGAGATAAAGCCGCTCTACGAAATCTTCTGGCAGGCGCGAAGCTGAGCTTTGATGAGGCCGGCTTCAGCGTATAAAAGTGCCGGCGAGAGTTTTACCGTGCCTCCCGCCGGCGTGTAACAATGGAGATTGTTACTGCTTGGGCGGTACAATCAATTATTTTTATCCTTCCTGTTTACTGCCGAAATTCCTTGCGGTTCTTCATGAATCGCATGCACCCGAGCAATAACGGGATTACGGACGCGGACAAATCCCGTTTCGCTTTATTCAAACTCCATAGACATAGATAAAACCCGGGAGAGGCGAAAACCATAGAGAATGATTCTCATTTCTTCAGAACAAACCGGATTCTCCTAGTAGTATGTACCTAATTTGTCAGCCAGGAGTGTGGGTGGGGCCGCGGCACCCTCGAAACCGCGGCCCGAATGAGCCCGTTAATGCACCTGAAGTGTAATGAGGATTGACTACTTACGCTCGAACTCGAAATCTCTTTTAGGTGTGTGGGCGATCAGCTTGATCACCTTGCCCTTGTCATCGCGAACAAACTCGATCGTGGTCAGCCCAACCGGCGTCATCCCCCGGAATTGATGCGGGGCGACCTGCGTCAACTCGGCCGGCGGATTCCCTAGTAGTGCCAGCTTCCCTTCTCTCACTCCAACCTCCACTCTCCCGAGAGACGGCGCACTGGTGGTTCCAACAATGCATCCCCGATAAGGCTCGACCGTTGGTTCGAGCCCTTCCGTCGCTTTCTAGCGCTCGAAGAAAGGCGGCTTCGAGCATCAGCGATTCTCCTTCTTCGTCTCTTCGATCAGATAGGAGAGCATCTCGAGCTCGTCTTCAGATAGATTAGCGCTGGAGGTCTCCAGTAACGCCACAACAGCGCCACTGATGGAGCCCTTGAAATAAGTCTGAACCACATGATCGAGCGCGGATGTGCTCGCTTTCTCCCGTTTTACCGTAGGGTAGTAAACCCTGCGAGCACCGGCGTGCTCTCCCCTGAGTATTCCTTTGTTTTCGAGAATGTTGAGCATTCTCCTGACAGCGCCTGAAGTCGGAGGATCAGGGATGTTTTCGGTGATCTCCGCGACGCCCGCCTTCCCCATACGGTAGACAACGGTCATGATTTGCCGTTCTCTTCTACTTAATCCTTGCTCCAGAAGTGTTTCACTGTCGTCCATATCAATCCTCGCATACATTACCACGCGCTATTTTGTTAGCGTTACGATAATAATTTAGCGCTTGCCCTGCAATATGTCAACAACAAAACGCTATTTTATTGCCGAGTGGAATTATTGATCCTACCCAGTTGGTCCGCCCGTAACACACCTTAATTTGCTATTTTACTTTCACCCCCTTTCGCACAGATCTCGGGCGCCGGAATACGATACGGCTTGCGTTTTGACCCGTTGCGACCCTTCACATTTATCCTCGCGCTCACGAGGTAAAATATTCTACACATAGTTTCATCGCTGCGTAAAGGATTCTCTGTAATCAGGGCTACAGCCCAGCTGAGCTGTGCTTTTATCATCCAATATCCAAATTGGTCCCTTTGCGCTGCGATTTATTGGATCTTGACAGCTAGTATTATTGGATTATGCTTGTATTGGATCGATCCATTAGGCCACATTGGTAGTGGGGGCTTGCAATGGACATCGTTATCGACCGCAAAAGCAACGTTCCGATTTACGCGCAAATCGAGCGTCAGCTCAAAGAGATGATATTCTCCGGCGCCCTGCCGCCGGGATTCATGCTTCCGCCCGAGAGGCGCCTCTCCGAGGCCCTTGGTGTAAATCGAAGCACCGTTCTCAACGCCTACCGCGAGCTGAAAGCCGATGGGCTCGTCGATGCGCACGTCGGCCGCGGAACGATAGTCCTGCCCCGATCCGGCAAGGAAGGAGAGGTCGTCGGCACGGCTGATCCGCTGCCGTGGCGCCAGCTTTTTCGCGAGTTTCCAGCCGGTGCCCAGGACCCGTTGATCCGCAATCTCCTGGAGTTGACGGAGCGTAAAGACGTTATCACTCTCTCGATAGGACTACCCTGCCCGGCGGCCCTGCCGATGGACGCCTTCCGTGAGGTAACCGACGAACTCGTCGAGGAGATCGGTTCTCCCCTGCTGTTGCACTGCCCCACGGAGGGGCACACGCCGTTGCGGGAGACCTTGAGCCGCTGGCTCGCAACCAGGGGAATTGTCTGCAACCCCTCGGAAGTGCTGATACTCTCGGGCTCGCAGCAGGGACTCGATCTCGCCGCCCGGGCGTTCCTCGAGCCGGGCGACAAAGTGATTATCGAAGAGCCGTCATACATCGGTGCCCTTCAGGTCTTCCGCAACGCCCGCGCGCGGCTGATCGGGGTGCCGACCGACGAGAACGGCATGCGGACCGACATCCTGGAGATCCTGCTGGAACGCCAACGGCCCAAGCTGATTTATACACTCCCGACGTTTCAGAACCCTTCGGGGACGGTGCTCAGCTCCGACCGACGGCGCCATCTTCTGGAGCTGGCTTATCGATACAGGGTTCCCGTGCTGGAGGACGATACTTATTCAGAGCTCCGCTACGAGGGGGAAACGCTCCCGTCGCTGAAGGCGATGGACAAGCATGGCTATGTTATCTATCTGAGCACTTTCTCCAAGGTTCTCTTCCCGGGGTTGCGTATCGGCTGGCTGGTGGCCCCGAAGCCCGTGGTAAACCAGTTCACCCTGCTTAAGCAGGCCATCGACCTGCACTCGAACAGCATCGGCCAGTTTGTGCTTGACCGTTTTATAAATCGCGGTTTGTTCGAATCCCACCTGGAGCACGTGAGAAAGCTATACGCGAGCAAACGCGACACCATGCTCCAGGCGCTCTCGAGCGGGCGCAGCCACGGCATGGAGTGGGGCAAGCCTTCGGGCGGCTTCTACGTCTGGTGCCTGATGTCGGATCGAGTTGACCGCTCGCAGCTTCTCTCCGGCGCGGTCGACGCGGGAGTTTCGTTCCTGCCGGGATGGTCGTGCTTCGCGGACGAACCCGGCGAAACCTACTTACGGCTGAACTTTTCATACCCAAACCTGGAGCAAATCAGCGAAGGGATAGCGCGTTTGATACAGATTGTGAAGCGGCTGTCCGCTCAACCCAGGGCTCATGTTGTTGAGGAAGTCGGAACGCCGCCGATTGTCTGAACGTGCGCACATCATATTGCTCAGAAGAAATCGTGAGGGAATAGACAATGGAACATAGATTGGCTCGGAGAATGAATAATCTCAAAGCATCGGAAGTGAGAGAACTGCTCAAGATCAGCCAGCAGCCCGATGTAATCTCATTCGCCGGCGGCTTGCCCGCTCCGGAGACTTTTCCGGTCAAACAGATGGCCGGCATCGCCACGGACTTGCTCGAACGGGAGGGCCGCAAGGCCCTGCAATACTCCACGACCGAGGGCGATCCCCGGCTACGAGCGCTGCTCGCCGAACGGATGCGCTCAACGCGTGGAATCGAGGTGTCTGCCGAAAACATCCTTATCCTCAGCGGATCGCAGCAAGGGCTGGATCTGACCGGGAAGCTGTTCCTCGATGAGGGCGACGTGGTCGTTTGCGAGAGCCCGACGTACCTGGCCGCAATCAGTGCCTTCAAGAATTACTCCCCACGGTTTGTCGAGGTGTCCACCGACGATGAAGGGATAATTATCCCGGAACTCGAAAAGCTCCTGACCCAGAACAATAAAGCGAAATTCATTTACGTCATCCCCGATTTCCAGAATCCATCGGGCCGAACCTGGTCGCTCGAGCGGCGCCGGGCTTTTCTTGAGGTCGCTTCGCGCTTCGAAATCCCGGTGGTTGAGGACAGCCCTTACGGCGAACTCTGTTTCGAAGGCGAGCCCATACCTCCGCTCAGAGCGCTGGACAACGACAACCTTGTGGTTTTCATGAGCACCTTCTCCAAGATACTTAGCCCCGGTGTGCGAATCGGCTGGCTGACCGCTAACGCTGCTCTGTTGAACCAGTACGTACTCCTCAAGCAGAGCGCCGATCTCCACACTTCGACAGTCGGGCAGTTACTGGTGCGCGGCTACATGGATTGCAACGATCTTGACGTGGACATCGCAGGCATCCGGGAGCTGTACCGAAGACGACGCGATGTGATGCTGGAGACCATGGATAGGGAATTCCCTCCAAGCGTCCGTTACACGCGTCCCAAAGGCGGACTGTTCCTGTGGGTGGAGCTCCCCGAACACGTCAACGCGCGGGATGTGCTGGAAAAATGCATAGAAAGGAAGGTCGCGTTCGTTCCCGGCGGAGCATTCTTTCCCAACGGCGGGCACGAGAACACGTTACGCCTGAACTTCTCGAACATGCAGGAAGAGCAAATCGTCGAGGGCATCAACCGGATGGCTGATGTGCTACGGGCCTTCATCGACAGCGATGTGAAGATCGCGACCGGAGCGGCCTGAGCCAACCTGCCCTTAGCTGAGCAGTGAGAGATAACACCTCCCCTGCGAGTGATGTTTCCTATGACAAGCGGGCCCGATATCCCGGGCCCGCATTTTCATGTCTGTAGATTGTTTCTGCCGGATTACTTCTTCCTCTTTGCAGGGGCGATCGGAATCACCACGGCGGGATCGACGATCTTGAAGGTGAAAGATTCGGTGAAATACAGCCTCACGGTCTGGCTGTCGTGCGAGTTGTATCCGATGGAAAGATCCTGCCCGAGCACGAGCCTCATGTCGCCGCCGCGGATCGAGATTAGGAACGCCTCGTCGATGAACGGGCTCAGCACAATCGGCCCCTCGAGCAGGTGCTCGAGTTGTTTTCGCAGCGGGTAACTCCTTCCTGAACCGGAGAAGAAGCGCCAGATTTCGGGGCCGGCCACGAGCGCGTAGGGACCTCCAACCGCCGATTCCGCAAGTTGGATAATACCCATCGAGATGGTATCGAGGACGGCTTCCCTGTCGGCCGAGAGCTTCAGCGCGGCGTGAGGGCTGGCCTGCTTGATGCCCGTGATGCAGCCCTTTTCGAAGCCGTGGAAAACCGCCTTCTCCTCGAACAGGGCGATCTTTCTCGCGGCCTCCTCCATCGCGTCGAGATCGATGTCCGCGGCACCGCGTACGACGTTGTCGAGCTCCCAGATGTTGAGAGTGAAATCAATGCGTGCCTCTACGAGCGGCTGCAGTTTGTGGATGCCGAATTCCACTACGCCCTTTTTCTGTTGCTTCGGCACGTCAAGCCGGCCGAGCGGGACGGCTGCGAAGTCCAAGCCCTTGGGTCCCTCGACGTCCACGACCTTGCGCGCCGAGAGAAATGCCGAGAAGAAAGTTCTTGCGTTGTTGTTGATTTCTTCCCACGCAGCTTCGGATATCGGTGCCAAATGCCTTCTTAAGATGCTCATCGTTTCTCCCTGCCGATATATTAATGCCAGCTGTAAAGTTTTACTTCTTCAGGCTTCCGACGCCGAGATCGGAGGCCCCTGCGCCGGAGCCCTCGCCCTCTTCGCCTTCCTCGAGGGCGGTGATATCTCCTTCGGTGAACAAATAGGTCCTCAACTCCTCGTCCCAGGCGGGCATGTTCCTGCGCAACCATTCGATCGTCATCACGGCGTGCTCGATCTCCTCGTCGCGATTGTGGGCAAGGATCGCCTTGAGGCTCTCGTCCTTGCAGGCGGCGACGCGCTGGTGGTACCAGTTAACCGCCTCGATCTCCTCCTTGAGGCTGTTGAGGGCCCTGACATAATTGCGGTCGTCTGCATTTAGCTCTTCTACAGGTTCATGATATTGCGACATTTCTCACTCCCAGTTTTTTTTCGATTATATTAGGTAGACGATTTCTCCGCAACAAGAGCCAGCGGCGGCTGATGACCATAAGAACAAATCCGGGATGCAGGAGTTGAAAAAAACCTGTTGCCTGGCTGCGGAACCGGAACACTCACGAGTGCAAGTGATGGTGAGGCGTGGGTGAGCTTGAGGAAGGAGAGTGCGTGTTCGCCAAACTCGACGGCTCCCCGGGCGCCGTATAAAAAGAGCTGAATGACAATGGTGGGGCTAAGGAGGATGGCGGATGCGGGGTGCCGCACCTCTTGTCATTCAGCCGGACTACTATCGGTTTAAAGCTTAAAACTCCCTCAATTCCTCGTCGTGCAACGGTATCACCTGGTCAGGCTTGATAACCTTGGAATCTTTCTTAGACGTCTTTCCCGCTTTTTTGGCGCTTTTGAGCTGCGACATCTTCTTCGGGGGCTCTCCGTCTACAGGTCCGCCCTCAGCCTTGCTGTTTTCATCAGCGGCGGCTTCCAGCTTTGCCCGATCAGGCTTGCCATCACCCACTTTTCTGGATCCGTTTAAGCCGATAATGTTCCTGAGAACAAACACCATATCCTTGAGCTCATCGGACTGTGAGCTCAGCTGCTCACTTGCAGAGGCGCTCTCCTCGGCATTCGCTGCATTGGCGTGGGTCAGCTTATCCATCTCCGTAACCCCAAGGTTGATCTGATCGATCCCCTGCGCTTGCTCGTGACTTGCAGCGGAGACTTCCGCCACCAGACTCGCCACCTTTTCCGAACCGCCAACCATATCTTTAAGGATTTGAGCAACCTCCACGGAGACGGCAACGCCGTTGTCGGCGTTTGATTGCGACTCCTGAATCAAGGCTGAGGTGTCCTTGGCCGCTTCGGCGCTTCGTTGTGCCAGGTTGCGCACCTCCTCGGCGACGACCGCGAAGCCCTTGCCGGCCTCCCCGGCCCTCGCTGCCTCCACGGCTGCGTTAAGCGCAAGAAGGTTTGTCTGGAAGGCTATCTCGTCGATAGTCTTCACAATCTTTGCGGTCTCGTCGGATGAGTTTTTTATCCTGCTGATCGCATCACTCATGCGCGACATCGCCTCGTCACCGTGTTCGGCGGAGTTCCTAGACTCAACCGCGATGTTATTGGCCTGCTTGGCGTTGTCCGCGTTCTGCTTAGTCATCGAGGCAAGCTCTTCAAGGCTGCTCGATATTTCCTGCAGCGAGTTGGCCTGCTCACTGGCGCCCTGTGCCATCTGCTGGCTGCTTTCAGCCACCTGGTTCGAGGCCAGCGACACCTGCTCGGCGCCCTGATTCAAGCCTGTGATAACCTTGTTAAGCGGCCTAGTGATGCCTTTGGTGATGAAGAATGCAAGGAGTACGCTCAAGACGAAGGCGATCGACAGGCCTGCGAAGGTTATGAGCGTTGCACTGGATAAAGCGGACGCAGCATCGCCGGTGATCTTGCTGGTCTCCGCAACCCCGTTCTTCGAGATATCTTGGGCTTTGCCGATGACCAGCTGGCCGAGTTGGTCGCTATTCGAGTTGAGTGTCTTCTGTTCTTCCCAAACGATCAGGAAGTCCAACATCGCCTGTTTGTACGAGTCGCTGGCCTTCTTGGTGTCCACAATCTGCTTGAGGTACTCCGCCTCCAGCGTAATGCTGCGCAGGGCGATGAGTTTCTGGACCACCTCTTCAAACTTGGCGACTCCTTCTCTCATTATTTCCGAGGACAATTCCGCCTGCGCGCGCCAGGCCGAGCTGTTTATCTCGTTTCCGAGGTTGATGATGTCATGGATGATGTTGATCTTGTTAAGCCTGTCAACGATTTCTTCCTCAGTGGCGCCCAGCGCCACGATACGCCTCATGTAGTCAACCTGGTCTTTCAAGAAATCGCCGCAATTCTTCATGTACATCTCGGCCGAATCGTTGAGTGTGAGGTTGATCTCATTGAGCTTGGACACCTGCTCAACCGCTTCTCGGGACAAATCCTCATACTGCGTCAGGGCAGTGCGAACCTCTTTTACGGATTTTTTCAAAGTAGCCAGTTGAGGTGCGGTATCGACTAGTTTCTGCGCCCTGTCCAAGTCCTTTTTTACGGCAACGAGATTCTCGTTCCCTTCCAGGAGATACGTGTCCTCACCGGTCATCGAGTACCCACGCATCCCCAGCATCATCTGAAGCGAATGCCGCTCAAGATTATTCGAGATCTCGACTTCAGGCATATACTCATTAGCAAGAGCCGTCGACTGCCCCCCCACGCTACCCATGTTGTAAATCGCCAGCATGCTGATAAAGATAAAGATGACGATCAAGATGCCGAATCCAGTGGCTATGCGGGCACCTAGTGTCAATTTTTTGAACATTTTCATCCTCCTAAATCACCCTACGTCAAAACTCGAAATGATGATTTCCCCTTTTGCGCCTGTGTACACATCAGGCCCCCAAAGAACCTTATTCATTTCACTTTCCAGCCAAAATTAACGATATATTATTTTTTTATCGGCAAGATCAATGGTGTGCTTTTACGGCATTCATAATACCCCATTTCACCAACAAAATCAACAAGTTATAACCTGAACAAGTGAGCTTCTTCAGCAGTCTAGCTTCCGGAACAGGCTTATTTATCGGCCTTCAGCATGCCCCCATGCACTCCTTTGAAGCCTCAGGGTTCAAGGGTGGTAAGCCCCTCCCTGATAGCGAATTTAGTCAGCTCTGCAAGACTTTCGAGCCCGAGTTTTTTCTTGATCTGCAGACGGTGCGCTTCGACCGTTTTATGACTTACGCGCAGAAGCGTGGCTATTTGCTTTGCGTTCTTTCCCTCGGCGAGCAGTTGTAGCACCTCACGCTCTCTCGGTGTGAGCCTCGACATGCCAGTCGTACTCTCGTCGGCATAGCGCTGCACATAATCTTTGATCAGGCCGCCTGCCACGGTGGGAAAGATGTAGACTTTGTCTCTAACGACTGTTTCAATCGCTCTGACCAGTTCGGAGAAATCAGAGGACATGGACAGGTAGCCGGCCGCCCCGGCGCAAAGCATCTCCGATACATACGTGTGCTGATTAAGTATCGAAAGGCCAAGGACTTTGACATCGGGATAGTTGGCCGAGATTTTTCTTGTAGCTTCAATACCATTCAGCTCGGGAAGCGCGACATCGATGATCGCCACATCCGGCCTGGCGTCACTCACTAATCGTAGAAGCTCCCTGCCGTTGTCGGTCTCCCCCACCACAGTCAGTTCTTCATGACTCTCGAGTAACGCACACAATCCCTCACGCAGGATTATATGGTCGTCAGCCAATACTATTCTGATACTCATTTCTTCCCCGGTTAGTTCTCTCTGCGTCTTCGAATAAATAATCTGTTCACGTTCTTTTAGCGCACAGGCTCCTCAGGCTTGATTTTGTGAACAACAGATTGTCAAACAGCATCGCTCAATTCCCGGTATTTCCGATTGAGCGCAGCGCCGGCGCCCGGCCGGCCCCTACTATTACTAAAGGGCCCAAAATCCAAAAGTGTGAACGCTTCTGAATATTATTTTCTCTCAGTAAAACCGGGGCATCCTGCACGCCTGCGCTTGGCACAGACTTTTCATCAACTTAACGAGACTTAAAGAAACGGATGAGTATGGGACGAGGCTATCCCCGAGTACCTGTGAGGTAATGACCGGGAGGGGCAGCTCAATGCCCAGGTTTGCTTATCAAAAGGTTTATAGAGAACCAGGAAAATGGAGTGCCGATTACTCTAGAAGATCGAGGAACTAGTCGGCCAATAGGCCCCAGTGCAGCTTACCTGGGACCGGGCTCCAGGTGTTCGGTAAGATACCTCGTCAACACGCCGTAGAGATGCAGGGTGGTGTTCTCGCCCTCGTAGATACCGTGCGAGCGGTTGGGATATGCCATCATTGTGAATTGCTTGTTGTGGCGGATCAGCTCATTCACCAGCGCCTCGAGGTTCTGGTAGTGGACGTTGTCGTCGCCGGTGCCGTGGACGATCAGCAGGTTCCCCTCCAGTTTGTGCGCCCATGTGATCGGCGAGCCGTCGCGGAATCCGTCCGGATTGCCCTCGGGCAGGCCCATGTAGCGCTCCTGGTAGATGGTGTCGTAGTAACGCTGATCGGCGACGGGGGCTACCGACATGCCGGTCTTGTAGATCTCGGGATAGCGAAACATCATGTTGAGGGTCATCGACCCACCGCCGCTCCAGCCCCAGATGCCGATCCGCTCGGGATCGATCCAGTCGAACCGCTTCATCAACGCCCTGGTCGCCGCTGCCTGGTCTATTGAGGCGAGAATACCCACCTGCCCGTAAATGCACTTGCGCCACTCACGGCCCCTGGGAGCGGGGGTGCCGCGGTTGTCGACGCTCATCACCACGTAGCCGCGCTGCGCCAGCATCAGGTGCCAGAGGTAATTCCTACCGGACCAGCGGTCGAGCACGGTCTGGCCCGCCGGCTCGCCGTAGACGTAGAAGAACAGCGGATAGCGCTTGCCGGGATCGAAGTCGGGCGGCTTGATGCACCAGGCATCCAGCTTTATCCCGTCGCCGATATCGATCTTCAGAAACTCAACCGGCGACCGCTTGAGCGCATCCAGTGTTGCTCGAAGTCCGGCATTGTCGACCATCGACCTCACAAGTTCGTGATTCGGCAGGCTGATCAGGCTTGTCGTCAGAGGCGTGTCCATCCTCGAATGGCTGTGGAAGGCCCAGGCGGCATCCTCGGAGATGTTATAAGCGTTGGAGCCTTCGAAATCATCGGGCGTCAGGCGTTCGGGCTCGCCGCCGCCCAGGGGAATGCGGTAGAGATAACGCTGAGCCGGATTATCGGGCGAGGCAATGAAATAGAGCCAGCCGCCTTCGGAATCGATCGCCTCGATCGAGATCACATCGTAATCTCCCGGTGTAATCAGCTTCACTTCGTCGCCGGAGCGCGAGACGAGATAAACATGGCGCCAGCCGTCGCGCTCGCTCACCCAGGTGAAGGCCGATCCGCCGTCCAGCCAGACCAGGTCGTCGCAGACTTCCACCCAGGCTTCATCTCTGTCGACGAAAACTTCTTTAAATTCGCCGGTTTCTGCTTTGCCGAGGAAGACGCTGTTGGTGTTCTGCAGACGGTTCAGGCGCTGAATTATCAGCTCTTCCGAGCTGTCGGCCCACTCCATCCTGGCGATATAGTGCATGCGCGGATCACCGGAAAACTCGAACCAGCGGGTCTCCCCGCCCCCGGCGTCGATCACCCCCACGCGGCCGGAGGAGTTGGTCGTTCCCGCTTTCGGGTACTGCACGGGGATCAGCTTGGGATAGAGCGAATCGGTGTTGTTGATCATGAAGAAGTTGCCGATGCCGGAAGCGTCGAGCTGCCAGTAGGCGATGCTTTTACCATCGGGACTCCAGCGGAAGCCGTCGCGTAGGCCCAACTCTTCCTCGTAAACCCAGTCGAATGTGCCGTTGATGATTATCGACGAGCCGTCGCTGGTGAGCTGCAGTATCGAACCGCTAGCGATGTCCTCGACGTAGATATTATGCTTTTGAACGTAACCGACGCGACCGCCGTCAGGTGAGAACTTGGCGAACATCAGGGTCGATTCCTCGAAGTCGCCGCCCAGCTTCTTCAGATCCCCGCTTTGCAGGTCGAGAACCCAGTAGTCCCCGCGCGTGTTGCGGCGCCATACTCTCTTTGTGTTGGTGAAGATCAGCAGCTTGCCGGTGTCGGCCGACCAGGCGTAGTCGGCAATCATAAACGGCGTTTCACCGCCCTCCGGTATCAAAGCGGCAGCGGTGACCAGAACTTCCCTGGCCCCGGTAGCGGGATCGTATTTGACGATGTCACGGCCTCCCACCGTCTCCTCCGATTTCTCCAGCTTGGTGTAGCCCGAGCCGTCGGCCAGCCAGCGTACGGCTCCGTAACGCTGCGCACCGAACTCTTTTCCGTTGATTATTCGTTCCAGCGTGAGCAGAGACGGATCGTCCTGCCCGACCGCCGGAGCAAAAGTTATCAGCCAACACGAGATTAGAATTGCTGCGATAATATGGCGCCTCATGATTTTCTCCTGTCTGGTTTCCTTGGAGGGATCAGTAGTATATTGCATCCAGGGGCCGGATTCTAGAGAAACTAGGGGGATCGAGATGCTGGAATTCAGTAGAGTTATTCACACTATCGACGCCCACACGGCGGGAGAGCCGTTGCGAATAATAACGTCGGGATTGCCGCCGATACCCGGCGAGACGATCCTCGAGAAGCGTCGCGTGATGAAGGAGCGCTACGATCACATCAGAAAGCTGTTGATGCTCGAACCACGCGGCCACAGCGGCATGTACGGCTGCATAGTGACGCCTCCGGTGACCGACGACGGCGATTTCGGCGTCATCTTCATGCACAACGAGGGCTACTCGACGATGTGCGGGCACGGCATCATCGCCGTAACCAAAGTGGCGGTCGAGACGGGTATGGTCGAGGTCGACGAAGGCGCCGAGGAGAGAATTGTACGTATCGACGCACCGGCCGGCCGCATAACATCCAGAGCGACTATCGAGGAAGGCCGCGTGACCGACGTCTGCTTCGAGAACGTTCCTTCCTTCGTCTTCGCTCGCGATATCAATGTTCCTGTGGAAGGCACAGGGGATGTGGAGGTAGACATCGCCTTCGGCGGCGCTTTCTATGTTTACGTCGACGCGGAAAAGCTGGGAGTCGAGGTAGTACCGGCGCAGATCGACAGGCTTGTCGCGCTCGGCGAGGAACTCAAGCATAGGGTGATGGACAGGATGGAGATCTCCCATCCGCTGGAACCCGGCTTGCGCGGCATTTACGGCACAATAATCTGCGAGGCCGCGAAAAGAACCTCAGAAGGCATCGAAACGAAAAACGTCTGCATCTTCGCCGACGCCCAGATCGACCGCTCCCCCACCGGCACCGGCACCTCCGGGCGCCTGGCGCAACTATATGCAAGAGGACAAATCAAGGAAGGCGAACAGCTGATAAACCGCAGTGTGATCGACACCGTCTTCCAGGGCAGAATAAAGGGCTTCGTAAAAGTCGGAGAGCTCAAAGCCGTGATTACTGAAGTCGGCGGCGAAGCCCACATCATGGGCTTTAACCAGTTCGTCCTCGAGCCCGGCGACCCGCTGCCCGAAGGCTTTCGGATCACAGGAGGATGACGCAGATGCGAGGCTTGCTCCTTTGTAATGCCTGTGGACAGGAGTTCAACATCGATTCCACCTTCCCGCGCTGCACGTCCTGCGGCGAACCGCTCGAGGTCCTTCTCACTCTGGCAAAACCGACAGTCAATTCCGAGGCTCCAACCCTTCTCGAACGCTATAGGGATTTCCTTCCGTTCGACCGGGATCACGCCTGGATCAGCCTTGGCGAAGGCGGCACTCCCCTGATCAAATCGCGCGGCGCGGCGGCCGGCCTGGGAATCGGAAACCTCTACTTCAAGAATGAGGCGATGAATCCGACATGGTCTTTCAAGGATCGCGGCACGGTCGCTGGAATTGGGCACGCGCTGGACCTCGGTTTTGAGCGCATAGGCACGGTATCCACGGGAAATATGGCGGCGTCAGTGGCCGCCCACGGTGCCCATGCCGGCCTCGAGACGTTCATCCTGGTGGGCAGCGACCTGCCGGAAGAGAAGATCGTGCCCATCGCCGTTTACGGCACCCGGCTGATCCTGGTCGAAGGGGATTACGGAGATCTCTACTTCCGCAGTCTGGAGATCGGCCCCGAAATGGGTATTCACTTCATCAACTCCGATGTTCCTTTCAGGATTGAGGGCTCGAAAACCATCGCTTACGAGATCTGCGAGCAATTGGGCTATAAGGCGCCGGATTTGTTAGTAGTTCCCGTGAGCTCGGGGGGCAACTTGCGCGGCATCATCAAGGGCTTCGAGGAGTTCTTCGAAGTGGGACTTATCGACAGATTACCGCGTTTCGTCGCCGTCCAGGCCGCGGGTTGTGCCCCCATCGCCAAAGCGTTCGAAAAAGATCAGGAGAAGGTCGAGCGGATCAGCGAGCCGGACACATTTGCCAAGGCTATTGCAAATCCCTTCCCTCCCAGCGGCAACCAGGTGCTTCGCAAATTGCGGCAGCACGGCGGGATGGCATTGACCGTAAGCGATGCCGAAATAGAATCGGCCCAGGAATTGATGGCGCGGGACGGCATATTCGGTCAGCCGGCCGCAGCAGCACCGCTTGCCGCCGCTCAAAAACTCGCATCTCGAGGGAAGATCTCCGACGGCGATTGCGTAGTGTGCCTCGTAAGCGGCGCGGGTATCAAATCAACATCGCATCTGTCCGGGAAGAAATACGATATTACTCGCGTGGAAATTGAAAATCTGGGGAAAGCCTTCCACTGACCTATTCAACTCTTGCGTTGAAGCGATCTCGCCGAGGGCGCTGTCGCCAGCCCTCCGCGTGCCGTGCAGCGCAACTCGGATGGCAGTGACCTGCCGGCGGCGATCGAAGCGTCAATCGTTTCGTCCAAGGGAACCGGATTCCGATAACCGCCCATAATCAGATCAGCGCAAATGAAGGCGGAAGAGGCTGCCACGGCGTTTCGGGTGTGGCAGGGAATCTCTACCGCGCCCTGGACCAGGTCGCACGGCATCCCCAGCGTGTTCTGCAGCGAGATCGCAGCGGCTTCAACCGCCTGAGCCGCGCTGCCCCCTGCCGCATCCACCACGGCGGCCGCAGCCATGGCACCGGCCGCACCTATTTCCACTTGGCAGCCGGCTTCCTCGGCGGCGAAAGTGCCGCGGTTGAGGATAATCAGGCCGACAGCCCCTGCGGCGAACAGCGCGCGGATCGCTTCCCCGCGGCCAAGCCCGCTTTCTTCCATGAGTGTAACAATCACTCCCGGGATCACTCCGGCGGAGCCGCCGGTGGGCGCTGCGCAAACCACACCCATCGCGCTGTTTACGTGCATCGCGGCCATCGCTCGAGCAGCGGCTCGAGTCAGGATTCCCCCTTGAGCAACCTTGCCATTTTTCTCGGCTTCAAAGATGCGATGCGCCGTCGGCTGTAGCAATTGCATCGGCAGATCACCGTCGGACAGCCCTTTATCGACCGCGGCGCGCATGATATCAAGGCGGCGCCCCACTTCAGCTTTCACTTCTTCCGGACTCAAGCCCAACAGGGCCGACTCGTAATCGATGGCCAGCTCTCCCAACGAACACTCCCGCTTATCGGCGAGGGCGGTCATCTCTACTGCGCTGGAGAATAACGGTTCGTTCCTGACGGGGAAAAACACCGGTGACGCGCACGCGGCTTTGTGGACTCCAGGGACGGCCTTCAACCTCTCGACAAATCCGCCTCCGACCTCGCGCCTGTTTCCTGCCAAGAGCGTCACCATCTTTTCGACGGGCGATTTTCTCAAGTCGCTGGTTTCCCAACCCTCTTCTCCAAGCAGTGCGTCGACTTCAGGCAGGGAGCTTTGTTCCATTACCACCAGCAGATCGTGACCTTCGCCGGTTATCCGGACAGACAAAGCACCGATGCGCGTTATTTCGAACATGCCGCCGCCGACGGAACGGGCCAGGAATTTATTGGCATTCCCGCTCTTCGACTCCAACTCGATTTCAACGGCGTTGGGATGATCGTCGCCATCGACCTTCCCTACGCTGAAGCCGATTTCCAGGCCCCGCTCTGCGGCCAGCTCGAGAGCGTTGAAGAATCGCTCGTCTTCGAGCCTCAGCCCCAAAAGGCCGCAGGCGATAGCCAGGTCGCTCCCCTGCCGGTTATAGACCTGCCCGTATGAACCGCTGGAATCGAACTTGAACGAGGCGCGCTTGATGTCCTCCCCGAAAAGCTCGCTTGCGGTCCTGGCGATCCGATACGAAGCTGCTGTGTGCGAGCTGGAAGGCCCGCGCATTACCGGCCCAAGGACGTGGTTAAAAATGCTGTTTGCCCGCATGGTTTTCCCGATAGTCATTTCCCGATGCTCATTTTGGATGATGCAACCCCAAGTGACAACACGCACCGCACCTCTCACACGGAGCGTGACGCGATGTGATGTTCGATAGGGAAACATATAGTAACATCATCCTTAACCACCTGAGCCAGCCGGGAGCCGCTCATGCGACATAAAATGGTCGAACAGAAACTGAACAGCAGAAAGCACCTCGAGAACAGCATCCGCGACCACGAGGAAAACGGGTGGAGCGTAGCCGCCTTCGGCACAACGTTCGGCGGCAAGCGCCTGGTGCTGGTGGACAACGGCAGACAGTACGAGCATGAGATCATCAGCGCTTCCTGGAAGTCGTTCGAAAAGATGGCTCAAACAATATCGGAAAAAGAGAGAGATGGTTGGCAGGTAGCCGCCATCGGCGAGTGCTTCGGTAGTAACCTGTTGATATTAAAGAGGGAACAGGAAAAGACCGGAAGCTGACACCAGCACATAGTCGAGAGTTCGTTGACAATAACCGGCAAACACACGGAGACATGCGATGGCAACACCATTTGTTCAAGTCGACGTATTCACTGACAAGCCCTTCGCCGGAAATCCCGCGGCCGTGTTCGTTCTCGATAGACCTCAAAGCGAAGAATGGATGCAAGTGGTCGCGCGAGAGATGAATCTTTCCGAAACGGCTTTCCTTCATCCGTCAGGTGAAGGCTACGACATCCGTTACTTCACACCAAAGGTTGAGGTGCCGCTCTGCGGTCACGCATCAATTGGCAGCGCCCACGTACTCTTTACCGACAGTATCGTCGCTGAATCCGATACAATCCGCTTCAGGGCGCCAGGGGGAAAGCTCGAAGCAACGTTCATGGGCGATGCAGTCGAAATGAGCTTTCCAGCGCATTTTGAAGAGGAGATCACACCGCCTGATGGACTCTCAGACGCCCTGGGTGTTTCCGCTTCACCAACCTATACCGGCCTGCACGAGGATATGCTGGTGGTTCTATTTGAAGACGAGGAGACCGTCCTCACCCTGCAACCTGATTTCAACGCAATGCTGCGAATGCCATTCAGCAGGTTCTCGGTGACCGCTCTTTCCCTCGATCCGGCATTCGATTTCGTCTCGCGCTGGTTCGGTCCGGCTATCGGGATTAATGAGGACCCAGTGACGGGTTTCGCTCACACGCTTCTCGGTCCCTTCTGGGCAAAACGCCTTGGGAAAAACGAGCTTACCGCCTACCAGGCATCCGAGCGCGGGGGGATAGTCAGGATTTGGGTAAAGAACGACCGCGTATTGCTCGGTGGAAAAGCGATAACGGTTATGCGAGGTGAGATGCTCTTCTGACGTCTACCTGCCTTCCAGCGCGAAATTGAGCGCAGCCTCGGCGTGGATGGCCGTCGTATCGAACACGGGCATCTCGATGTGCTCCTGGTTGACCAGCAACGGGATCTCGGTGCAGCCGAGCACGATGCCCTCAGCGCCGTCCGCGGCGAGCCTTTCGATGATCTCGAGGAAACCGGCGCGCGACTCCTCCCGGATGATGTTATTGGATAGTTCCTCGTAGAGGACCTTGTTGATGTACATCTGGTCTTCCCGGCTCGGCACCAGGGCGGTGATTCCTTTCGATAATAATGCGTCGCGGTAAAAACTCTTGCCCATCGTGTACTTTGTCCCGATCAGGCCCACCGTGCTGAATTCCTTTGCCTGGATCGCCTCCGCCACGGCATCCAGCATACTCAGCACCGGAACGCCGACACCGGCCCGGACCTGATCGAGAACCATATGCATCGTATTTGCACCTATAAGGAGGAAATCGGCGCCGGCCGCTTCCAACTTCCTGCCCACCTCGGTGAGGCCCTCGGCGATCAGGTCCCAGCGCTCCTCTTCCGGCCAGACGGCGTATTGCTGAAAGCTGACGCTGTAGATGAGGACTTCCGGGTAGGAGTGATCGCCGAAGCGCTCTACGTAGCTGCGAAAGATGTGTTTGTAGTACTCGACCGTCGATTCGGGGCTGAGGCCCCCGATGATACCGATGCGCTTATACATCTAATCCCCCGCTTATGAACAGGCTGCCTGTTAATTTATTCTCCTTCCAAAGCATAATTCAGCGCAGCCTCGGCGTGAAGCGCCATGGAGTCGAACAGCGGCATGCGGGTGTGTTCCTCGGTAATCATTAGCTGCAACTCGGTGCAGCCCAGCACAATCGCCTCGGCTCCTTGTTGCGCAAGCCTGTCCATGATCTCCAGAATGCGGATACGTGAATCATTGCTCACGATATTATTGCACAGCTCGTCCAGAATCACGGTGTGGAGGTAATCCTGTTCGTCCGCTTCGGGCACCAGGACATTCAACCCCCGCTCCCCCAATGCATCCTTATAAAAGTCCTCGCCCATGGTATATCTGGTGCCGAGCAGGCCGACGGTTTTGTAGCCCGCCTTCTCGATCGCATCGGCAACGGCGTCCATGATGCTGAGGACGTACATACCCACACCCGCTTTAATCTGGGGATAGACTTTGTGTATCGTGTTGACCGCGAGCAGGAGGAAGTCGGCGCCGGCAGCTTCGAGCCGCTTGCCGACCTCGATCAGGGCATCGGCCACTGCGTCCCAACCGTTCTCGTCAACGAGGTCCCTGATCTGCTTGAAGTTGACACTGTAAATGATTATTTCGGGATAGGAGTGATCCCCGAAGCGCTTCACATAGCTGCGAAAGATGTGCGTGTAGTAATCGACGGTCGATTCCGGGCTGAGCCCGCCGATGATGCCGATTCGTTTGTGCATGTCACCCTGCCTTCCCAGAAATCTCTTTAAAAGCGAATTCCAGGCCTATCTTGTTCACTCATTTGTACATACAACGGAGGGGGCTCAAACAGCTTCGCCCCCTCCGCTAGGTTTAGTCAAGGATTACTTGCGCCATTTCGAGCGGTTGGTATCCGAAGCCGGGCGCGGCGGATGCACGACCGGATTCTCCTCCAGCAGCCTGAGTGCTTCCTGGACGGCGCGCTCGAGTTGCGGATCACGCCCGGCGATCACTAACGCAGGTGTCATTTCCACCTCGATGTCGGGATGGACGCCGATGTTTTCGACGTCCCACTCGCCGTCGGTGTTATAGATCGCCAGGTTGGGCGAGGAGATGAAGCCGCCGTCGATCAGCCGCACGCCCTCGTGGTGGCCGACGAGGCCGCCCCAGGTGGTGCGGCCGACGATGGGGCCGATGCCGCGCTTACGGAAATAATAAGGCAGGGCGTCTCCGCCGGAGCCTGCGTATTCGTTGATGATCATTACTTTCGGGCCGAAGATCGCCGCGGCGGGCGTGGTGAAGGGCTTGCCGTCGCGCGTCGCCCAGTAGCTGAGAACCGGCCTGTCCATCAGATCAACGAAGTAGTCGGCCGCCGAGCCGCCGCCGTTGAACCGCTCATCGATGATCGCGCCCTGCTTATCCTGCTGGGCGAAGTAGTAACGATTGAAGTAGGTGTAGCCTGCGGTCGACGTGTTGGGCAGGTAGACGTAGGCCAGCTTGCCGCCCGACATCTCATCGACCTTGCGGCGGTTGCCCTCCACCCAGGCCCGCCGCCTCAGCTCGTTATCCGCGGCGACGGGTACGACCGTCAGCAGCCTGGCACCCTCCAGGGTGGGCTCGCTGTTGACCCGGATGGTGATCTGCTTGTTGGCGGTGTTCTCGAACAGGCTGTGGATATTCATGGGAGCCTTGAGTTCGACGCCGTTTACCTCGAGCAGATAATCTCCCTCTTTGACGTTCAATCCGGGCGCGGTGAGGGGGGCTCTCAGCTCGGGATTCCAGTTCTCGCCGGTGTAAATCCGCTTGATCTTGTAGTATCCGTTGTCGAGCTCGTAATCGGCGCCCAGAAGGCCGCCATTAATCCTTTCGACGTCCGGGAGATCGCCGCCGCCGGCCCAGGAGTGGCCGCAGGTCAGCTCGCTGACCATCATCTGCTGCACGTAGCTGAGATCGGAGCGGTGGGCCACATGCTCGATGAACGGCTCGTACTTCTTGAAGACGGCATTCCAGTCAGTGCCGTGCATCTTCGGATCGTAGAAGAAGTCGCGATCGATGCGCCAACCTTCGCGATAGATCTGAGCCCACTCGACCTTGGGATCGATCTTCATCTGCAACTGAGCCGTGCTCAGCCTGCCGTCGCCGACCTTCGCCTTGCCTTTGGCGTCGACGATCCCCCAGCTCGGTCCCGCTCTGTAGAGGAGTTTCTTACCGGTAGCAGAGATGGTGTAGCTGAAAATACCGGCCATGAAGGTATCGGCTTTTCTTTCCTTGAGGTTGTAGATGTTGAGCGTGAGGCCCTCCTGGTTGGGCACATTTTCCGTGTAGAAGATAATATTTTCCTCGCCGGTTTTGAGGTTGCCGTAGTCGCGCAGAGGAACGTCGATGGCGAGGATTCGCTGGTCGATACCCTCGAAGTCTATCTTAATGCTCTTGTCCTTTTCTTCCTCGCCTTCCTTCTTCTCGTTCTCGGCTTTCTTTTCCTCACCCTCGGCTTTCTTCTCCTCGGAGTCTTTCTTTACCTCCTCCTCGTCGCTCTCGGGAAGCAGCGGTGAGGGCTCGTCCGCGCTCAACACCACCATGTAAACGCCTCTATTGACGGGACGTTCGTATGAGGTCATGTCGAGCCATCCGACGTTCAGGGCGTAGTTGGTGCTGGCCAGGAAGTAGAGGTACTTGCCGCTCTTGTCGAAAGCCGGCGAGACTGCGTCGGAGAGGCCGTCGGTGAGCTGGTGGATCTTGCCCTCTTCGAGCGAATAGAGGAAAACGGCGTGCATCTGGCTGTCGAGGCGCTTGACATAGGCTATCCACTTGGAATCCGGCGACCACACGGGATCGATGGTGCGGTAGCCATGATCGTAAGTGTCCTTATCAACCTTGGTAACTTCTCCACTCTCGACATCTGCATACCAAAGATTAAGCCGCTTATCGGTGAAGACGATCTTCTTCGAGTCGGAAGACCAGGTTGGAACGTAGTAGTACGAGGGATTTTCAAGAGCTACCGTCTTGGGTTCCTCCAGCCCCTTCTGATCGATGATCTGCAACTGGTACTCGCCGCTCGCATCGGAGAACCAGGCGATTTTGGCGCCGTCAGGCGACCATGCGGGGAAGCGGTCGTTGGCACCGCAGGAGCGAGTGAGGTTGCGGTAATCGCCTTTCTCCGCAGGCACAGTGAAGATGTCGCCGCGGGCCTGGAACACGGCGCGCTTGCCGTTGGGCGACACATCGCCCGACATGATGAGCTCTGAAGCGTTGACGAAATGCGGGCGCCGCCAGGGGAGATCGCCCTTGAGCTCGATGCTCAGCCGCTGAGCGTTCCCGGTCTGCGGATCGAAGAGAAAGAGATAACCGGCCTGTTCATAGACAATCATGCCACCGCCGGCCGAGGCGTAACGGATGTCGTAGTCGTCGTGTGAGGTGAGCTGCTTAATGTCCTTTGTCGCGGTGTCGTAAGAGAAGAGGTTGAATGTATGATTACGGTCTGAAGTGAAGTAAACCTTGTCGCCGATCCACATCGGGTATTGGTCGTTGGTATCATCCCGGGGCACCTTTTCCAGCTCATAATCGTCCGTGTCGAGCAGCCAGATATCGGTCGTGTTGCCGCCGCGGTAGTGCCTCCAGACATCGGTCTCCTCCATTGTCCTCACATACGCCATTCTCTTGCCGTCGGGCGAATAGGAGAACATGTAGGCCTGCGGCAGCATCAGCACCTCGGGCAATCCGCCCTCGACCGGCACCGTCCACAGCCTTGGGACGCCGACCGGCTCGGGCATCCGACCCGATACGAACACTATACCTTTGCCGTCGGGTGTCCAACCGCGCACCATGTCGATTAAGGGGTGGAAGGTCAGGCGTTTCGGTTCCCCACCCGTCGCCGGAACGACAAAAACGTCGTTATTGCCATCATACTGCCCGGTGAAAGCGATGTATTTGCCGTCGGGTGAAAACATCGGGTTCACTTCGGCTCCAAGAGATGTCGTTAGTCTGCGGGCTTCGCCACCGCTCAGTGGGGCAATCCAGATATCATTGGCGTAGATAAATGCCACATGATCGCTGCTGACGGTGGGTTGGCGCAGCAGGCGGACTTCTTCCGCCGCCGCAGGCAAGGCAAATGAAGCGCACACCAATACTATAGATAAAATGGTCAACTTGGTTTTCACGGATTCCCCCCATGAGAAAGTTAAGGTTAATAGGGTAATCAGACACCCCTCCAAATACAATAACGATAGATCCACCGTTTTTGTTTGGTAGAATCTGTTCCCACAATATGTGTTCAGGGTGTTTCAGCGGAAGAAAAGGCGGGCTGGTAACCCGCCTTCATTGACAGAAAATCGTCGATTCGCCGAATCAGCCTTACGAATAATCCATGTTGTCGAAATCAACGGCTGTGCCGTTCCTATGGATTCCTGCGGAATCGTTTGCCTATTTCTCCTCCGCTTTTTCCTCTGCTTCCTCGAACTCCTCCTCCGGGATTTCCTCGCCCCAGATGTACTGGTTGAACCAACGCCAGTTGTGCGTCAGCACCGCGAGGTTTTCCTTCGGCTTGGTGATCCCATGGCCGAAGCCCTTATAAATGATAAAGCGCACAGGCACGCCGTTGTCCCTGAGGCCGCGGTAGAGCTTATAGCCGTTGGTGATCGGCACGCGCGCGTCGAACTCGCCGTGCTGGATCAGGGTGGGCGTCTTGGCGTTGTTGATGTGGGTCATTGGGCTGGTTTTACGGTAAATTTCCGGGTCTTTCCAAGGCGTTGCGCCGAGGTAGTTGGGGCAGAAGGGCGTGATGTCGGTCCTGTAGTAGTAGGTGACCCAATCGGAAATGCCCGCGCCGACGCTGACCGCCTTGAAGCGGTCGCTGAAGGTGGTGATGTAGGCTGAGATATACCCGCCCTGGCTCCAGCCCATCGCGCCCAGCTTTTCGTTGTCGACAAAGCCCTGCTTCACCAGATAATCGACGCCGGAGATGACGTCCCAGTAGTCGCCGACGCCGAGGTTGCGGTAGTTGAGGCTGCGGAAGGCCTCGCCGAAGCCGGCGCTGCCGCGATAGTTGGGCTCGAGGATCAGCGCTCCCTTGGCGGTCCACTGCTCAATCGGGTAGTAGCGGTTGTAGCGGTCGAGATACTGGGGATAGGAAATGCCGGCCGGCCCGCCGTGGATGATGACGAACAGCGGGTACTTTTTATTCGGATCGAAATCCGCCGGCTTGATCAGCACGCCGGTGATCTCCGCGCCGTCGGTGCTCTTCCAGCTGATCGCTTCCTTGGTGCTCAGTGTGAAGCCCTCCAGTTGTTTCGAAAAATCGGTGAGCTTCGTTGGCTCGAAGTCCGCGACATTCGACCAATAGATCTCTGGATAATGGGTCGCGTCGACGTATGAGAGGGCTATCCTGGAAGCATCCTTCGAGAGGCTTCCGCCACGGAACACGATGCCCTCGCCGCCCGTGAGCTGCGAAATCGCCTTGCTTTGGGGATCGAGCCTGAAATAGTGCCTCGACATGCCCTGGTAAGACGAGAAATAGATGCCGTCTTCCTTCCAGTACGTGAGGCCCGGGTTCTCGTCGAAATCCTTCGTCAGGTTTATCGGTTCCCCACCCTCGACCGGCACGACCGCGATGTAGCCGTTGGTGAAATAAGAGCTGGTTCCCATTCCTGTCTCGAACGCGATGTATTTGCCGCAGGGCGACCAGACCGGCGAACCATCGGGACCCTCCATGTCGACCAGCGTGCGGATCTCCTTTGACTCGATATTTACCAAGTAAATATCGGAGTGCGAGAACTGGTGGATCAGCGAGTTGGGATTTGCGCTGAAAGCGATCGTCTTGCCGTCGGGTGACCACGAGAAGCCGGTAACGTGCAGGTCGTCCCTGTCCACCAGCTTATCGGTCTTGCCGCTCTCGACATTGCACAACAACAGCCGACTGATGTCGAACTCCTCCTCGAAAACCTCGAAGCCGCCGTATTTCTTCTCAATCGCTTCCTGCCGCTTCGGTTTCTCGTCCGTGGCCTTATAGGCTATCCATTCGCCGTCGGGCGACCACTCGTAGCCATCGATCCCGGTTTTTGAATCGGTCACTTTGCGCGCCTCACCGCCGGCGACTGCCATGACGTAGATCTGTGATTTCTCATCGCGGGCAGAAACGAAGGAGATGTATTTACCGTCGGGAGACCAGCCGATGTTGTAGCTCGATTTTTCGGCGAATGTCATCTGGCGCACGTCGCCCGTCTCGATATCGGCGCGCCAGATCTGATTGACGTATTCGTTTTTCTCCCAATTCGGTTCGCGTACGGTGAACAACACGAATCTCCCGCACGGCGAGATCGCCGTCGATCCGGGTGACTTGAGTTTCAGTACCTCCTCGAATGTCGGCGTATTTGATGTGTCGTCGGCTGAAACGATCGGGATTACAAGAAAAACGATCAGAACAGCAAACACATATTTCCATGCGGTCGTCTTCATTACTTCCTCCAGGATTGTCCTACGTTACGGATTCATTTTCCCTTTGATTCGGGCGGATCCATTTGGACATGGCGCGGGATAAATACACGCCCCTCCTTAACGACGATATAGCCGTCTCTCAATACCATTTGGACGTTCTTGAGATCGTTAAGGTTGCCGTCGGGTTCACCGCGGACCACCAACACGTCTGCCAACTTGCCCGGCTGCAGCGTGCCGAGCTTGTCGTCCATATCGAGTATCTCGGCGCTCGTTTTTGTGGCGATGGAGAGGACCTCGGGTATCGTGTAACCCACCGCAACGAACTGCACCAGTTCGGTTATGTAGGCCTGGGGCAGATAGCGGTACCAGCCGAGCACCAAGTCGGTACCGACGCCCATTTTCACGCCGGCCTGCTTCATCTTGCGCAGCAACTCCAGGTTGGCCTCCTTTGAAAAGGTGAACCTGCGCGAGGCCGAGCCGAAATAGCCGCCCTCACCGTCGAAAAGATAGATGTAGGGCACGAGAGTCGGCACCGCCTGCGTGCCTTTCTCGGCCATCAGCCTGATTGTCTCGTCGGTGCGCGGCAGCGGGTGCTCGATGGTATCGACCCCCGCCTCCACGGCCCACTGGATATAGTAAGTCTCGGCGTCGCAGGCAACCTTGAGGCCGAGAGAATGGGCTTCGTCGACGGCCGCTGCGATCTCCTCGCGGCTGAAGTGGCTGCCGGTCTTGATCACGTCGGCACCGCGGTTGAACTGCTCGCGCACGGCTTCGCGCCACTCGTCGGGGCCGTCGGCGACGCGCTTGTCACCGAGGAATTGTGAGTCGGCCTCGAAGCCTTCCGATCCATGGCCTCCCGTGGCAATAATCAGTTGCCCCGAGGGGAAAATCCTGGGGCCGGGGATGCGGTTCAGCGACGACCATTCCTTGAGCCAGAAGATGGCGTCGCCCGGCCCGGCGAGATCGCGCACGCTGGTAATACCGCTCTCGATGTAATAGCGGCAGGCATCGACTCCCCTGAGCGCGGCCTCGGCTTTGCTGGTATAGCCTTGCAGAGACGACTCCATCCACCAGTAGCTGACGTGGGTGTGCAGGTCTATCATGCCGGGCATGACGGTCATCCCGGTCACGTCGATCACCTCCGCATCCTCGGGCCAATCAGTGGATTGCGGCGGCAGGATCGCCTTGATCTTGTTGCGCTCGATGACGAGCGTCGCCTCCACGGCCGGAGCACCGGTGCCGTCGAACACGCGTCCTCCCTTGAGCACGCGCGTCAGATCCGGCCCCTTGGGCGCTGGGGAGGTCGGGATGCGGCGCGGATCGTCGGTCGTGGGGGTGGACTTGTCGATCCACTCCCGCCTGTCGCGAATCTTCTCCTGAGCATTCAAGACCAAGGCCGCGGT
>CBFCZO010000015.1:0-52745 GCA_965602675.1 uncultured bacterium | reverse complement strand
TCGTATCCGACATACTCGAGGGTCAGCTCGAGACCGGCAAGAATCCCTGCGACCACTGACACAAGGTTAGAATATGCCGATCTACGAATACACATGCAGATCCTGCGGCGCCGCTTTCGAAGTGCTGCAAAAGATAGGCGAGCGGTCCGCCGAATGCCCCGAGTGCGGTGCCGGCGCTGAGAGGGTAGCCGCCTCAAAAGTCAGCGTACTCGCTTCCAGCGAAGGTGGTCACCACAGGGAATCTTGCGACCGCTCGACACCCTGCTGCGGCCTTCCTGAACCCTGCAATGACAGGTCATGCCACTGATGAGCAGCGAAAAAAAACGCATGCTTGTTTATGGCCCGGTTCCCTCGCGCCGCCTCGGTCGCTCGCTGGGCCTCGATCTCGTGCCGCTGAAGACGTGCACATTCGATTGCGTCTACTGCCAGCTCGGCCGAGGCCAAGGAACACTCCTTAAGAGGGATGCCTACATCCACGCGGACGATCTTCTGGATGCCGTCGAGGAAAGCCTTGCGGCAGGCGCCGATCCCGACTTCATCACACTCTCGGGTTCCGGCGAGCCTACATTGAATAAACAGCTTAGCTCGATCATCGCAGGAATCAAGAAGCTTACGACCATCCCCCTGGCCTTGATTACCAACGGCTCGCTGCTATGGGACGAGGAGGTCAGGCGCGACTGCGCCGGTTGCGATCTCGTGCTGCCCTCACTCGACGCCGGCGACGAGGCCACATTCCGGCTGATAAATCGACCCGATGAACTTCTCTCATGGGAGAGAATTCTCAAAGGGCTGATCAGCTTCCGCGCCGAATTCACGGGCCCAATCTGGCTGGAGGTGATGCTGGTCGCGGGTATCAACGATTCCGAGCAGTCACTGGAGAATATCAAAGCGGCTATCGAGCGGATAAATCCAGATAAGATTCACCTCAACACCGTGGCAAGGCTCCCTGCCGAGAGCTGGGCGCATGCGGTGCCCCCGGAAAAGTTGGTGGAAATAAGGGCTTTTTTCGGCGGCTCAGCGGAAATAATCGCTGCATATTCGGGCCGTCACTCGCCACACGCCCACAGCCCGCGCAGAGAGGAAATCCTCGGGACGCTCAGGCGGCGCCCATGCAGCGCCGATGATATCGCCTCGGGATTGCAGATCAACCGTAACGAACTGGTAAAAGAGCTGGCATTACTTGAATCGGAAGGATTAATCGTGGGAGAAGATTGGGAAGGAAGGCTGCTCTATCGCCCGACGTAAAGTTGACCAGGACCTTTAGGAGTGCAACCCATACTGTGCGAAATTCAAGGCTCTATTTATAAACTACGCCTGACTTGTCTCACAGTAAGCACCGAGGCAACCATGCAGATAAAGAAAACCGGTGCAAGGTAGAACAGCGCGCCGGTACCCTCGATTGCCAACGCCGTTGCCGCGCCGGCGGCTATCCACAAAACTACGATTACTATTTCAGCGACTCCCATAATTTTCCCCTGCGTGTTCAAGACTCATCAAAATGCCAATCGCTGTCTCGTATATCCAGGACTCTGAGCACTGCCACGTTGCCCGTCTCAACGTCGAAGGCTATCTTGCGTCCCATGTGCCCGCCAATATCCTCACTCACCACCTTAATTCTCTTGCTCTTGAGCACCTTGCGCGCAACCTCGATATTCTCGTTGCCAATATTACGTTTCTTCACGTATTTCCCGCCCTCGGGATGGCTGCCTCCGAATATCTGCGCCATCATGTCTCCCTTATTGCAACCAGCTTCCTCCATCATTCTTATCAGTGTGACCGTAGCCACGTTGCCGTACTTTGCAGTGGCTTCGTGCTTGTTATTCGTGGCGGGGTAAGGAAAGTTGTTCATTCCGCCAAAGCGGCGCTTCTTGTCCCAGAGGCAGACGGAAACGCAGGTGCCGAGAACCGCCTGAATGACGGAATTGCCTTTACTGAAGTATATAAAGCCGGGCTTTAGAAGATATTGGCCGCCACCCTGCTCTACTTCCGATCTATCGCCCTTGTGCACCGCTATCAGCCCCAGTTGGTCTAAAATATCCTACCATAATCACAGCATTGTTTATCCCGCCCGATAGGGAAAAACACACCCGATCCAATGCCCGCGATAATTTCTCATCTCAAAAGTGAAATGCAGGCTGGACTCGCCAAGATCGCTGCTTAATTGAATTTTCCGCCAAGCATTGCCGGGAAACAAGGGAAAGGTAATACCCCATCGGAACTTTCTCATAGAATGTACACATTGATGCCCATGGATGGACCGTTCGTCAAAATAATTTACTTATTTGGGAAAGTACATCGTTTACCGACTTCCCCAGGGCTGGGCAAGCGGGATTCTGGAAATGGCGGAGGTGGTAGGATTCGAACCCACGGTAGGCTATCAACCTACAACGGTTTTCAAGACCGTCGCCTTAATCCACTCGGCCACACCTCCGCGGACCAGCGGTATCGCGGCGGCACCCCGCCCGCCGTTGGCCAGTCTAAGGACCAACACCCATGATGGCAAGATTGACTGTAAAATACCCGGTTCATTAACATTGATTGTCAAGTTGACTAAGAATTGTGCTGGTGCAATACTCCGATCCTTGATTTTGCTTCGGATCTGCTTACAAACAAGCTGCTCACGTTCAGTTTGGGTCAGCGCTAAAAATTGCTGATCCGAAAAGAAACAAGCCTTCCAACCTGGAAAGGAGTCAAATCAACCATGACCCCCTTGGCTGATCCCCCGTTGTTCAAGAAGATTAAATGCCTCGGCCGTGGCGGATTCGCCCAAACGTTTCTGGTGCAGGTCCTCGACCCCGAACGCGTGAAGGAGTGGGGAGAACTTGCAGCGATTAAGAATCCACTCAGCAACCAGGAGGAGCGTGTACTCATAAATGAATTAATCCTGAACGCCAGCCTTCACAAGTCGTTGCGTAAATTCGAGCACCCCAACATTGTGCGATACCTGGGTTTCGAGAAATTCGGCAGCGAAGATCCGCGGGATCAACGCTGGTCGATGGTAATGGAGTATGTCTCAGGCGGCAGCCTCAGAGACCGCCTCGGCAGGCGGGGCATGCAGAAACCGCTCGACGCGCCCCTGGCGGTGGAGATCGCGTGCGGCATTCTTGAAGGCTTGACGGCGATCCACAGTGCCAACCTGATCCATCGGGATATCAAGCCGGAAAACATCCTGATGGATGGAGATATACCGAAAATAGCGGACCTCGGCCTCGGCAGGATGCTCGAGAAAAGCGACATGGCATACTCGCAGTACGGCACTGAGGACTACGTCCCTCCGGAAATCGTCGCCCGCTCAGGAGCTAATTACAACGCCGACATCTGGTCACTGGGAGTGACGTTTTTTGAGATGCTGACGGGTGAGTTGCCATTCAGCGGCGCCGGAATGCCCACAACGGTTATTGTCGATAACATCAGGTACCACGAAGCTCCCTCGCCGCATTGTATCAATCCGGCAATACCGCAAGAGCTGGGGGAGCTTGTCATTCATGCTCTGGACAAGGATCCTCAAAAGCGTTTTGCAAACGCGGGCGAAATGCTCACCGCGCTCAGGAATCTGGGGTTAGGATCGGGTCAAGAGATTGAAAGGGAATTGGAATACGTCAGAGAGTTGATGGCATCGCCTGATCAGATGAATGAAGCCTCTGCAAAACTCAAGGAGTTAATGGAAAGCTACCCCGACGATGCGAGAGTGTTTCAGTGTCATGGCGAGCTGCACAACCGACGCCAGAAACATGCCAGTGCCATCAAAGCATTTAAGAAGTGCATAGAAATAGATCCCGACAATGCCATCTACCATTGGGATCTGGCGCTTGCACTACAAAAAAGGGGCATGATCAAACCTGCAGCAGCCGAGCTGAAAAAGGCTCTGGTTCTAGGTCTTGAGCCGAGCCTGCAACGCTACGCAAAAACTCTGCTCGGCACGCTGGAAAGGTAGCCTCTGATTCCTGCCCGAGATCCGGCGCGTCACGATGATAGTGCAGATTGTATCGTAACCTCTCTGGGAAAAAATCCCGCTAGAGGACATTCCATTGAATATGTCAAGCCCCTGCAAATAGCCAGATCAACAAAGTGTATTCATTTCTTGAATTTACCGGTCACTTAACGTAAATTAGTGGCATTCGGGATTCTAGCTTGAAGAATATTAGGTGTAGGGGCGCATCTTAGCTCTTCGGACTCGTGGGTTTCTCCCGGTCTTTCGGACACCAGTACGCGTCAACCTTCGGTGACTATACGGGAGGGGAACTGACTTTGGATGGGGCTGATATGGAAATCGAAAATTCAGTTTGGCAGGGTGTGAAACCCGAGCAAAGGCTTGCTGTAATCGAGCAGGACATCATAGCCCTGATGCAGAAATGTAAGGATCTGGAGGACACGGCGGACCAAAAGGAATCAGAGACCCGCCGGCGCTCGGACGAGATGTTCCTCTCGCTGATTGATGTAATGGACAGTTTTGAACGCGTGTTTGACAACATTCGAAACAAAGAGGAACTGCTCGAGAAGCAGACGAAAATATGGGTTCGCAACTTCAGGACGATCTACCGTTCGTTCAAAGATATTTTGTCCAAGCAGGGAGTCACCGAAATAAAGATGGTGGACATGTGGTTTGATCCTCGGTGGCACAAGGCCATCGACGCCGTCGATGACTCTCCGGAACCTCCCGGATCGATATTAAAGATTGCCCGAAAGGGTTACATGATTGGGAACAGGTGCCTTCGTAAGGCCGAGGTAATAATCGTTAGGGAGGAAGTATAAGTTCTTATTACTCGAATTACTCCAGACTATTCGGCGCAGGGATTCCAGAGAGCAGCCGTTCGCAAAAGAGAACCGGGGTGGAGGGGGCCTTCCCGGCTTCCCAACCCAACACTCGAACAAATAGAATAATTTTGGACTTTGACAGGGGATGAATCATGGGAATCAAAATCGGTATCGACCTGGGAACGACCAACTCGGCTGCCGCTATTGTACAAGGAAAGCAGCCGAGAATCATCGACAGCAAGGAAGCGAAACCGCAGATACGCTCCGTTGTGGGCTTGAGAAGAAGCAAGAGAAAAGGTGAGGTCAAGGAACAGATTCTTGTAGGCGATATCGCCGTGGACAATTGGGAAAACAGCCCGCAGGACACCATTGTCTCCGTGAAGCGTCTGATGGGGCGGGGCGTAGCCGATTCCGTCATCCAACGCATGAAAGACCATTCCAGTTACCAAATCATAGAACCCTCCGACGGCACAAAGGACAGCATCCGCGTGGTCATGGGTGGCAATGAGTACTCGCCGATCGAAATCTCATCGATGATTTTGAAGAAAATCAAGGAGTACGTCGAGTTCAAGGTCGGCGAGACGGTCGACCAGGCCGTCATTACCTGCCCCGCCTATTTCGGCCAGATCCAGAAGCAGGCGACCCGCTTGGCTGGCGAGTTGGCAGGGATGAAGGTGATCAAGGTGCTCGACGAACCAACCGCGGCGGCAATCGCCTTCGGGATCGATGCTCTGAAAGGCGACGAAGCAAAAACCATCCTGGTCTACGACCTCGGAGGAGGGACTTTCGATATTTCGGTGCTGATGATGGCCAAAGGAGCCTTTGCGCAATTAAACCTCGAAGGCGACATGTGGCTCGGAGGCGATGATTTTGATCAGGTCCTGGTGGACAAGGCCGTCGAATGGATCAAAGGCGAGTATGATCTCGATCCGGTTAAAGATCACAAGGCAATGGTTCGTTTGAAGAAGAAGGCAAAAGAAGTCAAGGAACAGCTTTCTGCATCGCTCGATGCCGATTTTATTGTTTCAAGCCTGATGACCGATGAAGACGGCAATCTGATCGATGTCGACTTCGGCGTAACCCGCGATGAATACGAGGCAATGATCGATCCGATGGTCGACAGAACGCTCGCACTCGTCGATAAATCCATAGATAATGCAAACCTTACCGACGAACATGTCGACCACATCCTGATGGCTGGCGGCTCGACCGGTATCCCTCTGATACACAAGAAAATTGAGGCGCGATTCGGCCCGAAGAAGATCCTGCGAAATATCCACCCCAAGCACTGTGTTGCTTACGGCGCCTCGATTTTTGCGGCTTTCTCGGAAAACGTGTTCTGCACGAATCCGGATCCGGAGAATCCAAAGGACGTTTGTGACCATCCCAATCCGGTTGGAACAACTGAATGCGAAAGGTGCGGAGGCCCGTTGGAGGTTAAGATCTCCGAACCCAAGAAAAAGCCCAAGCCAAAACCGACGGAAGAAGTGGTAGAGGAGAAAGAAGAAAAAGAAGAAGAGGCGGAGGATGTAAGCGGCGAAATCACCTTCGGCCCAATAAGCGGGAAAAACACTTACGTCGAATCAGCACCCTTCCACTACGGAGCGCTGACAAGCGGCGGCGGATTCGCGGTGTTCGTCAAGAAAGGCGATCCCTGCCCGACACAAAACCCGGTGACCAAATCCTTCACGGCTCCCAGCGCGGAAGCCCGGATGATCGCCATTCCGATCTACGGCAGGGACGACATTGAAAATCCGGAGATCGACGAAAGGCAGGCCATTGTCTTCGCCGTTCTCCCTCCAAATCCCAAAAGAAAGGCACAAACCATCCTGGTTACTCTCAAGCTGCTGAGTAACAAGGAATTCAAGGTGGATGCCCAACTCGAAGACGGCCGGCAGCTGCATCCCTGGCGCATGATTGGAGAGAAGGACCAAAAAGCAATGGAAATCATGCAACAGGGCGAGCAAGAAGCGTTCAGCAAAAGGGATTTCATCTCACCCGACATTCAGATCAAGTTAAATGCCTTGCGGGATAAGTTTTACGCTGCCATGGAAGCCCACAATTTTGAACAAGCGATGGAAATCGCGGAGGAACTGTTGAACGTCGCAAAAGGCATTACAGATAAGCCGATCACCATTAGAGAGAAGTTGATGGGCATCGTCGGCTATACGGAATTCCTATTGCACCGCTATGACAAGATGATGGACCCCGATCTGGCCTATCAACTTAATAAAATGAAAGAGGAAGGCAAGCATGCGCTGGAATTAGATGATACGGGCGAAATGCAGACCGCCTTCGATCAGCTCGATGCGGCGACCGACAGGATCCCCCAGCACGTTCAGATGCTTCTCGGAATGAGGATGGCCATTGCCCGCAGGGTTCGCCCAATCGATGTCGCTACAGCCGCTAATTTTGAAGAGAGACTTAACGAGGCCGAAGAACTGCTCATGCAGGAGAACCCGTTAGGATTGATGAATCTCAAAGAGGTCACAGAAGAACTGTCAGAATTCATTGAGACGCATCCCGAGCCCAAGGATGTGCTGATACCGTGCCCGCACCCCGGCTGCAAGCATCAGGTAAGGCCGGACGCCTTCTTCTGTCCCGACGGTCATCCGGTCAACATCGTCAAGTCCTCCTCTTCAAGTTTCTCAGGTTGATATCGATTGCCTATGAGCAGGTACTATGAACGCGATTGATAAATAACTATTACATAAGGGGTTAACTGTGAAAGATCCACTCCAAACGCAGCAAACGCCTTATGAGGTGCTTGGCATCGAACGCGATGCCGGCGATTCCGAAATAATTGGCGCATTCAAAAAGGGTATGCTCAATCCCCGCCGGATGCAGGAAATAACGCGGGCAAACAGGTTGCTCATGGACCCCGTGTCGCGCGCAGGCGTGGACCTTTTCCTTTACCAGGACAAGACCCTGGAAAACCTTACTCCCTCACCGATTGGAAACGAGAAGATCCTCGAGCCCGGAAATCGACTATCCACTGCCTCGGCCTGGGAACGGAGCCTCGCCAAGAATGTGTCGAATTACAGCCTGCTGCACTGTGTCGCACTGCTATGGTTCCGGTGGGCCCGCTACGAACAAGAACGCATCGATGCGATGCTGACGCATGCCCGGCAGTTGAAAATCGACCCGAAGAATATCAGCAACAAGGTTGAGCTGCTCTGTGCAATCGGCGAAGCCGAGGGAGTCGAAATCGACCCGGAGAATGCGGAAGGCTGTCCTGAGAGCTTTCAGTGGCGCAACGATTGCATTCCCGGGGTGCCGTCCATCGAAGAGCTCTGGAAAGCGACAATCGGTTTCTGGGTAATGCTTGCCAACTCGGCGCCTTTCTGGGAAACATTTACGCGCCTGAACAACTCCCAGAGAAAAGAACTGCACAAGAATAACGGCATCGACATGCTCAAGAGCTCGCTCCAGAAGTACAACAACGAGTATCGCAACAGAGGCGCCATTTCGATGGCTGCTGCGTATAAAGAACTGAATCTTTCCCTCTCGGTTGAGCAGAAGACGGCGCGCGCAATGTCATCTGCTGGCGTGAGAGTGGGAACCGGCGCCACACTGAGCTGTGGCGTGCTTGCATTGGAAAGGCTCGGTCTCATCGATCAGATAAGGTCCAGACTGGACGGCGCTTTGGAGCACCATCCAGACAACGATACCCTTCGAAGTCTGCGCGACAGCTTGTCTCCATACTCGAGGATCGCAACCCTCATCGACGACGGAAAGTACGAGGAGGCGTTGGAGATCATCGCCGGTGAAAAGAAAAGCGACGAAATAAGTGCGTTGAAAGCACAGGCTCTTTTCGGCTTGGGGATGGACCTGGAGAGCGCAGGAGAACCGGAGGAGGCGTTAAAAACCTGGGGAAAAGCCCTCAAAATCGCTGACGACTCCTCGCTAAAGGATAAAATTGAGAACTCGGTCTCCGAGTCGTGCACAAAGCATGCAGCGGCAAAGGCGGACACGGACATTGAAGGGGGAATCAACCTACTCCGGAGAGGCTATAAAATTGTCTCGAATGAGAAGATCAAATCAAACCTGGCTGAACTGCTGACAAGACGGGGCATTGAGATCGTGGTTGAAGTACAGCAGGAGTTTGAGAAAAAACATTCAGCCACGAAAAGCATGATCTCCAAGGCTGAAAAGGGTATCGCCAAACTGCGGGAAGCCAATGGGCTCGGCGCGCAGAAAGCGGCGGAGCAATTAGACGCCGCCGTAACTTTCCTTGATGTCCTAAGGCAAGCGGCGGTGGCAGGCAAGCATCAGAAGAAGCTGGAGACTGCACTCGAGAATCAGGATTGGGATACCGCGATCGAAATCCTCAGCGCGTTGCGAAACGAAGTCTCCGGCGAGGCCAGGAGCCAGATCGAGCAAAACCTGGCCGTCTGCTACATGAACCGTGCCGGCATGCGCATGGCAGGGGTTCAAAAGGAATTCGAAAAGGAGCATTCTGCAACTAAAAGCATGATAGAGAAGGTGAGAAAGAGCGTTGCAGATCTCCGCGAAGCCAAAAAACTCGGTTCTGAGGACGCCGCGGAGCAACTACCATCGGCTGAACAGTTCCTCGATTTTCTCGTAAACGCACCTAAGGCCAGCAAGCATCAGAAGAGGCTGGAGACCGCCCTTAAGAATCAGGATTGGGATACCGCAATTGATACCCTCAGTGATATGAGATACGAAGTCTCCGGCAGTGCCAGGGATCAAATCGAAAAAAATCTGGCTGTCTGTTACCTGAACCGAGCCGGCAAGCGCATGGAAGTGATTCAGCGGGAAATGTCCAGTTCCTCGCCGGATTTGTGGACCCTGAAACGCACGCTGCAAGATATCTTAGGGGATCTCGGAGAAGCCAAGAAGCTCGATCCGTACAACGCAGAGGTCGACAATTTCCTCAACTCAATTGCCAGTTCGCCTCTGGCACAGATTCTCACAATGGATGACGTCTCCGGCTATAGCATCTCTTCGCAACCGACATCTTCCTATGTATCCTCGTATTTCAACGACACGATCGAGAAAGTGAAGGGCTGGCTGTTACTCGGTGCAGCCTGGTTGGGCATGGCGATAATCATCTTTGGCCTGCTGTACCTTTCAACCTTCTGGAATCCAGATTTCAATCCAGATGACATCCTCGGAAACTCTTTGACTGCCTTGGGCGCCTCAGCTTTTATCGTTCTAATGTACAAACTTAACAGTTAAGAGAATTTCAAGCGTAGGATAGGAAAAGAATGTCACTCAACCGCAGGTCGGCTAGTTCGCATCGAAGCGGAAAAAGAATCCATTCCTACTATCCGGGAAAAGCTCAATCCGGGAAAAATCCGGCATTTAAATGGAGCTAAAAGAAGAAAACCAGTCTACGAGTTGGGATTAGGTGAGCTCAATGAGAATCGATTGTCCGGTATGCCCTCGAAAGATCATCCCTCCGGAGAATCCCTGCTGTCCGCAATGCGGTGTGGACCTGGCACCGCTCAGGCGCGTGCGGCAACTCGACGGGTCATTCTATAACGATGCCAAACACCACATTGAACGGGGCGATCACGATGCCGCGGTCGGTTCACTCGATTGTGCAGTCAGTTTAAATGGCATAGCAGAATCGATTCCCGCCGCGCTGCTTCTGGCAAACCTAATGATTGAATCCGGGAATAGCCGGCGAGCAGCCGCAGTGCTCGAAAAAGTAATCGCCGCCGATCCCGACAATGCCGAAGCACGGGAACTGTTTGCGGCTGAAGTGCCGCCCATCCAAAAGAAACGTAAATCCAGAAGCGTATTAAAAATTGCCCTGGCCGCTGTTGTGATTCTGGCAATAGCCGCGGCATTCTTACTTGGAGAGCTTTCGTTCAGGACCTTCTCCGCGGAGTACAAAGCTCTCTCAGATCGGGCCGGCGAATCGGCTTCCCTCCTGGCACGGGAGCAAAATCTTGTGTCGGAGGTGGACAGCCTTCGTGATCGGCTGGCCGGATTCGAGCTTGCCGAAATAAACAATCGGCGCTGCATCGAACTGCTGGACGAGATCTTTCGACAAGCTGACAGCCTGCAAAACACGCTGGCCCAGCGCGAACCCAACGCCGTGATTCTGGTTCCCCTTGACGGTCTCTTCGGCACGGGAGGAAAGAAAATCAACTCCGAATCAACAGAAATCCTGAACAACATCGCAAGCTTCGTCCAAAAAAGCGGTAGCGCCGTCATTCTCGAGATCAAAGGTCACGCTGACAATGTTCCTTCTATCTGGGATCCTCGCTACGGGAATTGGGTGCTGGGACTCGAAAGGGCCTCCGCAGTGGCTACCTACCTCACGTCCGTCGGAGGAATCCCCCGCGACCGACTAAATATCTGCAGCGCCGGGGAGACTGATCCGCCTTTCCCCAACGACAGCGAAGAGAACAGGAGGAAAAACCGGACTGTGACTTTCCGAATTCACGCAAATCCAAACAGCACCGGTGACATCACCAAGGGGGAGGGATGAACTTACAGTCATCCGCACCGACAGCAGGACCGGCGCCATGCAAAAGAGGGGTTAATTGATGCACAGGATTTCTTTCGGATCGCAGCTGGCCTGGATGGTCGCCGCCCAGGAAGCGGTTATCCTCGAGTACGAATCGATATACATCGAGCACATAATGATCGCACTATTTAAAATCTGCGACATCGATGAGAAAGAAATTAAATCGCTGGTGAGCATAGACGGCGACCAGTGGCTGCGATTCCTCAGGGAACGCGATCAGCTCAAACAGATTTTCGACTCAAGCAACCTGGCAATAAGCAAAGCCCGAAAGGAACTTCGTAGCTTCATCGGCGGAGGCGGCCAGCCGTACTCCGGAGGCACTGTCCACCGAGATAAGTCGGTAAAAAAGATGTTCGACCAGGCGGAGGAAACCCGTAAGGATTCAGCCGAGAGCGAGATCATCCTGCCTCTGCTCCTTGCCGCCGTGCTGAAGAGCGCGGAACTTTCCGACCGGCTGCAACAATATTTCTCCGAGGCCGACATAGATAAAGATGCTCTCCTGACGGCATGCCTCTCGGTAATGGAGGGAGCGAAACAAGAGCAGGCTCAGATAGAAAGCAAAGAACAGGTGTTGCCTGCCAAGGCTCCCGTGGGACCGGTTAAGAAGGATCACAACACCCCTTTCCTCAACAAGTACGGCAGGGACCTTACCAAGCTCGCCCGCGAGGGCAAGCTGGGGCCGGTGATCGGCAGATCCGCAGAAATTAAAAAAATCATTCAGGTGCTCAGCAAACAGAAGAAGAACAATGCGATTCTTGTGGGCGAAGCGGGCACCGGCAAGACATGTGTGGTCGAGGGTCTGGCCCAAAAACTGGTCTCCGGGACACTGCGACCGGAATTGGCAAAACTGAGAATCGTCGAGCTGAAGGTGTCTTCACTCCTCGCCGGCACCAAGTATCGGGGCGACTTCGAAGAGCGGATGGAATCGATTTTGAGGGAAGCCAGGGAGGATGTGAATATCATATTGTTCATCGACGAGGTCCACACCATCGTCGGCGCCGGAGACGGGGGCGGAGGCGGTCTCGATGCGGCCAACATCATCAAGCCGGAACTGGCACGCTCCGAGATGCGCTGCATCGGCGCCACGACAATCGATGAGTACCGCAAGCTGATCAGCCAGGACAAGGCTCTGGAGCGCCGCTTCGAGATGGTGTGGATAGACGAGCCCACCAGGGACGAGACAGTAGAGATACTGAAAGGGCTCAGGCCCACTTACGAAGAGCACCATGGCGTCAAGATCTCCGATGAGGCCATCGAGGCGGCGGTTGATCTTTCGATTCGATATCTGCTTGATCTGCGGCTGCCCGACAAGGCGCTCGACCTGCTCGATCAGGCCTGCGCGCAGCTCAGCCTTGGATCTCTCTCACTGACGCCGGAAGACTTCAAACGGCTCTCCGAAGCGAAAGGCGACGCAAAGTTAGTGGGATTCCGCGAAATAGCCAAGGCCGTTGCTGAGCGGGCCCACATTCCGCTTGATTCACTCACGCTGGATGAGAAGGATCGCCTGCAGCAACTGGACACTCTTCTCAAACGGCATGTCATCGGCCAGGACGAAGCCGTCAAGGAAGTGGGGGATGCCGTCCGCCGCGCCCGCGCCGGCTTGAAGAAAAAAGCCCACCTTCCCGACGCCGTCATGCTCTTTCTCGGCGCGACAGGAATAGGCAAGACCGAGCTGGCAAAAGCACTTGCGAGGGAAGTTTACGGCGGCGAGGAGCGGGGGCTGATCAGTATTGACATGTCCGAATATCAGCAGGAGCAGTCGGTGACACGGCTGGTCGGCGCCGATCCCGGGTACGTCGGCTATGGTGAGGAAGGGCTGCTGATTAAATCAGTGCGCACTCATCCCTACTCCGTGGTCCTGCTCGATGAGATCGAGAAAGCCCACCCAAACGTGTGGGTCACTTTCATGCAAGTGTTTGACGAGGGCCGGCTGACAGACTCCACCGGCCGCCGGGCCGACTTCTCCAATACCTTCATCATCATGACCTCCAACCTGGGAGCGGGAGTGCGGATCAAAAAGAAAAAGGGCCGGATGGGAATCTCAGTTTCCGAGGAAACCGGCGAAGAGCCAGCGGAAGAATTCGACAGGGAGGATTACCGCCAGACCATTCTCCAGGCTGTCGAGGATTCCTTCAAGCCCGAGCTCAGAATGCGCATCCAGAAGCACGTGGTCTTCTACCCGCTCGACCGCGAGGCCGTCAGACAGATTGCCGAAAAGGAGGTCTCGCAATTGGTCAACCGCCTGGCAGCCAAGGGGATCACCCTGACTGTGGACGACAGCGCCTACGAAATTATCCTGGCCAAAGGCTACAGCATAGCTTACGGCGTACGCCATCTGCAGCGGACAATCGAGCGAATGATTCAGGAGCAGATTGCCGCCGAAATCATCAGCGGAGCAATTTCCGGCGGATCGATTATCAACATCAAAGCCGCCGACGACGACGAATCGCTGCTTTTCGAGAAGTGAACGGTTCTCAACAAAGGAGGGGAACGTGCCATCGCCATATATTATCGAGGAAACACCGCGCGGCGAGAGGGTTGTCGACATCTACTCCCGCCTGCTGAAGGACAGAATGCTGTTTCTCACAGGCCCGCTGGACGACCACGTAGCCGACCTGATTATCGCGCAGATGTTTTACCTCGAATCCGAATCTCACAACGACGACATCCTCTTTTACATCAACAGCCCCGGCGGTGTGGTGACCGCAGGAATGGCGATCTATGACGTCATACATTACATCACCTGCGACGTTGTGACCATCTGCCTGGGACAGGCGGCTTCGATGGGCGCTTTTCTGCTCGCTTGCGGCACTCCGGGAAAAAGGATGGCCCTGCCCAGTTCGCGCGTGATGATCCACCAGCCTCTCGGCGGCGTCCAGGGTCAAGCCACTGACATCATCATCCACGCCAAAGAAATCCTTAGAATGAAGGAAAAACTCAATAGGGTGCTGGCTGAGCGGACAGGAAAGACCATGTCCCAGATCGAGCAGGACACAGAGCGCGATTACTTCATGTCCGCCGAAGAGGCAAGAGAATACGGCATCGTCGACAGGGTAGTCGAATCACGAGCGAAAAAGAATTGACACAGGTATCTGGCAAGGCGGCAGGATATATTCACCGGGCACCACAGGAATGCCTTGGACAATGAACCGACACTAATTAAAAACGACGACGAGCCGCCCGAACCTCAGACATCTTTTTTCTCTCTCGTCGAGGAACAAAAATCCGCACCGGGTATCCACCCGAGCCCGGAAATAGAGCCTACTTCGCCTCGATTGCCCGCTTAATGTTCTCCAGCTCTCGCGATATCTGATTCAGGCTCCCGGCGATTGCGCGCAACCAGCGGTCCGAGGCGTCGTTCAGAGTATCCGCAATCCTTGCGAGCTGAGGATCTGATTCCTGCGACGACTCTGAATTCATGCCGGCCACGGTTGCTTCGAGAGCCTCGACCCGAACGAGCAGACCGGCGATGTCGCTCGCTGATGTCTCAGCTCTCGCGCCTGCCACCGGAGCTTGCAGTAGGCTGATAATAAGAAACGCCGCCGTGAAACCTGCCAAGACCGAAAAAACGACTGTCGCAGTCTGTGTCGTCCGATTCGACATCCCTTCCTCCTTCTAAATGCATTGAGGAAAACCGCGGTCCGCCTGTAACTACCGGCCGACCACTGCCAATGCTTCGACCTCCAGCACTGCCGAGGGTTCCACCAGCCGGCTCACCGCCACCATCGTGCATGCCGGCAGCAGGTCGCCCAGGGCTTCACCGTGGATCCTGCCGGCTACCTCCCACAAATCAATGTCTGTGAGATAGATCCGGGTGCGCACAATATCCTCTCTCCTGCCGCCCAGCATTTCTATTGCACGGATGACAATCGCTAAAGAGTTACGCATCTGTTCGGCAGGATCATCAGGACAGGCACCGTTCTCGTCGAGGCCGATGGTGCCCGTCACTTCAATCCTGTCTCCTACGCGCATGGCGCGGCTGTAACCGATCACCGGTTCCCACGGCGCACCTGTGATCGCGACTTCCCTACCGGCAGCATTCTTCTCGATCTTCATGTTCTTCAGCATAATCCTCACCTGTTTTGTGCAGCCGCCCGTTTGGGTGGGCTTGTTAATGCTCTCCCAGTCTGAGAATGAGAAATCGGAATTCCAGCATATCGATAGTATATACTGTATCTCCGCAGAGATAATTAAAGAGGGAAAACGATGACAAGAACCATCCCCTTCAGGACAGCCGCGATCACTGTCACTTTGTTAACGGCCGTGGTAACCATCGCCTTGACTGGATCGGCGGCGGCCGCCGAGAGCCCTGGTAAAACCGATTATGAACTACTGAGGAAGATCATCAACGAGCAATATCCCGAGCTGGAGGCAATCTGCAGGCACCTGCACACCAACCCCGAACTCTCCCTCCAGGAGAAGGAAACATCGGCGTTGGTTGCGCGTGAGTTCCGTGCTGCCGGTTACGAGGTGACTGAAAATGTCGGCGGCTACGGAGTGGTGGGAGTGCTGCGTAACGGCGAGGGCCCGATTGTGCTGCTGCGCGGTGACATGGACGCCCTGCCGATCACCGAGAAAACCGGGCTGCCCTATGCCAGCAAGGTGCGGATGAAAGACCAGGCGGGCCGTGAGGTGGGCGTGATGCATGCCTGTGGCCACGACATCCACACCAGCATTCTGATCGGCAACGCGCGCGTGCTGGCGAAGATGAAAGACGCTTGGAGCGGCACGCTCGTGCTGGTGGCCCAGCCTGCCGAGGAAGGCTACGGCGGCGCGCAGATGATGTTCGACGCAGGGCTCTACGAGCGATTCCCCCGTCCCGACTTCGCTCTCGCCCTCCATGTGGCACCGAACATTCCGGCAGGCTCGATCGGCTACACAGAAGGGCAGGCGATGGCCGGGTCGCTCTCGATGAATGTAACCGTCCACGGCCTCGGCGGCCACGGCGCCATCCCCCACACCACAAAGGACCCGATTGTTTTGACGGCCCGGCTGATTCTGGCGTTGCAGACGATTGTCAGCCGCGAGATCGATCCCAACGAGCCGGCGGTGATCACCGTGGGCGAGATTCACGGGGGGACGGCGGCAAACATCATCCCCAACGAAGTGAATCTCAAGCTGAACCTCCGCTTTGCCAACGATGCCGTGTTGAATCACATGCTGGAGGCAATCGAGCGCGAGTGCCGCGGCATCGCCATCTCCGCAGGTATTCCGGAGAAGCTGTGGCCGGTAGTTGAGCACAGTAACGAAGTCAACCCGCCGGTTTTCAACGATCCTGAGGTCACAGGCCGTGCTACGGCAAAGTTCAGGGAATTCCTCGGCGAGAGAAAGGTCTTCACCATCCCGATGGTCACTGCAAGCGAGGATTTCGCGCTCTTCCGCGACGGCGAACCGCGCGTAAAAACCTTCCTGTTCTGGCTCGGGATGACCGACCCGGAATTCATTGAATCAATCGGGGGGCGTGGAGGAGAGTTAACCGAGGCCGAGGCCGGACGGCTTGCGCTGCATACACCCTACATGCGAGCCGAGCAGGAGCCCTCGATCAAGACAGGAGTGGGCGCTATGTGTGCCGCCGTCCTGGATCTGCTGGGAAAATAATCTGAGAAAAACGCGAAAAGGTCGCGGTCATTTTTCCTGGGTGTATCCCATTGTGTGAAGCTGGAAGAGCAGGTTCCACACCTGCGCATTGACGAAATTCATGTGGTTATTGATGTACTGGCTGCCGTCGATGTTATAGACACAGCTGCCGCGCAGGTTGTACTTTTCGCCAACCGGTAGCATGTCGATGTCGATAACACACGGCAGCGGGCCACGAATGCCGTAAGCCCCAACCGCACCGAAAGTAGGATATTCGCTGGTTCTCGGATTGGGGCCGCCGCCATGGGGCGGTGGATCGCGGAATTCCTTCGGTGAGCTCCGCGGTCGCTGTTGGCGAAGGTGAACCAACGCCGCAAATCCTTGTCGTTCTTCGAGTAGACATTCACAATCGGCCCACTAATCAGTCCGTCCCGGATGATATGCCAGTAATAGCCGGGACCGCTGTCTTTCTCCATTTTCTTGTAGGGCCGCCAGGGTTCGGGGATCCTCGAGCAGAACGCCCACATCGGAATCGCCCCTTCGATTAACATTAACGAGTCGACAGGCTCGATCTCGGTCCTCAGCCCAGGCTTCCCCAAGAGCATTTCGGTAACAACTACTGCGCCGAGGCTGTGGCCCATCAGATGAAACCTGACATCATCACCCGGCTCGACGGCAGTTTGCAGTTTCCGCAGCAGCATGTAGCCGCCCTGCTCCCCTACGAGCCTGGCCCTGCCTTTCATATACCAGTAGCTAAGATTGGAGCGGCTGGCGCTGGGCCAATGCAATGCGATGAGGATCGCCCTGAAGTCCGGGCGATCGGCCCTCAGCTGTTCGAGTGAATCCCTGTTATTGAAGGATTCCGCCATCCATTTCAGGTACTCCCCGCGAGCCCTGAGAAAGTCGTACTGCCAGCCGTGGCAGACAATCATCACTTCAACACGCTCGCTACCCGTTGCCGCGATTCGCCGGGCAACGCGATCGCTGAGATAATCGCCGGATTCAGCAGGGATCTCGTGCCCGTCGCGGTCAAAAGAAATCAGGTAATACTCGTCTTCTTCGATGTTGCCTGAGAAAGCCTCGGAGCGCGGCGCCACCATGGGCCTGCCGGTCGCGCAGCCGGAGGCCGCCAATCCCAATAGAACAAGCGGAAGGAGAAGCGACGCTGCTTTGATACTGAATATGCCCGACTTATTCATCTACACGCCCGATTGCAATTGAACATAATAACCCGGTCAAAGCATGTTGTGTGAGAGGATTCCTGCCTTGGTTTCAGTGTCCGCTTTTGCTGAAATGGCGATACAGCAACCAGGTGAAAACCACCGAACAGGCGAGGATCAGGCCCGGGACGGCCACGCCCCAGAAAAAGGAGAATTCCCGCTGCACCGCCTCAGTCGCGGCTTGTGTTGTCATCAAGATGTTCATCGGCCAAGTCCGTTCTCGCGGATTCTTCATGCTTTCGGCGGCGCGCGTAAGCCACCCAGGCGATAATCAGGCCTAAGAAAGAGGCCGCGTAAGCGATCGTCATTCCGATGACGATATGGAGATTCTTATCCACATCAGTCCTCCCACCTGATCTTGCGGTCCAACTCCTCGAGGTAGTGCTTCTGACGCTTCTCGTACTCGCTGGAAATAGCCTTGAGCTTGGGATCGATCACGTAAATCATCAGCAGCATCGCGGCCAGTCCCGTTCCGAGCAGCAGCCAGCCCCACCAGAAGAAGAACACCAATGGCGTTCCGAGAGCGAACGCGACGTAGGAGATCACCGAAAGGACGATACCGACGTAATCCTCACGCGTCCACTCGTCGGCCGCTTCAGGGCTCCATCTTCTTCTTATCCAGCCCATCTCCTATCCCCCCGTCGCGTCGGCGGCTGTCTCGGGAGTCGCGCCCTTGGCGCCGATCAATCCTCTGCGCTCGGCTTCGCGACGCACCGGCCCCCACCAGCCGATCGGCCGGCTCATCACGTAGAACTTGACCAGGTTGTCCATTTTCTCCGGTTTCGTCAGGAAAGTCGCGGGTAAGTAAACAAACATCCCCAGAACCATCAGGATCCAGAAGCGGTGATAATCCTCCAGACCCGAAAGGATTCCGAATCCCGGCAGAATCCACACTATCAGCCAGCTCATGCCTAGGTTCGCAATCCAGGCGGAGAGGTAACCCCAGGAGTTGAATCGCCACCAGATTACTTGCAGCAGCGACGGCAGCCAGATTCCGGCGCTCATGATCCAGATGGCGAAAATCAGCCAGGAGGTAATCGACTCCATCATCATGCCGTAGACGAATGATCCCAGCAGCAGGATCAGCGTTGATATCCGCCCGACCCACACCAGCCTCCGCTCGCTCGCCTTCGGATCGATGTAATGATGGTAGATGTCGCGCGTGGCGTACATCGCACCGAGGTTGAGGTGCGTGGAGATCGTCGAGAAGTGGATCGCCACAATCGCCGCGAAAAAGAAGCCGAGCAGGCCGATCGGCAGAAACTTGAAGCCCATCACGAACCAGCCCACCTCGTAGACCTGTTTCGCCTGCTCCGTCGTCCCTCCGGCCCCCGTCACCTGCGCGATGATATCGGGAAATAGTACAAAGAAGCCGAGTATCGCCACCGCCCAGATGCCGTTTCGGATCACCACGAGCACTGAGCCGGACCAGATCGAGTAGCTGGCGTCGCGCACCGTCTTCGCGCTCTGTATCCGCTGGCTCTCGGCGTACCAGTCGATGTAGGTGCCCATGCCGAAGCCGGCAAGTAGCGCCATGAACAGCACCGTGAAGAACCAGGCGAAGGGAAATTCGCCGCCGAACAGCCCTGTGAAGGCGAACGGATTCAGCCGCCAGTCCTGCCCCATATCGGTGAGCCTGGTAACGATCTCTCCCGGTCCGCCGGCCGCGGCAATGCCCCAGGCGGAGACGATCACGATGGCCAGGAATGCGATGATGCCCTGCTGGAAGTCGGCCATCACCACGCCCCAATAGCCCGAGATGAGGACGTAGATGGCGCATATCGATGAGAAGAACACCAATCCGATCCACTCGTCCCAGCCGAAAGCGAGGTTGCATACCTTGCCCATGGCGATGCCGACCCAGCCGAGGATGAACATGTTCATGAAGATCTGCCAGCCGGCCAGCCAACCGCGCAGAAGCTCGGCGCCGAGACCGCTGAAGCGCAGGCTCTGCCACTCAGCCTGGCTGTAGGCCAACGAGCGGCGGAAGATGCGCGTGCTCACCAGCGCGCTTATCGCGCACCAGGCGGAGAAAAAGGTGATCCAGATACCCCGAAGCCCGTGCTCGTAGATCACGCCGCACACCCAGATCGGCGTGTCGGTGGCGGTGTGCGTGGCGTAGACTGAAGAAGCCGGCAGCCACCACGGCAACCCGCGCCCCGCGAGGAAAAAATCTGCCTCACTTCGCTTGCCCAAACGATAGAACAGCGCTCCGCAGAGGACCATCACCAGCAGGAAAAGCGCAAGCCATACCCAGTCGATCGCCTGCAGATCTACCTTGTATCCGAAAAATTCGGGAAGCGAAAAAGTGTCGTTCATCCCTGTCCCTTACCCCCACTCTGATCATAGATAGGCCTACTCACGCAGTCAACAAAATGTCTATCTTTACCTTCTCGGGTATCCGCCGGTTGACAGGATGCTTTTTCGCTTTGTTATTATGTCAGGAATCGGCGGGCAGCTCGCGCTGCTGACTTCATACGAAAACGCTCCCCGAATTCCAAAAATAAATCTTGACGTTAAGCACGGTTGCATACCGAAGATAATGATTCAGCGGCAAGCTTCAACCGATCACTCGAGGATGAACCTCTCTGAGGAGGGAACGATGAGACGGCCGACACTACTCGTTTTAATACTGATCGCCTCGCTCGCCGCCCCGGCGATCTGCGAAGCCGAGAAACCTAAAGGCAACCTGATAATCATCGGCGGAGGCGGAGAGCCGGACGAGATTTGGGATAGATTCATAGAGCTTGCGGGCGGCGAGCAGGCATCGATTGTCATCCTGCCGACTGCAACCGAAAGCGAAACCAGTGGGCCGGCCTATAAGGAGTACCTCGAAAAGGAATACGGCTGCAATAATGTCGAGATTCTGGATTTGAAAACCCGCATCGATTCCTTCATCCCATCGCATGTCAGCCTTCTGAGAAAAGCCGGAGGCATCTTTTTCACCGGCGGCGATCAGACGCGCATACTAAACGTTCTCTATAAAACTCCGGCAGGTAAGGCTATCCAGAAAGCCTTTATGCGTGGAGCGGTAATCGCCGGCACGTCCGCCGGGGCCGCGATTATGGGAGATCAGACCATCACCGGCATTGGAGACTTCGAGGTGATTAGGTCCGCCACCGTCCAGCTCTGGCCGGGTTTCGAATTCGTCTCCGGCGCGATCATCGACCAACACTTCATCGCTAGGAAGAGGCTCAATCGATTGCTTTCAGTGATACTCGAGCATCCCGAATATCTCGGCATCGGGATAGACGAAAGCACTGCCGTTTGGGTAAAGCCGGAGGGAAGGTTCATCGTCCTCGGCAACGGCTCCATAGTGGTGATCGATGCATCCAACTCAAAAGTGAACGGCTCGAATCAAGATTCAGAATCGGCGAATCTGGGCGTCTACGACTTGACGGTCCACATCTTATTACCAGGGGACACATTTGACATGAACACCAAGACAGTTATCAACGGAACAGAGTGATAAACTGCATTTGCCGGCCAAATTGTGTATTACCCGGCATGATATACTGTCCGGAATTTGGATTCGCGCTCAACCTGTGAAACACACGAGGAGGCAGCGAGTGAGCGACGATTATAAGCACATGGAAACGAAACTGATCCACGCCGGCGAACCCTACCCCCGCATTGAAGGAGCGGTGGTTGTTCCCATTTTCCAAAGTTCCACCTACGAATCGGGCGGCGGCGAAGCGCGCTGGGACGATATCAGGTACATGCGGCTCGGCAACACGCCCAACCACAAAGCACTGGAAGAGAAACTGGCCGCAATCGAGAACGCAGAGGCGGCATTGGTATCAGCAAGCGGCATGGCGGCCATCGCGGCTTCCCTGCTGACATTTCTCTCCAGCGGCGACCACCTCCTGGCACAGGACAACCTCTACGGCGGCACCCACGGATTAGTGACAAAGGACCTGCCGCAGTACGGCATTTCGATGGACTTTTTTAACGCGAGAGATCCGGAATCCTGGACGGCCAAACTCAAGCCCAACACCAAGGTCGTTTATATCGAGACGATCACCAATCCGCTGCTCAAGGTCGGTGACCTCAAGGCCGTAGCGAAATTCGCCCGCGAGCATGGACTGGTGTCGATGATTGACAACACATTCGCCAGCCCGGTTAACTTCCGCCCAATTGAGCACGGCTTCGATCTGTCGCTGCACAGCTGCACAAAGTACATCAACGGCCACAGCGACGTCGTCGCCGGAGCCGTGATCGGAAGCTCCGAGATGATCGATAAAATTCATCAGAAGCAGAATCGCCTGGGCGGCTCGCTCGACGCCAACTCCTGCTTTCTGATGCAGCGCGGCCTCAAGACCCTCGCACTGCGGGTCCGGCAGCAGAACGAGAATGCGATGGCCTTGGCCAAATTCCTCGAGAGCCATCCCAAGGTCGAGAAGGTTTATTACCCCGGCTTGCCCAGCCACCCGGATTACGAGCGCGCAGGCGAATTGCTCGACGGTTTCGGCGGCATGGTGAGTTTCGAAATCGCGGCAATGGGCGGAATCGACGCCGTCAAGAGCATGCTGAAGAAACTTCAGCTTCCCATAAAGGCACCCAGCCTCGGAGGCATCGAATCGCTGGTAACTATCCCCGCGACATCCTCGCACCGCGGTCTCAGCCCGGAAGAGCGAGAGAAAGCGGGTATACCGGAAACGCTGGTGCGCTTCTCCGTAGGCATCGAGGCGAAGGACGACCTGATCGAGGACTTCCGTAACGCGCTCGCATAACACTGGCCGGTCAGCGTTTCGTTCCAACGCGCACTCAGCGGGAGGCGAAGAGTTAAGATATAGTGGTACCGACTGTGTGGAGGGGAAATAAAACTTGAGGAGTGGACCATGATCGTTGCTGTCATAGCCCTGATATTGGCTTCGATGCAACCGGCTAATCCTGCGGACAATCCGGTGAAAGACGTCCTCGATGCACTGAGCGCGTCCATCGACTCGTCTATCGGGGGCTGGGAACTAAGGATCGAGACCGGCACCCGCGAGGGCGAGGAAGATAAAAAACCCTGGGAGCCGGTCCGCTTGGGACATACCACGACGGAATACCGCTTCAGCTACTGCACCACGGTCCGCATCCCGGAAGTCTTCGCAGGCACGAAAATCAGCGGCGGCAAAGCGGAACTCGAGCTCGTGCTCAGAGGACCCGTCGATTTCACCGCTAAGGTTTTTGTCAATGATGAGTTGAAGGCTGAGTGGCCGATCACCAATCCTGAAACGGGCAATGTGGAAATGCCGCCGGTGAAACTCACCGACAACGCCCAGCCGGGCCAGACCTTCGAGATCCGCGTTTGGATTCACAATCCCAGGATCTATCCGGTTGTCGAATTCCTCGACACAACCAAAATATTCACATTTCGCACAGCCCACCTGATCCTCGAATCGGCCTGGGACTTCAGGGAAGAACTCAACAGATTCAAAACCAATATCGACGCGGCCGACACGCTACTCAGCGCGAGGAGCCTGAGCGAATCAACCAAGAAGCGGCGTTGGCCTGAATTCATTAACCGATCGAAAATCGATCCGAAGGAGAGACGGCAGCTGCGCCGCCTGCTGCGCGATACGGTGTCCCGCTTCGATCTGGAAGCCCTCAAAGCCGGAGAGACGGAAAAGATCCAGGCATCCATCAACGAGCTGCTCGAGGAGTTGAAACCTATCGGCGAGTTCGCCAAGACCTTCACCATCTATTGCGTCGGCAACGCACACATCGACCTGGCTTGGCTATGGCGCAAGCAGGAATCGGTGCGCATCGCCGCCAACACGTACAGCTCGGTTCTGAAAAACATGGAAGAATTTCCAGGACTGATCTACGCGCAGAGCCAGGCGCAGACATACGACTGGATCGAAAACACCGAACCCGAACTCTTTGCCAAAATCAAGACCGCTATCGACGACGGCCACTGGGACCCGGTCGGGGGGATGTGGGTCGAGCCCGACTGCAACATCCCCGGGGGCGAGGCGTGGGTGCGCCAGCTGCTCTACGCCCAGAAATTTTACAAGGAACGCTTTGGTGGCACTGCCACCCTCGGCTGGAATCCCGACTCATTCGGCTACAACTGGAATATGCCGCAGTTATACAGCAAGGCCGGTATCGACTCCTTCGTCACCCAGAAGCTGAGCTGGAACGACACCACGATCTTCCCCTACCATCTCTTCTGGTGGGAAGCTCCCGACGGCTCCCGCATCCTCGCCTACCTGCCCACAGGCGGCTACACCGAGCAAATTATCCCCAACAGAATGATGGATCAGCTCATGCGCTTCGAGCAAAACACCGGCTTTCGGGAGATGCTGGTGCTCTTCGGCCTCGGCGACCACGGCGGCGGACCTAACCGTCCGATGCTTCAGCGCGTCCAAATGCTCAAGGAGCAACCGCTGTTCCCGCGTGTCGAGTACATCAGGGCGCATGACTACATAGAATTGCTTAAGCAAAAGGATCTCTCAAATCTGCCGGTATGGCGCAATGAGCTATACATGGAGGGCCATCGAGGCACGCTGACAACGCAATCGGAAACCAAGCGCGGTAACCGCAAAGGCGAAGCGCTGCTGGAAATCGCCGAGAAGGCGGCATCGATCGCAGCACTGCATGGAGCCGTCTATCCGGCAGACTCGCTGGAGAAGGCATGGAAGATGGTCCTCTTCAACCAGTTCCATGACATCCTGCCCGGCTCCAGCATCACGCCCGTTTACCGCGACGCCGAGGAGGATTACGCAATATGCCAAAAGCTGGCCGGCCGCACACTTGATGCTGCTATGGATCAGATCGCTGCCAGGATAAAGACGGAAAACAAGGGCTGGCGCAGCGTACTAGTGTTTAATCCCCTCTCCTGGGAGCGGGACAGCATAGTGAAACTCGCTCTGCCCCAGGATGCGCCGGAGATCCTTTCCGTCACCGATCCGTCGGGGAACACTATTCCCAGCCAGGTCGTGGCCGGCAAGAACGGTCTCGACAGAAAGCTGATCTTCATCGCCCGCGGCGTTCCCTCACTCGGTTACAAAACCTATTCGCTGTTCGAGGGAGAGATCGAGGCAACATCACCATCGTTGAAGGCCGGGGAGTACGCCCTCGAGAACGACTACCTGCGCGTAGAAGTCAATCCCGAGACGGGCAATGTCAGCAGCATCTATGACAAGAGCAGCAGCACTGAGCTGATTTCCGGTGGGAGCGAAGGCAACCGCATCGAACTGTTCGAGAACTTACCGTCCAGCTGGGACGCCTGGAACATCGGCTATACAGGCCGCTCCTGGATTCCGGAGAAGCCCGATTCGGTCGAGCTGATCGAGAACGGGCCGGTGCGCGCCGTCATCAGGGTGAAGAAGAGCCACTTCGGCCTTTCCAAAGCCAACAGGGCGCCCACGTCCGGTTTCCCCTCATCGTTCTTCACGCAGGACATCATCCTCTATGCCGGCTCGCAGCGCGTTGATTTCGTCCTCCACACCGACTGGTGGGAAGACCACGTATTGCTGAAGATCGCCTTCCCGTTCGCCGTCGACAGCCCGCTGGCGACATACGAGATACCTTTCGCCTGCGTCGAACGCCCGACTGTGCGGGAAGAACCCTGGCAGAAGGCGCGCTTCGAGGTCTCGGTCCACCGCTGGGCCGATCTCTCCGACGGCAACCGCGGCGTCAGCCTGCTCAACGAGAGCAAGTACGGCATGGACACCCTCGGCGGTGTGATGCGCCTGACGATCCACACATCGCCGATCTGGCCCGACCCGATTGCCGACCGCGGCAAGCATGTCTGTTCCTATGCGGTTTACCCGCATGCGGGCGACTGGCGTGCAGCCGGGACGGTCAGGATGGGGCAGGAATTCAACTTACCGCTTGTCGCGCGGCTGTTCACTCCGGGAGAAAACGGCGAACTGCCTGAAACCTTGTCGTTCGCAACCACGGGCACCTCCAACGTCGACCTGACATGTCTCAAGCGCTCCGACGACGGCAAGGGCTACATCTTCAGGTTCGTCGAAACCGCCGGCCGGGAAACCGAAATTGCCGCAACGCTTCCGGCGGCGATCGTCTCGGCGGAGGAAGTTAACCTGCTGGAAAACGCAATCGGTGAAGCGCGGTTCGACTACGAAAAGCTTCTCTTCACGATCAAGCCGCACGAAGTAAAGAGCTTCAGGATTGAGCTGCAGTAAACAGTAGTGTGGGAGCGGTGCGTTCGGCATCAATAGACCGCTAAACTGAATCCGTGGCTGACAGTGCGGGATTTATACCTGCGACTGTGTGGTCTGCCTGTGAGTCAGCAGGCTCACGACAACAGTGAAAATCAGCGAAGCGAAGAACGCCGGCACGATCTCGTGGATAACCGCCTTGAGCCCGGGATTGAGACCCCAGACAAAGGTAGTCGCCGCTCCGGCGAGCATCCCCGCCAGCGCACCCCAACGGGTGCATCGCCTCCAATAGAGCCCGAGAATCACCGGCGGCCCGAAACTGCAACCGAGGCCGGTCCAGGCCAGCAGCACGAGGAAATTGATATATTGCGAGCCGAAGATGCTGATAAGTACGCTGATACCGCAGAGAACGATGACCGCTAAGCGGTTCAGCATCACCATCCGCCGCTCCGGTAGTTCCCGGCCGCCGCGCACGATCCGCTGGTAGAAATCGCGGATCGCAGCTGATGCGGCTACCAGCAACTGGCTGTCGGCGGTCGACATGATGGCGGCGAAAATAGCTGCGATCACCAGCCCGAACAGTAGCGGCGGCAGCTGGCCGGCGAGCATCGGGAAGATAGTCTCCTCGTCGGCGCCCGGTAGCGCCTCCCGGGTCTTGTAGATCGCCCGGCCGATCACGCCGATACTCACCGCTCCAACACCCATCACGCAGTTCCAGAAGAAGCCGATCCAGCCCGCGCGCTTGAGCTTCGCCTCGTTCTCGATGCTCATATAACGCACGATGATGTGCGGATTGCCCGGCGAGCCCAGGCCGATCCCCACCCAGCCGATCATCATCCCCATCGTCAACGCAAAGGGATCGAGCATCGCCGGGTTGAGCGCTGCGACGATCTCCCCCGGCCCGCCAGCGCCCAACATCGCCATCAGCGGCAGCCCGACCAGCGCGAAAATCATGATGAACGCCTGCATCGCGTCGACCAGGCTGACCGCCAGGAAGCCTCCGAGGGTGGTGTAGATTAGGATGACCCCGCCGGTGATCAACGCGCCGATCCAATCCTGAATGCCGAAGGTGGCGCCCAGAGCCTTGCCGCCAGCAACAATCTGCGCCCCGATATATGTCACCATGAAGACGACAATGATCAGCACCGCCACTGTCCGCAGCAAGTGAAAGCGGTCGCCGAAGCGGCTGGCCAGATAATCAGGAATCGTGATGTCACCCCTCGCCTCCGTATCCCGCCGCAGACGGCGCGCGACCGTCCTGAACAGTAGCAGCTCGACAACCGTATACCCTGCCACCATCCAGATTGCGCTGGCGCCGCGCAGGAAAGCCACACCGGAGACGGCAAGCAGCAGCCAGGCGCTTCGTCCGCTGACCACAGCGCTCAGTGCTACAACAAGCGTTTTCATCTTGCGGCCGCCGAGCAGGAAATTCGCTTGCGCCGATGAACTGAAGCGTGAGGTCAGCACTCCTATCGCTACGATGACAAGAAAATAGACAACAAATGTGCCGATGGCCCAGGGATCGCCTGCGATCGTGGGGAGTTCAGCCGGATTCATTGCTCGAACCTTTTTTCAGTTGTTACAGCGGAAAAGTATATTTGCCCGGCTGAATACTGTAAACAAATCACATCCCCGTGCGTCCGTACATTTGAGCCCGCCGAGGCTGACGCGGCTGGTCAATCGCGTAATCGGCAATAGCAGGAGCAAATGAACTTTCCGAGGCAGATGTTGTCAAAATAGACAATGAATCTAAACAAAGCCCGAGTACTAACGAGGCAGGGATATGTTTAAATTTAAAAGACTATTGATTGCGATATCGGCCGCCCTGGCTTTCATTTTTATATTCTCCTTCAACCAGGTTGGCGTCCAGGCCGATATGCCTGCTCCTCATCTATCTGCTTCCGCGGCCGCCGACCTCGAGAGTTTCTGCAAGTCGCTGTGGGTTCACGAGGGAGCACAACATAAGAATCTGGTGATCTTCCCCGTGACCCTGCGAGCCATGCGCGACTCGTCCCACTACACCACGCTCGATGAAGCGCTGGAGAGCGGGAAAGTTAAAATAACCGAAGTCGGCTCAGGATCAGTGCCTACGCTCCATATGGAAATCCTCTCGACCGAGCCGTTGTTTTTCATGGCGGGAGAGGTTGTCACCGGCGCCAAGCAGGACCGCATTCTCACCCACGACCTGCTGTTCCGCGGCTTCAAGGGCGGTGTTGATCTTCCGGTTTATTGCGTCGAGCAGGGCCGTTGGACTTCCATGAGCGACAGGTTCGAGGCGGGAAAAATCCTCGGCTCGACCGCGCTGCGCCAGACCGCGGTGATGAAGGAAGGGCAGCACACCGCCTGGGCTGAAGTCCAACAGAAGAACGCAGATATGGACGCCTCCACGGCCACCGGCACGTTCCAGGCCACATACGACAACGAGAAATACCGGAAGGCTGAGTCCGAGTTTATGGACAAACTGCGCGACATCCCCTCGATGCACGGCGGACAGGTTTGCGGAGTTGTGATCGCCATCGACGGCAAGGTGGTCAGCGCGGATCTGTTTGCCAATCCCTCCCTTTTCCGCAAGCTTTGGCCGAAGGTGCTAAAGGCCGCGATCACCGACTCGGTTACAGCCGGCGGATCGGCGACCAGCGACAACACCGCTGCTCGGGAACTCCTTGGCGCAGTGCTCAAAGCGAAGATTGCTGCACAAGACAATCCCAGTCAGGGGCAGGAATTCACGCTGAACTCCGATAATGTGCAGGGCAGCTTTATCCGCTCGTCAAAAGGCGTTGCGCATCTGGCTCTCTTCACGGGGGCGATCAAGCGGGCCGCTCCCTCAGAAGATGAGGAGCCCCAACTGCAGATACAGCGCCAGAATCAAGATAACCGCCTGCGTGACCGGTCCTCACGACCGAACACGCAGATAAAAAGGGAACCTTCCTAAACCCCCTTACCCCTTTCCCCAACTGCCACCCTCGGCAAGCGCGCCGTCATCGCCGCCCGGCGTTGGCGGCGCACTTTTCTAAGTGAAAAATATCACTGAATCTCTCCCACTAAGTGATAGTATTGATAATTGGTTAACCATATATTTCACGTTGGAGTAGAGCAATGCCTCGCGGGATACCCTTTAAGCCAACAGCGATTTTAGCTGTCGTCTCGCTTGCTTTCTTCTTGTCTGTGAGCACCGCAGCCGATGATAACTTGACTCTATTGGGCAGCGACAAAGGCCGGAATGTGTCGGCCGAAGGCGAGATCACCGCTGTCAGCGCAGGAGAAATCTCCGTCGGTGGGGTGACATTCAAAATCACAGCGGAAACAAAGATCATCGGTGGAACGTTTGACGATCTCGCCATTGGTGTCACCGTCAGCGTCAAAGGTCAGAAAGCGGTCGACGGCAACGTTTACGCGAAGACCATCAAGATCAAGGACAAGCCCGATCGCAACAGGAACCGCAAAAGGATGGCTATCGGCGTCATCACCGACATCGGGGATGGCTTTGCGACAGTATCGCTGGACACGGGGGATACCTTTGACATCTCCCCCGATCAAAAAATTATGGGCCGCCACGGCCTCAATGCCAATGCGAGCAACCTCCATGTCGGCCTGACGCTTCATGTACGCTACGTGCCTTACAAAGAAACTCCCGAGAGCGGTGCAGTTGGCAAGGCTACCTCGTTAAGGGTGCGAGGCAAGGAGAACGTCAAAGGCTTTATCCAGGAGGAAGCAAGCCCGACGGCTGATCTGCCGTCTATCGATGTCGGCGGTGAAACTTGCTACTACGACGACATCACCGTTGTCATTGGCGCCCGAGAAAATGTAACCGCGCCCGGCGAGCTGGCGGTGGGGACCTCGGTCCACGTTCTCTCTAACCCTCTCGCTGATGGTTCTCATCTTGCCAACAAGGTGGCCGTCGACAACGCCTCAGATCGCAGCGGAAAACTCCAGCGCTATAAAGGCACCGTCAACGGTATATCGAGCGAGGGTGGTGAACTGATCAGCTTCACCGTCAACGACGAGACATTCCTGGTTGATGAGAACACGGTGTTTAACGTTGCCAAATACGACGGCCCCTTCCCTGTTGAACTGTTTGAGGTTGACTTGAAAGTAATTGTCAAAGCCAAGCCTCAGGCCGATGGCTCTCTGCTCGCACTCTGGATCAGGGTGGTCCTCCCGGATTATGTCTATTGTGGGGAAATCGAGGCCGTCGGCAGCGACTCTATCAACCTTCTTGGCAAGCAAATCACCGTTACCGAGTACACGGCGTTTGTCGAATTCGATGTCGAAGACATGTCGCTGGAAGATCTCGGACCGGGAGACAAGATCGAGGTCCTGGTGCTCCTCTGGCCCGATGGGACCCTGGTGGCCTCAAAAATCAAGTCTTGCGACGACGACAACATCCATGTGCGCGGCCCGATCGAGACAATCACTCCCGACGGCGACGATCTGAAAGTGAAGATTGCCGGGGTTGAGATGACTGTTACGGCGGAAACGGTGATCGGCAGCAAGGACGGCATGTTCGCGGCCGCGGACTTGAAGACCGGGATGTACGTCGACGCCTGGGGCGCGTATGATGAAAGCGACAACCTGATTGCCTTCCGCATCAAGGTACGCTGAACGGCTGTCCTCAAAGGAAAAAAATGACGGCGCCGGAATTATCCGGCGCCGTTTAATTTTATCTAGCGAGGTATTAGCTCTTTGGTATCGTGAAATAAAATGTGCTTCCTTCACCTGGCACCGATTCAACCCAGACCTTGCCGCCGGCGCGCTCGACGATCCTTTTCACGATCGTAAGGCCGAGACCGGTACCTGAGGCGTGCGTGCCCGATATCCTGTAAAAAATATCAAAAATCCTGTTCCGCTCCGACGGATCGATTCCAACACCGTTGTCCCTCACCGAAAACAGGTATTCGCCCTCCGCCTCATGGCAGTCTATCGAAATCTCGGGCGCCCTGTGGGATGCGCGGTACTTATACGCATTCAAAACCAGATTCTGGAACAAGTGCTCCGTTGCATCAGGGTGGAGATTTATAATCGGCAAATCACTCGTATGAGTATGGATTTCCTCGCCTCGATGCGTCGCTCGCAGGTCCATGAAGATTCCCTTGACCACGATCTCGACAGGAGTCTCGTATACCTGCTCATCATCCCAGCTGCCGGCGCGCGACAGTGAGAGCAGCGCACTGATGAATTCGGTCATTCGATCCGTGCTGCGCGTTATCAGCCTGAATTGCTTCCTGATGCCCTCCTCGCCGTTGATCGCCTTCTCTAGCGATTCGGAGCAGCTGGCGATCACGCTCAGCGGAGACTTGAGGTCGTGCGCGACCGTGTAGACGAACGATTCGAGCTCAGCGTTCTTGGCGATCAGATCGCGCTGTAATATCGCCTTCTCTGTGATGTCCTCGAAAACGATACCGGCATAGCGCACCTCGCCATCCAGTGAGATCGGGAAGGCTAGGGCGCGCACTATCTTCTCCTCATCGACACCGGGGTGCTTGCCGTTGTGGTTGTTAAATTCGGCGAACGGGACTGTGACTATCTCGCCTTTAAAAGCTCGCTTCACCGCGTCGACGAGGCCGGTTCGGAGCATGCTCTGATCGCTGAAGAAGTTGTGTTTGCCTATGCCGACTATATCGACCGGTGAGACACCGAAGGCCTCGCTCATCGCGCGGTTGATTTTTACAGTCCAGCCCTGGTCATTGACGATCTGCATGCTCATCGGAGAATTATCGATCACGGCATTAAGAAAGCTGTTGGAGCGTTCGAGCTCATTGCGCAACCGCATACGCTCGGTGACTTCGTGCGCGCTACCGCAGATGGCCATAATGTTGCCGTCGTCGCCGGTGATGATGCTCGTTGTGATACTGATGGTCAGCTCACCGCCGCTCTTGCGCCGAATGACGGTGATCCAGTCCTCGACCGACTCGCCGCGGAAGTGTGCCACGATCGTGCGCTCGGCGTCCGCGCGGGACTCGACATCGGGTAACAGCCTGTCCAGGAAACCAAGCTCCCGGGCTTCTTCGCGCGAATATCCCGTCAGTTCCTCGGCTTTTCTGTTGAATAGCACCATGCGCAAGGTGGGATCAAAGCCAAAGATCGCGGTGCCGGCGGAATTGATTACCGCATTGACGAAATCGAGATGGATAAGTTCTTCTTTATCTAATTTACCGGCTAGAGCGGGCTGCAATTCCACCGGGAGAGGATAATTATGGTCGCTCATGAAGCGGGCGAGGTCGCCAGGGGAGATTCGGCGCACCCCGCCGGGGGTCATGGCTGCCGGCAGCGCGCCGGCGTTAACCCAGCGGATGACGGTGCTGATGTGCACGCCGCACATACGGCTGACATCTGCTGTAGAATAGAATTTATGTCCCACTTTTACGCCCGTACAAAGAATACGCGGCAATGCTAACAATGCTAACAACAATTATAAAGCTAAGCGACGTAATACATGCCTACACATAAGTCCTTTGTTCTCCATCGCTGTTCTTCATGGTAATCTGGAGAGAGGGGAGGCCGAATTGGCTGAAGGACGGATAGTTTCGGGATTCGCGCGCAAGGACGAGCTGACTTTCGAGCTGACTCTACGCCCCAGAAAGCTCAACGAATACGTCGGCCAGGAGCGCATCCGCGAAAACATCCGCGTTGCGATCGAGGCCGCGTTGGCGCGTGGCGACGCGCTCGACCATGTCCTCCTCTTCGGCCCGCCGGGATTGGGAAAAACCACCCTCGCCTATATCGTCGCTGCCGAGATGGGCGTGGGTATCCGTACGACATCAGGCCCGGTGATCGATAAGGCAGGTGACCTGGCGGCCCTGCTGACGAACCTGAAAGAGAGAGAAGTCCTGTTTATCGACGAGATCCACAGGCTCTCTCCGGCTATCGAGGAGATCCTCTACCCCGCTATGGAGGATTACCAGATCGACATCATCATCGGCCAGGGTCCGAGCGCGCGCTCGATCAAGATGGACGTCCCACCATTCACCCTCATCGGCGCCACTACCAGGGCAGGCATGCTCACCAGCCCTCTGCACGGCCGCTTCGGCATCGTCCACCGTATCGGCTTCTACAACGTCGACGAGCTGGAAACTATCGTGAAGCGATCCGCGGTCATCCTCCAGGTCAGAATCGATGAGGACGGAGCCCGGCAAATCGCCCGCCGCAGCCGCGGGACGCCGCGCGTGGCCAACAGACTGCTGCGCCGGGCACGCGATTACGCTCAGGTCCGAGCCGACGGTATCATCACCGGCGAAGTTGCCGCCTCCGCGCTGGAGATGCTCGAGGTCGACCACCTCGGATTCGACGAACTCGACCGCCGCATCCTGCTTTCGATAATCGAGAAGTTTGACGGTGGACCCGTCGGCCTCAACACTCTCGCAGCAGCGGTCAGCGAGGATAAGGACACCATCGAGGACATCTACGAGCCCTACCTGATGCAAATAGGCTTCCTCGAACGCACTGCCAAAGGGCGCGTTGCAACACGCCTGGCATACGAACACCTCAAGAAAAACAGTCCGAAAAAGGATTCTTCCTCGCAGGACGGCCTCTGGTAACGCCCTCGGAGGGCTCAGGCTGAGTGCCTCTCGACAATTTCCCTTACCGCCGCCACGACATCGTCGACATCCGCATCGCTCATCCCCGGCCATATCGGCAGACTTAATACTCTGCGAAATACGGCGTCGGCATTGGGAAAATCTTCCGCGCACAAGCCGAAGCGATCGGCATAGAAACGCTGTAGGTGGAGGGGTATGAAGTGGACGCTGGCGCCGATCTTCCTTTTTCGTAACTCCTCGATGAAGGAATCGCGGTCGATTGCGAGCTTCCCAAGGTTTAGCTTGATTACGAACAGGTGCCACGCATGCTCCCTTCCGGGTAGCACCTCCGGCAGCTCGATCGCGTCCAATCTGGCCAGATTTCGCCGGTAGCGATCTGCAATCTCAAATCTTCTGGCCAGCAGCTCTCCCCGTCGCCTCAACTGCACCAGTCCGATAGCCGCTTGAGGCTCGGGCATGTTGTATTTATAGCCAACCGACTCGATCGAATAGTTCCAGGTTCCCTCTTTTTTATCGCGGAATTCCCCCCCGTGGGTGATGCCATGAAGCCGCATTATGCCCGCCCGGCGCGCAATCGCCTCGTTGTCCGTGGTCAGCATCCCACCTTCGCCGACCGCCAACGTCTTTGTCGCATAAAAGCTGAAAGCCGCGGCATCGCAAAGCGTGCCCACGTTGCGGCCTTTGTAGGAGGCGGGGAAAGCGTGAGCAGCATCCTCAACAACGGCAAGCCTTTTATCTTCGGCAAGCTGGAGAATCGGGTCCATTTCGCAGGCCTGCCCTCCGTAATGGACTGCGACTACCGCCTTCGTGCGCACTGTCACGGCGCGGGCTATTTCTTTCTTGTCCATCTGGAGGGAATCGGAACGGCAGTCGACGAACACCGGCCTGGCTCCCAGATAGATAGCAGCCTCGGCTGTGGCGGCAAAGGTCATCACAGGCACTATCACTTCATCGCCCTCGCCGATACCCAAGGCCTCCAGTGCCAGGTGAAGCGCGGCCGTGCCAGAGTTGACCGCAATGGCGAATTTCGAGCCGACAGCCGCAGCGAACTCCTCCTCGAACCGCTTTACCCGCGGGCCGCTACTGATCCAGCCCTCGCGCAGCGCTTCCACGACTGCGGAGATCTCATCCTCTCCGATGGACGGATTATGAAAGGATAGTAACGTGTCCCTCTCCCTCATCGAGTTTCCGCTTCCTCTTTGATAATACGGGGCAGCTCAGGAGAAAGTAGGAATTGCTTCGGAAAAACCACTTGAGTGCGGAGCACAAAATCGCCCGAATCGAATTCATCCTCGAAGACAAGTTCCACCTTGTTTTCGCCATGGATGTCGCCATAAATCCAGATCTCGTGCTTCGAGTCATCGAAAGGGCCGAAGCGGCTCCGGCGGATCATACCGGGGTGCCCGAAAAAAATCAGAACCTTACCGCGGTCGGAACGCCAGCCGCGTTCCAAATCCAGGTCGTAGTAGAAGTCAGCGAACTCAATCCTTCGTCGAAACAGCTCGCGAAGCTCGTTGTAATCGGTCTCGGGCGAGGGATCCTGATTCTGCCAGAACTCGTTAAGAAAACCGTCTTTCTCCTGTTGAGAGGCAAGCTGGTCGAAAGCTGCGCGCTGCTCGGGTGTGAACAAATACTCGTAGGCAGCATCGATCTCCTCGCCGCTCATCTGAGGCAGCAACACAAATAGCGCCAGTACTGCAGCGGCTCTCACTTTACGCTCTCCGAAAAGTGGACAGCCACCATCGTGATATCGTCCTCGGCGGGCTCCCCGCGCGTGAACTCGTTGACCTCCCGCTCGATAACATTGAGCCAGGCAACGGGATCGAGATGGTTGTTGCTTAGGGCAACCAGGCGGTCGAAGCCGAATTCTTCACGCTCTTCCCCTTCGCCCCGGGCGGCTTCCGTCACTCCATCCGTATAGAGAAGTAACCTTTCGTCGCCGGCGAGCTTGATTTCCTCCTCGCTATACTCTGCCTTGGGAAACATCCCGACGATCGTGCCGCTTGCCTTCAAGGCTTCCACACCGCCGTTGTTGAAAAAGATCATCGGGTTATGCCCGCAATTGCAGTAGCGCAGACGCCGGGCCGGCGGATCGATCTCAACTATTGCCATGGTGGCGTACTTCGAAGGCAGGGTTGACTGGTATAGAAGTCCGTTGAGCTGGCCCGCCATTTGTGCCGGGCTCTCATAGCAGCTGAGCAGCGCATGCAGGTAAGCGTGAATCGCAGCTGTGATCATCGCCGCGCCGATTCCATGGCCGGAGACGTCGGCGAGCACTATTCCAAGTTTGTCACCAGGCAGATCGAGGAAGTTATAATAGTCGCCGCCTACGTCTGAGCTGGGCACGGCCCGTGCATCTATTTCCACGCCCGGTATTTGGGGATTCTCCTGAGGAAGAAAACGCTGCTGAATCTGAGCCGCCAACTCGAGTTCCCTGTGCGTACGCTCCTGCTCGAGGCGCTCGAGATGGGCACGGGCGTTCTCGAGTGCGATCACCATATGTGCCGCCAGGGCTTTTAGGTACTCGATGTCGTTCTTGTCGAAGTTGCCTTCTTTTTTGTTGAGTAATTGCAGCACGCCCAGGATCTCGTGCTCACCCTTTACCAACGGTGCGCAGAGCACCGACCTTGTGCGAAAGCCAGTCAAGCGGTCGAATTCGGGATTGAACCGTGGATCGGCGTACGCGTCGTGGATAATCACCGCCTTGCCGCTCTCTGCGACGCAGCCCGAAATCCCCTGTCCTATCGGAAGCCTGATCTCGTCGATCTCGTCGCCACGCAGGATGCGGCTGAACAACTCGCCCTTTTGCTGGTCCAGCAGGAATACGGTCCCACGCTCCGCCTCTATCTCCTGCAACGCAACGTCGAGAATCACGTTCAACAACTCATCGAGATCGAGCACGGAGGTCAGCTTTTTGCTCGCCTCGATTATTGCACGCAATTTTTCCAGATCGCTTTTCATGCCAACCCCGACACTTCGCCTCCCCCACCTCCAAGCTCCGAGAACGCTTCGGACTCAGATTTCTTTATCTCGATCATCGCGAGACCCATCATCTCAAGCACAGCGACCACCTTTTCGGGAACGTTCGTGGTGATCATGCGCCCGTCCATCCTCTTCAGCTGGCTGTGCAAGTTAATCAGTGCGCCGATGCCCGAACTGCCGATGTACCTCACACCGCTGAGATTGACGATGAATCTCTCAAAGTTGGCGCGCAGCAGTCCGGTTACGCGCTCCTCGAAAACCTCCGATTCGCGCAGGAACAAGTCGCCGTGGGGACGAAGGATCGCCACCCCGCCACGGGTCTCTACGACAAGGTCGAACAGTTCAAAGCCCCTTTCGAATTAGAGAACAAGTTTGGACTACGGAATCTCCGCTTTCAAGTCCAATCGCGAATAACAGGCAGGTAGTGAAACCGAATCATAGCAATAAATCCGCTGACTCTCCGCAAGTTAAAGTAGATCTTCCCGCCCTTCGCGCTCGAGCATCTCGATCAGGGCGCGTACGTCCTGGCTGCGCTCCTTGTCGCAGACAAGCACCACATCACCGCGCGAGACGATGACAAGGTTCTCGACTCCGATCAACGCCACGTCCTTCTCTCCGCCCGAGACAATATTACCTCTGCTGTCGATCGAGTAAAAACCGCGGTCGGACCGGTTGCCGGCTTCGTCCGCTTTCCAGAGCTTCTCCAGCGCCTTCCAGCTTCCCAGATCGTTCCAACTGAAACTGCCGGGCACGCAAACAACCTTGCCCGCGTTTTCCATAACGGCGTAGTCAATCGAAATCTTCTCGAGGCCGGGATATAGCAGCAGCAAGCCTTTGGCGAAACCCTCGCTTCCCGGATCAGGCAGCTTTTGCCAGATCGTTTCCCACAGCTCCGGCTGCTGGCGTTTGAATTCGGCCTCCAGCGTGTCGGCGCGCATCACGAAAATCCCGGCGTTCCACAGGTGCCTTCCGTCGTTAACGTATTTTTGCGCGTCCTCCACCTCGGGTTTTTCGATAAAACGATTAACTTTTCGAACGTCGCCCTCGATACCACCACCCATCTCGATATAGCCGTAACCGGTCTCAGGCCATTCCGGCTCGATCCCGATGGTGGCGATCACACCCTCTTGCGCTGCCGCATCAGCTGCTGCAGCCAGGCAGCGCCGGAAGCCTTCCGGTTCTGCAACGGTGTGGTCGGCAGGCAGCGCCGCCATGACTGCTTCTGGCGACCTTGCGCCAAGGACTCGCGCAGCCAGAGCCAGCGCGGGCGCAGTGTTGCGCGCCGCAGGCTCGATGATGCAGTTCGACAACGGAACTTTCGGAAGGTGCTCGGCAAGCAGTTCGCGGTGGCCGTGAGCTGCCAAAAGAAAAATCCTTTCCAGCGGCACCAACCCTTCGAGCCTGTCGACGGTCTGCTGAATCAGCGACCTCTCGCCGCCCAGGCGTAGGAATTGCTTTGGCTTGCTCCGGCGGCTGGCAGGCCAAAAACGGGTGCCCGAGCCGCCGCACATGATCACTGCATTTAGCTCCACTCCCCTGCCTTCTACACTCATTCCCCTACCTCGGTGCGCCGGAATCGGGGCGCAATTCTAACAGCGTGTGATATAATTCGCCAACCCGGAACGAAATCACGCCATGGCGCAGATGAAATCGATTAATCAAGGGAAATAAAATGGCTGACGGCAATGATCTCGGCGAGACCATAGTTGCTCAGGAACCCCAAAGCGACCTCGAAGTCCTGCGCGAGCAGCTTGCACCCAAGTATAAGGTCGAGAAGAAGCTCGGCAGCGGCGGCATGGCCGACGTCTACCTCGGCTTCCACACCCAGCTCAAGCGCAAGGTGGCGATCAAGGTGCTGCCTAAAATGTTCACGCGCGACGAAGGTATGGTGAAGCGCTTCCTGCAGGAGGCCGAAAGCGCCGCGCAGCTTGAGCACCCCAACATCATCAGCATCTACGACATCGGTGTCGCCGGCCACCTCAACTACTTCATCATGGCCTACGTGCCCGGCGGTACGCTCAAGGGCCTGCTCCGCAAGAAGAAAAACCTCGACGTCAAGACCGCGGGACGGGTTGTCGCGCAGATGTGCGGCGCCCTGCAGTACGCTCACGATAAGGGAGTGGTCCACCGCGACATCAAACCCGATAACATCATGTTCGACGAGCGCGACAACGCCATCCTTACAGACTTCGGCATCGCCAAGGCCAAATTCGCTTCGAAGATGACTGCCACCGGCACGCTGATCGGCACGCCCCACTACATGAGCCCGGAGCAGCTCAAGGGGCAGGAAGTAGACGGCCGCAGCGATATCTACAGCCTCGGCGTGATGTTCTACGAGACTGTCACCGGCCGCGTACCTTTCGAGGGTGACGACACTTATGCCGTCGGACTCAAGCACATCCAGGAGCCGCCCGTCCCCCCCTTCAAGCTCAATAACAAAATCCCTGAGCCGCTAAACGATGTCATCCTCACCATGCTTGCCAAAACGCCGGAGGCCCGATTCCAGAAAGCCTCCGAGGTTGAGGAAGCGATCAAGGCCGCCCTCGGAGAGGGTGGGCGGTCTCCCGATTCGAGCATCGCCTCAGGCGCGGAAAAAGCCGTTGAAACATGGCGTTTGGAACGAACCCAGATCGAGGCCGACTTTGAGCGGATGAAAGACACACTCGGCGAGGCGGCGCCCGGCGTGACGCCACCGCCGCTCGGCAAGGTCGAGGAGCAGATCACAGGCGGCCGCTCGTCTGTTGGCACATCTTCCCCGGCACCGACGACAGCCCGTCCAGTGGCCACGCCCCCGCCACCGACGGTGGAAGGAGTGGAGGAGAGAATCACCGGCGACGGGCCGGCAGTCACCGGCGTCGGCCGTGGCAGGCCTAACCTGGTGCCGGTCTTCATCGGCATCGGAGGTGCAGTCGTTGTTCTAGTGGTCGTTGTGGTTGTGCTCGTACTCGCGCTCGGTGGAGGCGCCCCGGACAGGGGCCGTTCATCAAACCGCTCACGCGGCGGCGACGAAAGAGAAACTTCTTCGACAACAGAATCGACAACCGAATCCGCTGCGGCGGCCGTTTTCGCGGGCCGCGAAATGCTCTATCTCGAACAAAACCAGCAGCGGCCGGTGCTGAGGGAAATCGATAGACCGGAGGCTTCATCAAACGCCATCGACGCGCAGCTCTGGACCGATACCAACAACTATGCCGTCGCTGTCAAACCGAGCCCCGACAACTCGCAGCTGCTGGTCGAGTGGAGCAACGGCAGCCTCTACACAGTCGCCTATGGCAGTTCCGATTATAAGGAGATCTTCACCGACCCGATCGGCCAGCGCGCCGGGCGCAAGTACGCCTCGTGGTCGCGCGACGGGCGGCGCGTCGCCTTTGTGCGCAAGCAGGACAATTTCGCTTACCTCTACGTCATCCCCTCAACCGGGGCCGGCACTTCCAACATCGAACCGATATTCCGTTACCAGGGGCAGATCGTCGGCCCGGCCTTTTCGCCCGACGGCTTCGAGATCGCCATCGGCGTCGTCGCCGAGTCGGTCAGTGAGCAGTCGAGCCTGCTTCTTCTCGATCTCGAGGCGGAGGTGTGGGATTCACTGGAAGACTACGACGGCCGTATCGACAGTCTCGACTGGTCGTACGACGGCGACCTGATCGCCTTTACCCTCTCGTCGAAGGTCGGCAGCGGGATTTACGTCTTCGACCTCAATGACGAGATAGGATTTAGTGTCACTGAAGGACCCGTTGACATTTCGCCGCTGTTCTCGCCCGGCGGACGCCACATCGTCTTCGCCTCCAACCGCGGCGGCGGCCACGCGCTCTGGGCCGTCCCCGCTCGCGGCGGCACAGCCGTCCGCCTGACACAGCAAGCTCCCAGCGGAGTGGCACTGGTTCCCATCGGCTGGAAGTAGTTGTTGAAGGGAATCAGAATCACTAGAGAAGCTACGCATCGGCCTTCCGTACTTTCTTGGAAGGCGATTCCGTCGATTCTTTGCTTCGTTTGAATCTGAATCTGAGTTGTTTCCCCGGCTTTTTCTGCGTGACGCGCCGCGATATCCGCCGCCGGCGTTTTTCCTGCCGAAGGAGTTTAAACGCGCGTGCCGTCGAGACCATCTGCTCTTTCATCTCGCGGAAGGTGCGGCGGCGGCGCAATACCTTTCGCAGCTCCGGCTGCATACCGCGCCAGAACTTGCCGATGTAGCCGATCATGGAAACTATCGATAGAGCCATCACCAGGTAAAGGAACGCCAAACCGAGCACGTAAGTATGAGTCGACAGTATCAGGAAGCCAACTGCGAAGACCTGGGCGAACATTTTGTATTTGCCGAAGCTGGAGACTTCGATCTGGAAGCCCTCAGTTGCGGCAATCAGCCGCAAGCCCGACACAGCGAATTCGCGCCCCAGGATGATCACCACGATCCAGGCCGGCGCCAGCCCAAGCTGGACCAGCGAGACAAACGCGGCGGAGATCAGCAGCTTGTCTGCGACGGGATCGAGTAGCTTGCCGAGGCGGGTTACCTCGTTGCGCAGGCGGGCGAGATAGCCGTCGAGCACATCGGTAAACGCAGCAACGGCAAATATCGCCAGCGCTATTATGCGGGCATTGAGCGTGAGAAAATCCTGCTCCGAGCGCCCGGTGAGCAGCACAGCCACCAGCAGGGGCACCAGGAAGATGCGCAGCAGCGTTATATAGTTGGGAATACTCAACGTCGAAACCCCTTCACCCCGGCCTGAATACAGTAAGGGCATGAATTACCGCGACCAGCCGAAGACTTAAGATATGCGTGACCAGCCATTCCTGTCAACGCTGTGAGCGACAGATCGCAAATGAGATCTTCTCCGGAACCTGCTGCTTTAATTGATGTGAGAGCTGCGGTGGGAATCGGCATCCCCGAATTGGATTCCACCTGCCGGGTGGGTATTACTGTTTTTGGGGAGGTTTCTTGCGGCCCTCTTTCTCTCTCTCCTCCTGCTCCTTCTTCATCATCTCATCCCACTCCTTCGCAGCCTCGTTCTCCAGCCGCATCATCTCCTCGTCGAGCACGTAGGACACTATCACCTTGTTCCCCTCGGTAGTTTCCACCGACTTGCTGTTCTTGTATTCGCTGCTTTTCTTCTCCAGTTCTCCCTGACCCTCGTAGCCAGCGGACAACACATCCTTCATGCTCCGGACGTATTCCTCATCCTCAAACACGAAGATGTACGTCTCCGTGATTTGCCACTCATCGAGCAAAGTTTCACGCACAGAATATATGGGAAGCTTTTTGTTCGTCTCGATCATGTAATCGATGACGTCCTGATTCTTTTCAAGCTGCCGCAACGCTTCCATCTGGATCGCCCTCTCCTCACCATGCATAGAGAGGGACCATTTCTGGCCCGCATCCTCAAGCACATCAAGCACTTCATCGATGTTTTCGTTCATCAGGATGTTCGGATGCGTTCCGAAACCGGACGCAAGCAAAATCTTCACCTGGTTGATATCTGCAGCCGCCAGCCACTCACCCAATCCAGTGGCCGCGCCGTAGATCCGTTCATTCCCCCCTCCGGCACCTCTCCCCCTGTATGAATATATCTTCAGACCCTGATACCTCAGGCCCGTATCTTCAATTTCCCCGCTTGCCGCTGCCTCGCTGACCAGATCATCCAGGTAGTCGAACTGATACACGAACAGGTCCGACATTTCGCTGTTGAGCGAAGCTATCGTTTTTTCATCAAGACTCTTCAACCACTCCTTGTCGATTGACAGCCTGAGGGTCGTGGCTATCGTCACCCTGATGTAATCCCCGAACGACTCCGGAAGATTCAGTAATCCTCTATCTCTCGCGGCGAACTCGTAATGATCGGAATAGACCTTCCAGGCTTCTTCTTTCTTCAACGCATCCAGATCGACGTGACTGATGTGGCTGTACCGGCCTGCGGGAAACCAAGAGAAGCCAAGCTCTTCCACTTGATCAACAGCAGGGCAGACATTCATGAACAACATTGAGAGCACAATGTTAATCATCATATACATCGCAGGTCTCCGACAGTTTCATGGAGGGATGCAATTTTACCCCTTCGGTTTAGCGGCCCGCCTATCTGTCTGATTGTCTCGGATCAAACTATACCTGCCCGCTTCCGAGGTCAACGCCGCCCACCGGGGGCTAAACTTGCAGCCCGGAAGTGCCGATAAATTAAGTGAGGGATTGACGCAGTTCGAAGGCAGCTCTATGTCTTCTCTGACTCTTGTGCCTGATCAGCTTCTTTCCACGCTCGGGCGGACGACGTCCGGTGCGACGGATCTGTCTTCGCAATCCGGCACCACAGCGGTGAGAGACAATATCGATACTGGTGCCGCTTCCGAAATTTCGACGGAATCCCCCGCTTCACTTTCCTTACTCCCGGCAGGGAGCGGAGCGCTGCAGAGCTACCGTTTCCAGCAGCTCAGCCTCGCTTTCCGCTCCGTGGAAATTGCTGCACAGCGGACTTCCGTCTCCGGCGGCGTGATGCGCACTGCCTCGCTGCTGGTGCGCCGCATAACTATCGACATCAAAATCTCATCCGCCGTGCTCGAGCGCTACGCCGAGAGCATATCCGCGCTTCAGGAGAGCGATCCTGAGATGATCGAGGACCTGCTCGAATTGATCGGTTTGCTGGATGAATCGACCCCCGACATGCTCGACCCGTTTTTCGACCGCCTGCGGATGATCCTCTCCGGCGACCCCGGCGCACAGGTTGCCCAACCGGAAGGCGCAGCAGTAGATATCAATGTCCCCGTGCCCGAAGGAGCGGAGACCGGCGAGCAGGTGAGCGTGTTTTTCTTCCATGTGCGCGTCAGTGTGACCAGCATTCAGTTCAGCAGTACCACTCAGGAACGCAAGTCCGATCCACTGGTGCTCGATCTCGATGGCGACGGAGTCGAGTTAACGTCCCACGAGAGCGGCCGCAAGTTCGACATCGATGCCGACGGCAAGACTGACCACACGGCCTTCGTCATCGGTGGCGATGCCTTCCTCGCTCTCGACCGCAACGGTAACGGAGCAATCGACGATGGCTCCGAGCTCTTCGGCGATCAGCACGGCGCGGCCGACGGTTTCGCCGAGCTGGCCCGCTTCGACGAAAACAACGACGGCGCGATTGACCTCTCCGACTCGGTCTTCAGCAAGCTCTTCCTCTTTGACGGCGACAGCCTGCGTCGCCTGGCTGATGCCGGCATCGTCTCCATCCTCACCTCGATGGACCACACCGAAGACGAGGAGATCAACGGCAACAACATCCTCGGTTACAGCGGCTTCAGCCGCGCCAACGGTTCTTCCGGCTCCGTCGCAGAGGCTCTCCTGCGCTACGTCTGACTTTCCAACCCTCCCGACAGTTCACCGTAAAAATACAGCAGAGTTTTTATCCAAGGGCCTCAAAGTCTACTCAGCATGGATTAGAAACGACTCTGCGATGCGGTATTTGCGCGGCACCATCCTTTCACAGCTGGGGCTTGATCCGGTGCGGCGGATCAGCCCGGCTTATGTAATAATCGTTATAGTTACGCGGCACCCAAGGTTTTACTATATTCGACAATAAGTAAGAAGGAAGAATTAGATGTCTGCCGCGAAAACAATTTGGAAAATTCTCGCCGTTGGGCTGGTCGCCCTTGCGCTCACCGTTATTTTCCCCCTCCTCGCCCAGGAGGACCAGCAGGACGCCGGCAAGCGCTACGCCAGGGGCACGCGGGAGATCGAGTCGCGCATACTGGTGCAGGCCGAGCGTTACCTCAAGGGCAAGCAGATCCTGCAGGTTTCAGATGAACTTCTGGCGGGTTTCATGCCCGATTACGTCGAATTCTATGTCGACGGCGAGCTGGCGTCGATTGACCGCGACGCGCCGTTCGAGGCGACGGTCGACGTCGGCGCCTATACTAAGAAGCACTCAATCCTGATCGTCGCAGTGCGTGAAATCCCAATCGAACCGGCGGAATTGGAAGAGGCGGCAGAGGCCGTGCAGGCAGCAGGCGGTACGTTCAAGATCGCAATCATCAACCCGCAGGAGGGCACCTACGTCCTCGGCCGCACGCCGATCATTGTCGAGGCTGAGTTCGAGGAGGAAGGTTCGCGGCTGGAGACGGTGCAATTCTTCGTCGACGACGAGCCGGTCGGGACGGTAACTCAGGAGCCGTGGGAGCTGGTCCACGACTTTGGCCGCCAGTTCAACGGCTGCCGCATCAGCATCATCGCGATGGACAACCTCGGCCGCCGGGCCAGCACCGCTGTCACCACAGCGCCGCTGGAGCGCAGCGGTTACTATGTCGAGGCGCGCGTTGTCACGCTCGATGTGATTGTCACCGACAACCGAGGAAAACTCATCGGGCAGCTCACCAGGGACGATTTCCAGGTGTTCGAGGACGGCGCCGAGCAGGAGGTCCGCTATTTCAGCTCCGAAGAGCGACCGATCTGGGTTGCCGTCCTGATCGACACCAGCGGCTCGATGCGCGGCGCCAAGATCCGCCGCTCTATCTTCGCCGCCCAGCAGTTCGTCAACCAGCTCAAGCCTGCCGATCACGCGATGGTCGTCACCTTCGGGCCCGATGTGCAGGTGCTCAGCGAATTCACCAACGATTACGACAAACTGCTCGACCTCATCGGCAGCATCGACGTGATTCGGAACGCTCTCACACCCCTCAACCAGTCACTCTACGAAACGATGGACAAGTTCAAGGACCGCATCGGCCGCCGCGCGATTATTGTGATCTCCGACGGCGCCGACACCGCCAGCAAAGCTGGCCCGGAAGAAGTCCATGAGGGAGCAAAGAAAGTCGACGTCAGGATCTATGGCATCGGCATCCGCCAGGTCGGCATGGAAGGCCGCCTGGGCAGCCTCGACGATCCCGCCGCTTACCTGATGCGCGGCCTCGCCGACACAACCGGCGGCGACAGCTACTTCCCCACCTCCACCAACGAGTTCCTCAACATTTTCCAGACGATCGCCGCCGAGCTGCGCAGCCAGTACTCGCTGGGCTACGTGCCGGCACGCGCGGAGGACAACCGCTACCGCAGCGTCGAAGTGAAGCTGAAGCAGCGCGGCCTGATCGCCCGCACTCGAAAGGGCTACTATCCCGACGAGGAAAGATAAGCCCCGTTATTTCCGTAGACTATACTAAGAATATGCGCAACCAGTGCATCCGCTAACTGTTCTCTCGAGGAGAGAATCGGAGGGGGTCGCAAATGGTAAATCCGCGGTGGATAGGTTTTTTCGCGCTGATTCTGCTATCCGCGGTTACGGTGGTTCGGCCCGGAACGGCGGCAGAGGAGATTCAGTCCGACACGTCCCTACCTGAAAAAAGCTTCGCAGTCAGGATCGTCAATCCTGCTCCCGGCAGCTATGCCTTCGGTCGGGTCCCGATAATCTTTGAAGCTGATTTGCAGCCGGGCGTCCGGCTTGCCAAGGTCAGCTTCTTTGTCGACGGCAAACCCGCCGGCACAGTTACCCAGGCGCCGTGGGAACTTATCTACGACTTTGGTGACGAGCGTAAAGCGCGCACAATAAAGATTATCGCCGAAGACAGTCTTGGCCGCACCGCAGAGTCTGAGATCGCCACTTCGCCGCCCACAGAAAGCGATTTTCGCGTCGGTACGGTATCGGTTTCGCTCGACGTCACTGTCACCGATGAGCGAGGTAAATTCGTAGCCGGGCTGGAGAAGGATGACTTCAAAGTCTTCGAGGACGGCCGACTGATGGAGATACTCCATTTCAGCGCCAGGGAGAAGCCGCTGCTGGTGGCTATCGTACTCGACACCAGCGGCTCGATGCGCGGCAACAAGATGGACCGCGCCGTCGAGGCGTCGCAGCGCTTCGTCGGGCACCTCAAGCCGGAAGACAAAGCCGAGGTGATTGTCTGCGGGCCTGTCGTCAGGACGTATAACGAGTTCACTGATGATTTCGAGTATCTGATCACGCGAATCGGACGGATAAAAGCAAGGACAGGCGCCGGGACCCCCTTGAAACTGGCGATCCAGCGCTGCATCGAGTCGTTCGAAGGGCTGGATGGACGCAAGGCAATGATCGTCATCTCCGACGGCGCAGATAACTCACTCAGGCTTACGCCGTCCGAGCTCTACGACAAGGCCAGGCGCGCCGACGTTAAGATCTATGCCATCGGCTTCCAAGACGCGCGCTACGACCGCGATAAGTGGCTGCAGAACTCCAAGGCCGCCAAGTTGCTGATGGAGGTCACCTCGCTTTCCGGCGGCAGGGCGCATTTCCCGGAGTCTGCCGATGAATTACCCACGATCTTCGATTCCGTTTTCGACGAGCTGCGTAGCCAGTATTCGATCGGCTACGCTCCGCCGCCTGCCAAAAACGACCGTTGGCGTTCACTTGACGTTAAGATCGAAAAAGCCGGCTTGGTCGTGCGCACCCGCAAAGGTTATTACCCACGGGACACGCTCAGGGCCGCGTACAATCACAAATAAACGAATGGCTATTCGGTGTGCTTCTGAATATCGCTGAAGTCTTTCCGCGCCAACGCGATCCTGGCCAGCACCGCCGCCCAGAGCGCCAAACCAGCGACGAAGATTTCGTAGTGAAACGGCCCAATATCCCCGGTTGTGATGATCCTGACCGAATCGAGCATGAAGCTGATCAGGATCAACACCCAAGCCCCCAGCACGGCGAGGATATACCCCTTCCTCAGCGCCACGCGGCCGGTCTTCTCCTCGATCCAAACCAGGACAATCGCAGAGAGCATGAGAAACACCGATACCAGCAACGGCGTGATCACAGGCCCGGCCCACGGCACCGGCAGCAGAAATAGCAGATCGGGGGTCAGCAGCGATTGCGGCCAGCCCTCGAACAGCACCAGCCATAAGTAATAGAAGATGTCCCAGACACCGAAGGCGAACATGAACCAGGCGAACCGCCGCCACCAACTTCGCCCAGCGAAGAAGGCGACGGCTGCGAGCACGAAAATCGTCGCAAATTCGCGACCCAATTCGACAGCCAATATCCCCGAAGGCCACTGCACCAGTGGGAAGGCAAAGCCCTCGGGATAGAAATGATAGTGCAGGTAATACACCACAGCCGACTCGATCCAGGCGAAGGCAACGGCAAACAGTGTCAGCCAGAAGAATGTCGCCCTCAGTGACGGCAGCTCGCGTTCGCTCATTCTCCGAAAACCCTCCTGAAGATCGCGTCGACATTTCGCAGCATCGAGTGTGGATCGAAAAGGTCGTTTAACTCCGTCGGCGTCAGTTTCGACATCACTTCCTCATCGGCGGCGAGGAGGTCCTTCAGCGGCGCTAATTCCTCCCAGCAGCGCATCGCGTTGCGCTGCGTTGCAGCGTAAGCCTCCTCTCGCGTCATCCCCTTGCGCACCAATGCCAGCATCACACGCTGCGAATAGACCAGGCCGCGGGTGAGGCCCATATTCTCCAACATCCGCTCCGGGTAGACGACGAGGCGGTCGGCGATCTTCATCAGCCTGCGCAGCATGTACTCCGTCAGGATGCAGGAATCGGGAAAGATCACACGCTCGACCGAGCTGTGGCTGATGTCGCGTTCGTGCCACAGCGCAACGTTCTCCATCGCCGCCAGGGCGTTGGCGCGCACGACCCGCGCCAGGCCGCTGATGTTCTCGCTGCCGATCGGGTTGCGCTTGTGCGGCATCGAAGAGGAACCCTTCTGCCCCCTGGTGAACTCCTCCTCGACCTCGCGGATGTCCGTGCGCTGCAGTCCGCGAATCTCGACGGCCAGCTTCTCCAAAGTACAGGCCAGCAGAGCAAGGGTGCTGAGGAAGGCTGCGTGTCGGTCGCGCTGCAGCACCTGCGTCGACACCGGCGCCGGTTTTAATCCCAGCAGCACGCAGACGCGCTCCTCGATTTCCGGTCCGAGATGGGCATAGGTACCTACCGATCCTGAGATCTTTCCGAAGGCGAGACCTTCCTTCGCCGCCTCGATCCTTTCACGCGCCCGGCCCATTTCCTCGAAATAAAGGGCGAATTTCAGCCCGAGGGTCGTCGGCTCGGCATGGATGCCGTGCGTGCGGCCGACCATCACTGTTTTCCTGTGCTCCAGAGCGCGCCGTTTGAGGACTTCGCGCATCTCGTCGAGCCGTGCGAGAATCATCTCCGCTGCTTCCTGCACGACCAGGCAGAGCGCGGTGTCGATCACGTCGGAGCTGGTGACGCCGTAATGGAAATATCGTGCAGGCTCGCCTACCTGCTCGGCGATCGATGTAGTGAAAGCGACCACGTCATGCTTGATTGTCTCTTCGATTTCGGAGATTCGCTCGACATCGATCCTCGCCTTTGCCTCGACTTCATCAACGGCTTCGGCAGGGATAATTCCCTGCTCTCCGAGCGCGCGCATGATCTCTATCTCCACCTTCAGCCATGCGGCGAAGCGGTTCTCGTCCGTCCAAAGCCGCCCCATCTCGGGATTCGTGTAGCGCGGTATCATGCCTTCCCCCCCGCCGGAACCGGGAATCTTACCGAACGAGAATGAGGAACCACAAATGCTCTGTCCCGGTTCAGGACCGTTGATATAACTTGACACTACCGCAGGCGCACGTCAACCAATTCCCCTCCTCAGCAGAGGCGGATTGAACGAGAGGGAGTGCTCTGTTTGGCGACGACTATCTCCGGCCCGTAGAGCCCGGCAGACCGGCTGACAATCTCTGAGTGAGCCTGCAACGCCAACTCCGGCGTGTTGTTCTGCTGGGAGAGGTGGGCGAGGAGCACCGCGACCAGATCGGAGGATGCCACCTTGGCCAGCAGCTCGGCCGACGCTGAATTGCTCAGGTGGCCTGTACGGCTGAGGATGCGTTGCTTGATCGGCCATGGATACGGCCCGTAGAGCAGCATGTCGGGATCGTGATTGCTCTCCAGGACGAGGATATTGCATCCCTGAAGGTGGTGGGAAGTGAGCTCAGGCGCGTAGCCGAGATCGGTGACGTGGCCCAGCTTTATACCGTTGCAGCCGATGATAAATCCGAGTGGGTCGGCGGCGTCGTGAGGCACGGAAAATGGCTTGATGTTGAGATCCCCGATGCAGAATTCTTCACCGGCGCTGATGTGTTCTATACGGGTGAGTCCCATTTCGTCGAACCGGCCCGAGGCGAGTGTCACTTCCGAAGTGTAAACCGGCACGGGATGGCGCTTGCAGAGCACGCGAAGGCCGCAGATGTGGTCGGTGTGCTCGTGGCTGATGATGACCGCATCGAGCCTGGCGGGATTCCAACCCGCAGAAGCCATCCGCAGCCCGAGCTGGCGGTGCGAGAAACCGGCGTCGATCAGTATCGACGTCTGCTCTGAGCGGACCAATGTGGCGTTTCCAGAGCTCCCGCTACCCAGGATCGTTACCTCGATCATGTCACGATCCTAATCGCCGATGGGGCCACGTGCAATCGCTTTTGTAGTGAGTGAACCGAAAGGCACAACAGATTGTGTGGGCAACAGCGGGAAACGAGGTTCTAACCGGTCAATTGGGAAATATTTTGGCCAGACGTTCCCGCCAGCCGTCCTGGTTACCCACGGCAGCCACGGTGAACGGTTTACCATGAATGATATCGCCGGCAATCGCCGCAACGTCGTCGACAGTGACGGCGTCCAGCTTGGCCAGCACTTCATCCATCTGGGTCACAGCGCCGAAATAGATCATCTGGCGGGCGAGGAAGGCCATGCGGCTTGCGGTGTTCTCAAGGCCGAGCATCACGTCGCCCTTGACGAATGTCTTGACGCGCTCGATGTGGGCGGGATCGATATCGCCTCCGGCGACGGCGTGCAGTTCCTGCAGGACCACCTCGACAAGCTCTTCCACCCTGTCAGGGCTGGTAGCGGCATAGACGCCCAGCAGTCCGCAGTCCTTAAAGGTATTGGTGAAGGAGTTGATCGCATAAGCCAGGCCGCGGCGTTCGCGGACGTGCTGGAACAACCGCGAGGAAATCGAGCCGCCGAGGTAGGTATTCAGCGTATCGAGAGCATAGCGACGGCTGTCGGTCTTGCCAAACGCGTTGGCGCCCAGCAATAGCTGGACCTGCTCCATCTGTTCGCGCTCGAGCAGCTCTGATCGTGGCCGGTACTCAGGCGGTGTCTCGACAGCCTGCCTTCCGCCGGCTTCCATTCCGCCGAGGTAGCGCTGAGCTATCTCGAACACGTCGCCGCTTGTTACGTTTCCGGCAACCGCCAAAAGCGTCCTCCCGGGACGATAGTGATCGTGGAAGAAACTGATGACATCGCTCAGGCTGAAGGACTTGACGGTGGACTCATTGCCCAGGATAGAGCGCCCCAACGGGTGGGTGTTAAAGAAAGTGCGGATGAAGGTCTCATGAGCAATCTCTTCGGGGGAATCCTGCACCATCTTGAGTTCCTCGAGAATGACCTCGCGCTCCAGCTCGAGGTCGGCCGCATCCAGTTTGGGATGGAAGACCACCTCTGTGAGCAGGGAGAGGGCGTCCTCGAAGTGGTCGTCGAGCACCTTGGCAATGTAGCTGGTGTACTCGCGGCCCGTGAAGGCGTCGAGGTTTCCGCCCATGCTGTCGATCGCCTCTGCGATCTCGAGGCACGAGCGGTGGCTGGTCCCCTTGAAAACCAGATGTTCGATCAAGTGAGACAGGCCCGCCTGCTCGTCAGTCTCGTGCCGGGAGCCTTGCCTCACCCACAATCCCAGTGAAACCGATCGCAGCGAGGGTATTTCTTCGACGGCTACCTGGAGGCCGTTGGGCAATCTCTCAGTAAATAATTTTTGTTCCATACTCTCCAATTCCCAAGCTACAGAATAGCTTAGAAACGCCGCGGCGCAAAGCCCGCAGATGTCTTGAGATGGCTTGCTTTTTCCATTTCACTCCACTATAGTTTGCCACCCGTGGTCCGACCCGAAAAGAACCTAAGAGATAGTAGGATATGGAGATCGACGCCGAACTCGTGGACAAGGTCGCTGCACTGGCAAACCTTGAATTCGACGAGCGGGAAAAAGAAGAGTTCGCGGAGCAGTTCGCCGGGATTGTCAGCTTCATCGAGCAGCTCTCCGAGGTCGACACCTCCGGCATCGACGCCGACGACATTCACGGCCGGCCGGATAATGTCCTTTCTGCAGATGCGTCAGAGACGCGGCTCGACCGCGAGCAGGCTCTCGCCAACGCGCCGGAGAGAGACGGGGAGTTTTTCCTTGTTCCGAAAGTGATAGCAGACGAGTAGCCACCATGGAAGAACTGACATTACAGCCAATCTGGCGTCTGCAGGAGCTTCAGCAATCCGGTAAGGTCGGCGCCGAGGAGATCTGCCGGGCATACCTCGATCGAATCGAAAAACTCGATGCCCATCTCGGCGTCTACCTCACACTGATGCCGGAGAAGGCGCTCGAGGCCGCGAGGAATGCCGATGCCGCGCGCGCCGCCGGTAACGATCCCGGCCCGCTGGCGGGAGTGCCCCTGGCGATCAAGGATAACCTTTGCCTCGAAGGCGAAAAGACGACATGTGCTTCGCGTATCCTTGAGAATTACACGCCGCCGTTCGACGCGACGGCAGTGGCGCGCCTGCGCGCCGCCGGTGCAGTGTTTCTCGGAAAAACCAACCTCGACGAGTTCGCAATGGGCTCATCGACGGAGTGGTCGGCGTTCCGCATTGCCCGTAATCCCTGGGACAAAGAGCGCGCGCCCGGTGGCTCCAGCGGAGGCAGCACCGTGGCCGCGGCTACCGGCATGGCTGCCGGCGCGCTGGGCAGCGACACAGGCGGCTCGGTCCGCCAGCCCGCATCATTCTGTGGAATTGTCGGACTTAAACCGACCTACGGGCGCGTCTCGCGCTATGGCCTGGTGGCGTTCGGTTCCTCGCTCGACACGGTATGCCCTCTCACACGCTGCGTGCGCGACGCCGCGATCCTGCTCAGCATAATGGCCGGCCACGATGAAAACGACAGCACAAGCCGCATCGAACCGATCCCCGACTATCTGGCGGCGTTGAACGGCGACCTGAAGGGTCTTAAAATCGGTATTCCCCGGGAGGCATTCGCCGAAGGCCTCGATGAAGAGGTCCGTACGGCGTTCGAGAAAACGCTGAAGTTAAGCGAAAGCATCGGCGCAAGCACCGCCGGCGTCGAGTTGC
>CBFCZO010000014.1:0-53702 GCA_965602675.1 uncultured bacterium | reverse complement strand
CCCTCGAAACAGAGCAGGCCTGGCCGGCCCGCGAGGCGAACCTTGAGCTGGTTGATATAGATCCCTACGTCATCTCCCACAATGTTGTACTTTTTGCCCAGTGGCTTGAGATTATTCTCTGTTTCCAGTCCGTTGATATCGATTACATACCTGTGCCGGGCTTGCGGGAGGATGAGTAAGTTCCACCCCGCCTGGTTTTCGGCCATGTAGTAAAGCATTCTGAGCCGTAGATCCCGAAGTGTCTCCTCGTCGAGGATTGGGGTGCCGATCAGGTTGTTCTGCTCCAGGGGATCCTCACGCAGATTGAAAATCATCTCCCGCGCGGGATCGCCGTCGAGCAGATGATATTTGAATTCTCCCAACCGGACGGACTTCCACTCTCTCTGCGATCCGAATATCGGCCGCTCTTCTCTACTTTGCGTTTCACTGCCGGAGCCCCTGACCAGCGACGCGAGGCTTCTGCCATGGAGAGGCGACTGCGGCTTGATGCCGAGAACGTCGAACAAGGTGGGGACGACATCCACCAGTTCCACCTTCGTTCCGATAGTCTTTCCCCGGGGGAAAAGCCTTGGGGATCTGATAATCAGGGGTACGTGAAGGTCCTGCTCGTACAATCTCTTGTGCTCGAATTTCCCGTGTTCGCAGAATTCCTCGCCGTGGTCGGAGAGGATAATCAGGATCGTGTTGTCGAGGATGCCGAGGGAATCCAGGTGGTCGTAAAGCCTCCCCACCTCGTCGTCGATCCACCTGATCCCGCGGTCGTAAATCAGCTTTATATGCTCGATATCGTCCTGATCGATCGGGCCTTCAGGGCTCTTCCCCTCGTTGTGATCCCATAGGATTTTCCTGGCGATCGTGGGTCCCAACGTGGATTCGTTATTGGACTCGAAAAGGCCGTCATATCCAGGCGGCGGGGCGTAGGAAGCATGGATGCCGTAGGTGTGCAGGAACATGAAGAACGGGCCGCCCTCCCCGTTCTCCCGCAGCCAGTCAACGGCGTTGTTGAAACCGCTTTCCTTTACAATTCTGCCACCCTCTTCCTCGTCGGCTGTGCCCCGCATCTGGTTGACAGCCTGGTTGTAAAGATCGAAACCACTGTAGAAGCCGAACGGTGCTCCCACAAATACTCCGCCCGTGAATGCCACGTTGTAGTAGCCGGTGCTCTTGAGGTAGTGCTGAATCAGCGGAATCTGATTGGTCAGTTTCTTGCGCTCGGCCGTTTCCGTGTTCGAGTAATAGTCGAACAACTGCGGGTAATATCCCGAGAGGAACGACTTGTGAGAGGGCAAAGTAAATCCCGACTGCGAAAAGGCCTGAGTGAAGAGGATACCCTCTGAGGCGATCCTGTCGAGAGCGGGTGTCGTTTCCCGCTGATAGCCCATGCAGCCGAGATGGTCCGCGCGCAGAGTATCCAGACAAATTATGATTATATTCGGCGGCCGCTCATCGATGTTGTCCTGAAAAGACCTGATCACGGGCTCGCCGAGGAGGATGCAGGGCGGATCCGAAGGTTCACCGGCCAGCGTGATTTCAAGGTCTACCTCCCCCGACGAAACTTCCGAGAGGTCCAGGCGTTCGTGATGCCACCTGTCCCGCCACGCTCCGTATAGCGATCTGCTGTTCTCAAAAAGCACACTCCCGGAGCCGTCGAGTATCCTAGTTCTTAGCTCTCCCCCGTAATAGCCTTCCTTTTCTGAGGGTAATAGTCCGAAATACAACTCGAGGCCAGCCTCCGGCGGCAGATTTATCCTCGTTTTCAGGACAGCCGGAGCTTGGAGCAAGACCGAGCGTTTTGTCTCGAGCGACCTCGAGTTTGACATCAGCATGCAAGGGAAAACGGGATCGGATTCGAGTTCCGGCCTCACTTGCAGTTTTTCCCGAATCTGGTTCAACAGCCTGTCTTTCCGTGGTTCGGACACTGAGGCCAGATTTTCCAGGCACTGTTTGACGACAGTCTCATCGTCGAGGAGGCGTATCGGCTTCGGGACGGCGGCAATTTGCGGCTGTGTAAGGAGAACCCAGACTACGGCCGCAATTATCACTACAAGGAGAAGCCCTATCAGGATTCCTGTTTTGTTCATTGATCCAACCTTTTCCCTCGCCGGTCGGTGAATTTCAGACGCATGGTGTCCGTGGCCGATGGAGCTGCGATGCCTTTTCGGTTTTCGCGGGAGTTCTGCAGGAGTCGAGGCTCCTTCCCATGATGACCAAGCAACTATTTCTCACACATTATTTTCGTCTTGCTTACCGGGGTCAAGCATGAGCCGGACAGCCCGGTGCGGAAAGGCAAAGATAATATAAGAATCGGAGGGTAAAAACATCTTGTTCCCGTTTGCTCCGAACAGGTGTTGCAGAACCGCCTAAAACGTGTTAGACCATGCCCTCCCCGTCGAGTCGCAAGGCCGGCGGGGCGCATACTAATCGATATATCAGAGGTTTAATCATGGCAATAAAACCCCACGGTGGCAAGCTGATCAGCTGTCTCTGCAGCCCGGAGGAGAAGGGCGAGCTGTTGGCGCGCGCCCGCGAACTACCAAAGTCAGTCCTATCCAAGCGCGGGATTTCCGACCTCGAGCTGCTGGCCACAGGAGTTTACAGCCCGCTGCATGGATTCATGACGTCCGATGCGTACCGCTCGGTTGTGGAAACCATGCACCTGCCCAACGGACTGCCCTGGGCGCTGCCGATCGTCCACCCCGTCCCCAAAGACTTTGCCGATGGCGTCGGTGAGGGGCAGGAAATAGCCTTGATAGACGGCGAGGGTGCGGTGCTGGGCACCATGGAAGTGCGCGACAAGTTCACCTTCGATCCCGATACCGAGGCTAAAGAAATCTATCGCACCACCGATAGAGAGCACCCCGGTGTGGCTGCGCTGCACGAAATGCCGCCTGTGCTGCTGGGTGGCCCGGTCACCGCGATCAACCTGCCCGTCCACGAGCCGATCTTCCAGAAGTACCTGCTGACCCCGCGCGAGACGCGCTATTTCTTCAACTACAAGGGCTGGGAGCGGATCGTTGCTTTCCAGACGCGCAACCCGATCCACCGCGCGCACGAGTATTTGCAGAAGTGCGCGCTGGAGATGGTCGACGCGCTGCTGATTCACCCGCTGGTGGGTGAGACCAAGGCGGGCGACATCCCTGCCGACGTGCGCATGGAGTGCTACGAGGTGCTGATCGATAAGTACTTCCCGATGGAGCGGGCCTACCTAAGCATCTTCCCCGCAGCGATGCGCTACGCCGGACCGCGAGAGGCGATCTTCCACGCCATTTGCCGCAAGAATTACGGCTGCACCCACTTCATCGTCGGCCGTGACCACGCCGGCGTGGGCAACTACTACGGCACCTACGACGCTCAGAAGATCTTCAGCGAGTTCGAGCCGGATGAAATCGGCATCACCCCGATCTTCTTCGACTACACCTTCTACTGCCGCGCATGCGGCCACATGGCCAGCGACAAGACCTGCCCGCACGACGCCAGCGATCACGTCTTCCTCAGCGGCACCAAGGTGCGCGAGATGCTGAAGGACGGCAAGGATCTGCCCGACGAGTTCACCCGTCCCGAGATCAGCCAGATCCTGATGGAAGCCTATCGCACGATGGAGTTCTAGTCGGCGATGAATAAGCTCTGCGACCTGCATGCCCACACAACGGCGTCCGACGGAGATCTGTCTCCTGTAGAGCTGGTTAATCTGGCGGTCGAGACCGGCCTGAGCGCCCTCGGCGTTACCGATCATGACACTGTTGGTGGAATTGCCGAAGCGATCGAGGCAGCCAAAATAGCCGGGCTGGCGCTGGCGCCGGGAGTCGAGATTTCCGCCGAGTTCGTCCCCGGCACGCTGCATATGCTTGGCTATTTCATCGACCACGAGTGCCCCGAGCTGCTGGAGGCGCTCGAGGGGATGCGCGGCGGGCGCGACGTGCGCAACAGCAAGATCATCGGCAAGCTCAACGATCTCGGCCTAAGTATATCCATGGACGAGGTGCTCGCGGCGGCGGGGGGCGATTCGATCAGCCGCAACCACATCGCCCAGGTGATCCTCGAAAAAGGCTACTGCGCCGAGCGGCAGGAGGTCTTCGACAAGTACCTGGCCAAGGGCGCCGCGGCCTACTTCGACCGCCTGCGCTACGGACCGCGCGAGTCAATCGAATTAATCCGCTCCGCCGGGGGCCTGCCCGTGCTTGCCCATCCATACCAGACCAAGCTTGAAGGCGAGGAATTGGAAAGCCTTGTTGAGGAACTGACCGGTTACGGCCTTGCGGGCATCGAGGCGCTTTACACAAAGCACTCACCCGAGCAGACGGCCCACTACCTGGCGATGGCCAAGCGCTTCGGCCTGCTGGTCACCGGCGGCAGCGACTTCCACGGCAACTCCAAGCCCGACGTCAAGCTAGGCAGCGGGCATGGTGAGCTCGAAGTGCCGCTGGAATTGTTCGAAAGGCTGAGGAAGGCCGCTAAAAAGTAGGCCGCCTTAGTTCGCATCTGGTGTAAGGATTTCCCGTTCCGCGCGCATCGTCGCCAGGCCGATCGCCGCGGCGCGGGTGTGTGAGTCGTGCGGGCCGTCGAAACCGCCGTACAATATGCAAAGCCCGTCCTTGTGCATCACCGGCGCCGAGGTGGTGAAGATCATGTGTGAGTCAAACTCGCCGGGTGCTCCCAGTCCGATCAAGGGCTCCCTTTTTTCCGGTCTGTGCCATTCCCTGCCGTCGTGGCTCCAGGCGAGTTGCACGTCGCTCGTCTGCGATTCAGCGTGGTATGTCCAGAGTAGCCCGATCCAACCATCGCTTTCCGGTCGAGCCGCAAGGCCGTAAAACTGAGTGTCGGGGGGATCACTGTCGTCGGGGCACAGGATCACCTCCGGCTCGCTCCAGTTGAGGAAATCCGGGCTGGTGCGACGCCCTATCACCCGCCGCCACCCGCGCAGGTTGTCGCGAGGGTAGTCCTGTGATGGATCTTTCAGTAGCAGAGTCTGGAAGCAGATAAAACCGCCCGCCGGATCCTTTGCTGCGACCAGCACATCGTTCGGCTCGGTGAAAAGGGGAGTCTCGCCGTGGCGCCGCCAGTGCAGGCCGTCGGGGGAGAACGCCGTGCAGCCGCCGCGCGGTCCGCCGGGGACCGCCGCATCCCAGAAGAGCATCTTCCAGCGGCGATTCGGGTCGGGGTCCTCCTCGTCCAGGATTATCGAGGGCGTATAAAGCGGCTTCGGGCCGCAACATTTAAGCACGATATTGGTGTCCTCGCGCTCCCTGAACGGCAGGATGCCCAGCGACGGCTTTTGCCATTGTACGAGATCGTCCGACTCCGCCACGCATATCAGGGCAGTATCGGCGCCACTCAGATTGTTAGAGCAGGTCTGGTAGTAGAGGCGATAGCCCTCGCCGGTCGGAATTACCGAGCCGAAAGCATATACGCGCCGCTCCTCCCAAGGCTCGGTCGGAGTGATTACCGGGTTCCCGGGGTGCTTCCCTGCTTTGTGGAAAACGCGGCGCAGACCGCTGCTCTCGATAATCCATTTGTCGTCGAGAAACAGAATCCTTCGAGGCGACCTCATAGCCTTCAGGTGATCAACTTCTTGATGTCGTCGTAGCCGTCGGTGTCGATGACGCGGAAAATGCTGTCCTCGTAGCTCATCATCACCAAGCCGTCCTGGAACTGGCCCAGCCGCTCTTCTAGCTTTTCTCCCTGCACCATCCGCAACGTCATCTCGCAGAAATTGACTCCGGATGCGATGGTCAGCGGAATGCCGCCGCTGAATCGCGGGTTGACTTCGAAAACGTAAGGCTGGCCGCGGCTGTATTTCACCTGGATGTTGGCCGGGCCGACGATCCCAAGCTCGGTTGCCACTCGCACACCCAGGTCTATCAACTCTTGCCGATTCACAGTGCGTCCTTTGTCCATCACTCCGGCGCGCACCCACAGGCGGCGGCGGGGCACAACTGCCACCACACTGCCGTCGGTATCGACGAAGGTGTCAAGCGTGTACTCCGACCCCTCGAGAAATTGCTGAACAATCGGTTCATTTATATATTCGAGGAAGAACAAAAGCTCCCGGGCGTCGCGCAAAGGATAGGTGCCGACGCTGCCCCTTCCCATGCGGGGCTTGAGGAAAAGCGGGAAAGTGAGGTCACGCGGGTCGGGTAACTGGTCCGGAAGCCAGGTATGGGGCGTAGGTATTTCCTTCTCTGAAAAAAACTTGAAGGTTTCCCATTTATCGTTGCAGATGAAGGAAGTTTTCGGAGGGCTGATGATTATCTTCACGCCGAGCTTGTCAAAGCGCTCGCGAGACTCGCCCATGATCACCAGTTCGTCGTCGATGGTCGGGATAATAGCGCCGATCTCCTCCTCCCGACAGATTTCCTCGAGGCGATTGAAGTAATCGGGATCAGTGGTGAGCGGGGCGAAGTGGTGGCGGTCGCTGAAATAAAGCCCGGGCGAAAGGGGATTGATGTCGGTAGTGATGACGTTGCCCTTCAAGCCCAGCTTGCTGATCGCGTCCCTGAAACCGCGAATCAGCGCCACTCGCCGCGAGGCGGCGGTGATCAGAACGTTTAATGTACTCTTCATTTATCGAGCCCAAACCATCTTAACATCCATACTAATCCCGGTCAGTTTAATAAACAGCTACAAGAGATCTTCATCCCTCAGATCCGGAATGACAGCGGTTTTGAATATCTCTGCGATCCCGGCCTTTATGGCCTCCCGCCTGAGCTGTTCGACGTAGATGGAAGCGCCGAGCACGGCGTCGATACCGTCAGGCAGCCGCGAGATGTGGTGAACCGCAAGCCCCTCGATCACCCGGCCGTCCATCTCGGGACGGCTGTCGGCGAAGCAGATGACCTCGATGCCGGTGAGTTTCTGCGACAGAGCCAGCATTCGCCGCCCGGCGCCACCGGTGCCAAAAATCGCCACTGAGGAAATCCCCCCTGCCTCGAGTTTGATCAGCTCGCGTCCCGCTGCGCGGTCCAGCACCCCCCCCCATCGTTCGATGAACAACTCCTGAGCTTTGCCCCTGGAGGCATGGGCCGGACCCTCCGGTTTGGTGGCGCTCTCGTGATGGACGAGGACGCTGTCGCGGCAATAGATGCTGCGCAACCCCCGGCGGCGTGCTCTCAGGCAGAGGTCGACGTCTTCGTAGCTGAAGAAATACCGCTCGTCGAAACCTCCGAGTTCTTTAAATAGCGCAGCTCTGGTCGCCAAGCATGCACCGGTAACGCCGAGAACGAAACGATCGCTTCGAAGTTCGGGATCGTCAGGTAGAGCGTCTCGGCCCAGGTGAGCCGGCAAACCCCATAATCCCAGGCCGATGCCTGCATGCTGAACCGTGCCTTCGGGGTAGAGGAGAAGAGAACCGGCGAGGCCGATATCGAGATCGTCGAGCGCCGCCTGTAGCGGCTCGAGCCAGCCCCTCCGCGCCTCGATGTCGTTGTTAAGGAAGACCAGGATTTCGCCCCGCTCCTCGGTCGCTGCGGCGTTGCAGCCTGCGGCAAAACCGAGGTTAATGTTACTGCGTATCAGGTGAATTCCGGTTTGGTGTGCGAGTCGATCCAACCGCTCTGCCTCGGTTTCTGATGAACCATTATCGAAGAGAATAATCTCTGCACCAGTCGGAGTTGTGTTGAGTAGGGAGTCAACACAAATCCCCGTCATCTCCGCCTCGCCGTGAGCGAGAATGGTTATGCTTGTGCGGGTCATCTCAGCTTCTCCCGCTCTCTCTCAGAACCCGCCGGTAGAGATCGGCGCAGCGCTCCGTGGTCCTCGTGCGAACGTAGTGGTTCTCGATCATTATTCGCGCTGCACCTGTGAGCCGATGCGCCAAATCGGATTTCTCAAGCAGTGTCCCGACCGCGGCCGCGATTTTGCTCGCATCGCGCGGGTCTATTGCGAGCGCCGTCTCGCCATCGATCACCAGGTCCGCCGCTCCTTCAGCGGCAGAGGAAACGACAGGCACGCCAAGCGCCATCGCCTCCATAATCGCAATCCCCAGTCCCTCGCTCAATGATGGGAAAACGAAGATATCCGCCCCGGCCAGCAGTGGAAGCGGGTCGTCGACTTTCCCCGTGAACGCAACCTTCTCGGCAACACCCAGGCGCTGCGCAGCGGTGACCAACTCCGCATGGTATTCCGCGTCCTTGAGCGCCCCGATAAACGCCAGGCGGCATTCGGACTCGGGCGGCAGCAAGGCCAGCGCTTCGATTGCCGCAAGTTGATTTTTACGTCGTTCGATCACCGCGAGGTCGGCCAGTATCGGCATTTCGCTGTGCTCGAATCCGCAGATTTTCTCCAGCAGTTCGCGCTTGCCCCTTATCTCAAAGAGCGAGGGGTCGATCCCCGGCGGAATAATCTCGATTCGCTCCGGTTCGATACCCCTTTTCTCAAGGAAATCGCGGTACCAGGAGGAGATCACGATCATTCTATTACAGCGTTCGAAAGCTTCTATGTCCGTAATGTCCATCCACTCCGGCCGCCCGATGCCCCACGAATAGAAAGTGGCGACAACCGGGATCCGCAGCCCGAGACGGTCGAGCGCGAGGTGCGCAGCAGCCGCAGGCACACCCGAGTGTGCGTGAATGAGGTTGTATCGGCCCTCGCGCAGCCGCCCCGCAAGGCGGTTCACGCTATCCTGGAAGATATCGGGATCGCGATCGAAGAAGTTGATCTGATCGTATCGCACGTTGCTGCGTTCGATCTTTTCGACCAACTCGGGCCAGTCTTGCAGGCGGGAGGTTTTACCGCTGGAGATCACTTCGCAGGCTACACCGTGCCCGCTCAGTTCCTGAGCCAGGTCGACAATCATTCGCCCCGCCCCGCTCTGCAGCATCGGCGCGAGGTGCAGAACACGCATGTCTTGTTTCGACAAATGAAAACCTTTCCCTGGTTGACGATTCTGACGTTTCGAGGACGCCTGCGCAAGCCGGTGCCCTCCACTACTTATCGGAAGAGTTCTTCCGTAGCGTTAGGGATTCACCTGCGAACAGGTCGCGTTTTTCCGCATCTCTAGTGTCCTTCCAGCCTTCGCGTGGTAGGATTTCGGCGGGAGGAACGAATGCCCGTAGAAACGGCAGCAGCCTGGTTGGCAGAGATTTTGTTTATCGTCATATCGGCCTATGTCTTTCTGTCGAGCCTGAGGGAGCGACAGCCCCGCGCGGCTTTCATCGGCGGTGGTTTGTTCGCCGCTGGGGCAGCCGGTTGGGCGGTGATGATCCTCGCCTTTCCCGGAGATCATCTGGCTCTGGTGATCGCACTTTTCGCGGCTAGTGTGATCCTGGCGGCGTTGTTGTTTTACCCCATCGGCCGGAAATACCGGCCCCCCGGGCCTCCGACTGAGCGGATGGACGAACGGCTGGTTATGTTTGCCCGCAACCTCTACAGTCCTGACGACGGCAGATACGAAGACTTCTATACCGAGTTCCCCGAATTGAAAGGCATCGATGATTCTCTGCGTGCGATGCCTGATCTAGGCGAGCCGGGCGGCATCTCCTTCGATCCTTTCAACTCCAAGCTGATGAATGCGCAGTTCGATTGGATCGAGAGAATCAGGAAAACCGCACAGGGATCCGTTGCGCCCGGCAAGGTCGATATAGGCCCCGAAGATGCGGCAGTCCGCCTCAAGGGCCTGGCGTTGCATCTCGGCGCCGTTTCCGCAGGCACCACAGCGGTCGATCCGGGCCACGTCTACTCCCGAATCGGCCGCGGGATAGGTGAGTGGGGGTCCGAGATCGATCCGGGGCAACATCCCTACGCCATAGTTTTCGCCGTCGAGATGGCGGAAGAGATGATAGCGGCTTCGCCTCTGCAACCGGTGGTCGTCGAAAGCAGCAGCCAATATGTGGAAGCCGCGAAGATTGCTCTTGTGATCGCCGAATACATCAGGCTGCTGGGTTATCCTGCGCGTGCGCACATCGACGGAAATTATCGCGTGGTTTTGCCCCAGCTTGCCGCCGCCGCCGGCTTGGGAGAAGTCGGGCGCCTGTCGCTCCTGATCACGCCGCAATACGGCCCCCGTGTCAGGCTGGGAGCCGTCACTACAACCCTTCCGCTGCCCCAGGCCGAGCCGATCAGCTTCGGCGTTCAGGACTTCTGCGGTATCTGCCTCAAATGCGCCCGCAATTGCCCGTCGGGAGCCCTGCCGATGGGCGAAAAGGAAGAGGTGCGCGGGACGGCCTACTGGCGCATGAAACCCGAGAAGTGCTATCGCTACTGGCGCAAAGTGGGTACCGACTGCGGTATCTGCATCGCGGTCTGCCCCTACAGCCATCCGCGGGGGCTGATGCACTCCATCGTGCGCGCTGCCTGCCGCCGAAGCGCAATAAGCCGGCGATTGTTCTCCGCTGCCGAAGATTTATTTTACGGCCGCGAGCCCCGCTCCACCCGCTACCCCCCATGGATGCTCGCAGGTATCGACGGCGAAATCCGCCGCCGGCTGAGATTGCGCTGAGTGTTGACATCTCCGCTAAAGGGGACGAATAATTACCGCTTCCGGTTTGCGGAGGTTTCATCTGCCTCCCCACCGCTATTCAATCTTTAAGGTAAGGTGATGAGCGATAATAAGATAGCCGTCGTTGCATTTGGTGGCAACGCGATGACCCGCAGCGGCGAGGACGGCCATCAGGAAGAGCAGTTCCTCCACGCCGCCGAGGCCTGCGAACTGATGATCAAGTTCATCAAGCGCGGCTACGAACTGCTGGTAGTGCACGGCAACGGCCCGCAGGTCGGCAATTTGCTGATTCAGATGGAGGAAGCCGCCCTGAAGGTTCCGCCGTTCACGCTCGACGCCTGCGTTGCGATGACGCAGGGCTCAATGGGTTACATGCTCGAGAATTCGCTGGTTAACGCCCTGGCGCGCCACGGAATCGAGAAGGACGTTGTGACGATTAGCAGCGAGGTGTTGGTCGACCGCAACGATCCGATGATGAAGCAGCCGACCAAGCCGATAGGCCCGTTCTTCTCTCACTACCGCGCCAAGCAGCTCATGGCGGAGCACGATTGGCAGATGATCGAAGACTCCGGCCGCGGCTGGCGTAAGGTTGTCTTCAGCCCCAAACCGATCAAGATCCTGGCCGTGGGTTCGATCAGAAGAATGGTCGAGGACGGCGCCGTTGTAATCGCCGGGGGCGGTGGCGGAATCCCGGTTTACGAGGCTACCAACGGACAGTTCGTCGGCGTCGAGGCTGTGATTGACAAGGACCACACCGCCAGCTTGCTGGCCCGCTCCGTGAAAGCCGATCTTTTCGTCATTCTCACCGAGGTCGACATCGTCTATTACAACTACGGTACGCCCAATCCGGAGCCGCTGTCTAAAATCACCATCGCGCAGGCCAAGCAGCACTTGAAAGAGGGCCAATTCCCGCCGGGAAGCATGGGGCCCAAGATCGTCGCATCGATCGACTTTGTCGAGGGGGGCGGCAAGGAGGTTTTGATCACCAGCGCCGAAATGCTGGAAGAGGCGCTCGACCGCAAGACCGGAACACGCATCGTACGCAAATGATTCGGAGGAGATCATGAAAGGCAAGGACCTTATATCGATACATGACCTGAGCGCTGATGAAATCGAGGAAATTTTCGACCTGGCGCGTAAGATGAAGGAGACACCGGCGGATTTCAGTGAGAGCCTCACCGGCAAGACCCTCGGCATGATTTTCCAGAAGCCGTCCACCCGCACGCGTGTTTCGTTCGAGGTCGGAATCTACCAACTCGGCGGCATCGGCCTTTACCTTTCATCAAACGATCTGCAGCTCGGCCGCGGCGAGACCATCGCCGACACAGCGCGGGTACTCAGCCGCTTTGTGGATGCCGTGATGGCGCGCGTCTTTGCCCACCAGGACATTATCGACCTCGCCCGTTACGGCGACATACCGGTGATAAACGGCCTCACCGACCTGCTGCATCCCTGCCAGGCGCTGGCCGATTTCCTTACTATCCGTGAGCACAAGGGCGAACTGAGGGGCCTTAAGCTGGCCTACATCGGCGATGGCAACAACGTCGCTCACTCGCTGCTCTACGCCGGCGCAAAGCTGGGTACCGACGTTAGCATCATCTGCCCGCCGGGCTACGAGCCTGACGAAAATGTGGTCAAGCAGGCGAAGGAGGATGCCACGGCCAGCGGTGCGAAACTGGAAGTGACCAACGACATCGTCGCCGTGGAGGGCGTCGACGCGGTCTACACCGACGTCTGGACCTCGATGGGCCAGGAGGCCGAGGCCGAAGAGCGCAAGCGCATCCTTCAGCCCTATCAGGTCAATTCGGCCCTGATGGAGCGTGCCGGCTCCGGGGCTATCTTCCTGCACTGCCTGCCTGCCCACCGCGGCGAAGAGGTCACCGATGAAGTCGCCGACAGCCCGGCCAGCGTCATCTTCGACGAGGCTGAAAACCGGCTCCACGCGCAGAAAGCTGTCATGTACCTGCTAATGCGTGATCGCTGATAAGGCCGATAGAAAAACGGTTATCCACAGTTTCCTGAAGTCGGGAAAACCAAGCGTAAAACACACAGGCACCGGAGTGTTTGGGGGTATTTACATGGCGAAGCAGAGTGTAACGGCTACCGACGCCCCGGCGGCGCTCGGCCCGTATAGTCAGGCTGTGATTGCCAACGGATTTGTTTTTTGCTCGGCTCAGGCGGGGATAGATCCGGCAACCGGGCAGTTGGTCGCCGGGGGGATCGAAGCGCAAACGGAACGCGTTATCAGGAACCTCAAGGCGGTGCTCGAGGCAGCGGGAAGCGATCTGGACAAGGTGGTCAAGGTGACGGTTTACCTCGCAAGCATGGATGACTTCAAGGCAATGAACGGCAGCTACGCCGGCTTTTTTAAGGAAGACCAACCCGCCCGCGCCGCAATCGAGATAGGCAGACTGCCCTTGGGAGCGCTGGTTGGGATGGAATGCGTGGCTGTGGTGTAAATCCGCCGGGACCGCGATAAAACTGATAAGACTCAACGTCGGTTAGAGCTGACGATTTTTCTGAAAACACCTGCTAAGATGGAACCGGAGTGCTTTTCATAATGGCAACTGAATTTCATAAAGGGGAGTGGTGATGAAAAAAGAAATCGTATCGACAACCGACGCTCCGTCGGCGCTCGGCCCCTATAATCAGGCCGTAATAGCCAACGGATTTGTGTTTTGTTCGGGGCAGGTAGCGATCGATCCGACAACCGGCGAGCTGGTCGCCGGAGGGATCGAGGAACAAACAGAGCGCGTCCTAAAGAATCTCGAGGCTGTCCTCGAGGCTGCAGGAAGCGGATTGGATAAGGTGGTCAAGAGCACGGTTTTCCTCAAGAGCATGAACGACTTCAAAGCGATGAACGGTATCTATGCAAGCTTTTTCACGGAAAATCCGCCTGCCCGTGCAGCCGTCGAGGTGGCCCGTCTGCCGCTGGATGTGATGGTAGAGATCGAATGCGTGGCTTTGCTGTAAAGCCGCCGGCATTATAAAAGACTGGTAGGCCCATCATTGGACTGGCGATTTTCTCACAATCGCCTGACAGTAGGGGTGTGGTGTGCTCTTCAGCGAGTAAGGAGTTCGTGCGGAGGGAATGAAGGTAATGAAAAGAATCGTATCGACAACAGATGCCCCGTCGGCGCCGGGCCTTTTTAACCAGGCAATTATTGCCAACGGATTTGTGTTCTGCTCGGGGCAGATAGCTATTGATGCCGCCACCGGCGAGCTGGTCGCCGGGGGAATTGTGGAACAAACGGAGCGCGTGCTGTTGAATATCACGGCGGTGCTCAAGGCAGCGGGAAGCAGGCTTGACAAGGTAGTTAAGACCACGGTTTTCCTCAAGAGCATGGACGACTTCAAGGCGATGAACGGTGTCTATACAAGCTTTTTCACGGAAAATCAGCCCGCCCGTGCAGCCGTCGAGGTGGCCTGTCTGCCGTTGGATGTGATGGTGGAGATCGAATGCATAGCTTTGGAATAAAACTGTTAAAGGTTTTGGGACTAGCATTTGCGCTCGTCGCCGGACTGGCATTTTCAGCATGGATGCCGCCCGGAGATGAGCTTTTTACATTTGAGCAAAGCGAAGGCGAGCAGGTCGTTTTCCGGTTCTGGGTGCCGGTCGACGCGGTCGAGAGTCTGTTCCCTGAGGGCGTTTCCCCCGCTTCCCCGCGCTGGAATCCTGTCTTCGATGCTCCGCCAGGCGGTTATATCGAGGGCAGCCTTGTGTTCCGCCTTGGCTCGTACGTTTTCGAACAGGATGGGCGGCGTATTAGCAGGAAGGGCGTGATTGACGGATTTCTTCTGTTTGCGGCTGAGGTTGCTGCGGCCATGAATCCGGAAAGAGCGCAAACCGCGCTCCTGGCTGAATATTATTGCAGCGACGGGGAATTGGCTTCGCTACTGAGGGAGAACGGTCTGTCCGTCAGCACTCTCGAGGGCGATTTTGACTCGAGGCTCCGCGCCGACTCTCAGCAGCTTGTCAAGGGCAAGTTAAGGCCGTCAGGTTATGGCGAGTGGCGCTGGCAGCTGGTGACCACTGATCTGCGGCACTACGAGACCTCCGCCCCAGCGCTGCGGGCTTTCTATCAGGCCGCCGGCGAGCTTCGTGCCTTGGAAATCCGATACACCGACGATTTCTTTATGCTGGCCTACGGCAATGTGGTTTTCGACGGCAAGGCTCCGAAGGACGAGTGGGAGGGCTGGCGTTGGGCCGACGACCAGCGATCGCTCTACCAATATAATACCCGCAACCGGCACTCGATCCTGCGTTTTAGTTCCGGAGGGAAAGAACAGCGCTGATCCAGTGATCCCCGGGCGATTCCCGCCGGGTTTTCAGAACACCCCTTTTGATTCCAGGTCGTTGATCATCGCGAGGTAACGCTGATAGGGAATCAGCGTCCAGTTGACCGCCTCCGCCGCGCCGTTGGCCAGGGTTATCATCGAGACCTTTGCCGCCTCCTCCTCGTTCTCAGCCTCGTAGATGTCCATGAAATCGTATGGGCCGAGAATGGCGAAGTGGTGCAGCCAGCGGACGCTCGCGCAACTCTGTTTTATCTTTGAGTACCATGTCCTGCCCATTTCCTCCTTTGAATCGAGGTTGGCCGTGGTTTCGGGCGACAGTTTCGTCATAAGCGCAAAGGTTGGCATAGTAACCTCCCGTTTTCACTTTCTTCTAAATGTGATTGTCCGGTTTCTACAATACAATCTCGTGCGAGACCCGGCGGGTGTCAATGATGCTCGCGCGACGGAGGCGGCTACTTCTGGCGGCAGTTAACGCAGTAGCCGAAGATCTGCAGGGTGTGGCTGGTCATTTCGAAACTGTAATCCTTCGCGATTTTTTCCTGAAGGGCTTCGATATCCGGATTGCTGAACTCGATGACGTTGCCGCAGCGGCGACAGATCATGTGATCGTGATGCTCCTGGCCGTAGCTCCGCTCGTAGTGGTAATGGTTCTCCCCGAAATCGCTCTTCTTGATCAGCTCCGCTTTGTTGAGCAGGTCGAAGGTTCGGTATATGGTTGCCCGCGAAACCTTCTCCTTGCGGGCGCGAAACCTCAACAGCAGGTCCTCGGCCTCGAAATGATCGTCGCTGCTGAAGATCTCGCGCAGGATCAGTCTGCGTTCGCGGGTCATTTTCAGGCTGTGCCGCTTGAGGAAGAGGGCGAAGCGTTCCAGAGCTTCATTGGTTGTTTTCTCCTTAGCCATGTTGTCGCCCTTCAGGCAGCCTTTTGCGAATGGGATTGAGTATCGATTGGAGTGCAGTTTAACGGCTGCCGCCGTTGAGTGTCAAGACGCCGCCTTGACGTGTATTCATACTGGAGCCTACCATTCCTTCGGTTTTCACAACGGGGGAATTCAATTGGCCAAGCCGAGTATCGTTTTCGTCTGCCAGCAATGCGGCGCCCAATATCCCAAATGGATGGGTCGCTGCAGCGAATGTGGATCATGGAACAGCCTTGCGGAAGAGCGGCAGGAGCCGCAACGTGAGCAGCAGTCCGGATGGGATGCCACCAAGGGGGCGCCCGGTGAGCCGATCCCCTTCAGTGAGTTGGGAAGTGAGAGCGAGAACCGCGTTAGTGTGGGAATACCCGGGATGAACAGGGTGCTGGGCGGCGGTATTGTGCCGGGCAGCCTTACGCTGGTAGCCGGCGAACCGGGAGCCGGCAAGTCGACGCTAATGCTTCAGGTAGCCGCCCACGTCTCCGACGGAGGGGGCAGGGTTCTGTATGTTTCGGGGGAAGAGAGCGGCGGACAGGTCAAGATGCGCGGCAAGCGACTCGGTCTTCACCCGGAGAGCCTTTTTGTGCACTGCGAGACTCAACTGGATCGCATAATCGCCACCTTCGAGCGGCTCAATCCCGTTCTGCTGATAGTGGATTCCGTCCAGACCGTTTACTCGAACAGGTTCTCGTCGGCTCCCGGCAGCGTTAGCCAGGTGAGGGAAGCGGCGGCGCGCTTGCTGATGCTTGCCAAGTCCTCACACGCGCCGGTTTTCCTCGTGGGGCATGTGACCAAGGGCGGCCAGATCGCCGGACCGAAGACAATGGAGCACATAGTCGATGCCGTGGTGATGATGGAGGGGGAGCGGTTTCACACTCTGCGGATGCTGCGCGCCCTGAAGAACCGGTTCGGGCCGGTCAGCGAACTTTCTGTTTTCGAAATGACAGCAGGGGGACTGAGGGAGGTGGAGAATCCGTCGGAGCTTTTCCTGGCCGAGAGAAACTCCGGTGTGGCGGGCAGCGCCGTAACCGCAACGGTTGAGGGCACGCGGCCGCTGCTGGTTGAGGTTCAAGCCCTTGTTTCACCCGCGGCTTACGGCCCTGGGCGCCGCACGGCCGAAGGTTTCGACCACAATCGCCTTGCGCTGCTTCTGGCTGTGCTCGAGCGGCGCTGCGGACTCGATCTCGCCACACGCGACGTGTTCATCAACATTGTCGGGGGAGTCCGCCTCGACGAGCCCGCAGTCGACCTGGCGGTGGCGGCGGCGATCGCCTCGTCGCTTATGGATACTCCTCTGCCGGAGGGGGCGGTGTTCTTCGGCGAGATAGGGCTTGGGGGGGAGATCCGCTCCGCATCTTCAGCGGATCTGCGGCTGAAGGAGGTTGCGACGATGGGCATGACCGATGTCTACCTTCCGAAGCGGAATGCCACGAAGCAAAAAGGCGGGAAGGCGACCAGACTCCATCCGTTCGGTTCCCTTCAGAGCTTCCTTGACGAGGTTCTGCGGATCTGACAGGACTTCTTCGTGGTTCTTACTGCCAGAAATAATCGACGTTGGGAGTGAGGAAGAGGAAAGCGAGAACGGTCAGCGCATCGAGGATCAGAAAAGCGATGGTGTCGCCCGTGATAATGAAATAAGCGATTCCCCATACAGCCGGCACGAGGTAGAGAGCGAAGAGCGCGAAGTAGCTGTAGGTAATCCAGCCGCGTTTGTATCTCCCGAGCCGCGCCTGCCTGCGGACATCGGACATCAGCCTCCCGAGCAGGATCCTGGCCACGATACAAATCGTCACAGAAAATGCAACCAGCCCGTATTTAAGCCACTGGGAGGAAGCGCCGTTGGAGGAATCCCCGCGGGTGAGGTCCAGGCCACCGAATAGGACACAAGCAATCGCAGCCACTAGCGGCAGAACAACATCGAGCAGCGCTCCGAGGTTGCGAACGCGTCGATATTCCCGGTAGATTTGAGGTGGTGAGGGCCTTTGTCCGTTCATTTCCGGCTTGCCATCGGATTAACCAGGTCATGCCCGTTCAAGTTACGGATTAATTGGGGTGTAATGATTTAAACTCATGCCATGTGCGCACGCAAGAGCCTTCTGCGACGCGGGACGGTGCGTTTCAACCGAGAGCTTCGTAGTTTCCGCTGTCGAGCTCGACGCGGACGCCTTCGCTGGCTCTTCTGGAAATTTCGGTGTAGAGGAGAACCTGGCTGGAAAAGAAGCTTAACTTAACGGCTGTGAGTAATATCATTACCAGGACGATCCAACCCCAACCGAACAGGCTTTCGGCTCCCGGCAGCAGGTAATGCCAGACAGCTGCATCGAGAGCAACTATGCCGAACTCAATCATGCCAAGCAGCGAGAACAGGACCAACGCTACGACAAAGAATCGGCTGACGAAGCCGAACGCCTTTCGCGTCAGGTAAATGATGTTCCTCAGCCCCTCCGCGGCGGCGATCACCTTGGCGTACTGGAAAACCAGCACGATCAGCGAGAACAGCAGGAATCGGAATGCGCCGGTGACAAGCGTTCCTGTGACGAATAATGTGAACTCATCGTCGCTGCCAGCCAGCGCATCGTCGACAAGGGCGTCGACCAACTCCGATGCCAGGTCCGCCGCCCAGAAGAGCAGGGCGGCCAGGATGGCTAATCCGATGAAGGGCCGGAAGTAGCGACTCGCGTTGAGCCAGAAACGGTCCCAATTGAATTTCAGGTCGAGGCCGCTGTAGAGCGGCAAAACGCCCGCAAGCACAAGCATTGAGCACAGGATAATAATCACCCCGGCGATCGCCATGAACAGCGGATTGTAATTCGCCTCGTATCGCGACTGCCCTGCGAGCATCAGCTCGTCCACGGCGATTCCCTGCATCGCCGGCAAACGCTCGAGGTCGTCCGAGATGGTGCTGTGATCCCAGGCTCGGTGCATTTCGGATGCCAGAGGCGAAGCCATCAGCCATGCCAGCACCAGCTGAAGGAGCACCAGAAGAGCTATCGGTTGCCAGTAGCGTAGCGCCTTGGCCAGGCCTTTCAGAAGCGTTACGAGCAGGATCAACGCAGCACCTCAGTTGAAAACGCTGATGCCGTGCAGCCATCTCGCTACCAGCCGCACCGCACTCATCTCGCCGCGGGTAGAGAAAGAGGAATCGGCATCCGTCCTAAAGCTGTTGTTTGCCAGGTTAAGATCAAGCGGGTATCGGTAATCGGGGTCAACGCTTGCCGATGCAACTGTGCTCGAAGCGAGAATCTCAATTGTTAACCAGCCGCCGGCCCTGCCTTCGCGGAGCCGGTATCGAGATCCGCCGCCTTTCCCGAGCGCCTCGAAGGCCTCCATCCAGGCCGGTTTGGAAAGTGTATTCTTCCTGTCCCACTTGAAATCGAAGCTCCGGTTATCATTAAGAGTCACTCTGATGGTCTGCGGCAGAATCACCTCTCCCAGCCGGCGGACTGTGATTTTGGATAGGACCTCGCCTTCGCCGTCCGTGGGCGATTCTTCGGGTATGTCAACCGATTCGACAGCGTAATCGAGAGTCCCCGTGCCGTCGAGCACCTGGGCAAAGAACCAGCTCAGGTCCTTGCCGGAGACTTCGGATGCCAGGGCGCGGATCTCGTCTCCGCTGACATGGCTAAAGCGGTAGCGCTCGTAAAGCCGCCTGAGAATCCGGCTCACTCCGGATTCTCCGACGAGACCCTCAAGTGTGTGGAAAACCAGTGTCGGCTTGTGGTAAGCGGTAACGGCGTAAGCAAGGCCGCTGAGTGACCGGTATGCTTCTGCTGTTACCGGCGCGGCTTCGGGCAGTTGTATATAACCGGCTCGCCGGTACGCCAGGCTTGAATCCGGCAGACCCAACCGAAGCAATCCGGCAAAATCATCATGTCCAATCCGCCAGCCGCGCAGAAAAGGGTGCAGACCGAAGAGTGTGTCGGAGAGGATTTTCGGGTAACGGAGTCTCTTGCCGAATGGAGCCAAGGTATCGATAGTTTTATCAGCGGTATAGGAGGTCAGCCCTTCGTCAATCCAAGGTTCGTCGAACTCGTTGTTCGCTACCACGCCGTACCAGTACTGATGCCCGAATTCGTGAATGGTCACACCTTCTATTGGCAGGTCTCCGGGGAAAAGGTAGGTGTCCAGCCACGAGCTGCCCCCCGTGATGAACATGGGATATTCCATCCCTCCGGAATACTGCCCGCGGCCGGGCGCCGGATCGACAACGGTGAGCTTCGAGTAGGGGTAAGGCCCGTATTCCCTGCCGAACCTTTCCAGTGCCAACCTGATCGCCGATTTGTAGGTGTCGGCCATGTCCGTCCTGTCGCGCTGCATCAGTAGAGACAGATTGACAGTGTGGGTCTTGCCGCCCGAGCGGTATTCGATCTTATCCTTGACTTCGCGGAGATTCGGGCTGGCTGCCCAGGCGAAGTCATGAACGGGATACGCCCTGTAAACCAGCGTTTTCTGTCGGCCGCGCACCCGCGAGCTGTCGAGAAGGCCCGTCGCTCCAACCCTGTAGTTACTTGGCACCGTTATTTCCACCCGGTAGCGGCCGAAATCGGAGTAGAACTCCGTGGAGCTTTCGTATTGCGGGCAAATCCAGCGGCCGCCGGCATACACCCCCACCTTCGGGAACCACTGCGCCACAAGGTAATAATCGGAGCTGTACCCCGCGCGCGAGAATACTCTCGGCAGCTTTACCTCGAACTCTATCTCCAGGCGCACTCTCGTGCCGGTTTCCACCGGACGCGGCAGGCTCACGGTCATTACCGTCTCGTCGATCTCAATCCGGTCAATCAGATCCTCGTCGATCTGAGCCGGCTGCTCTTCCTCGGCAGCCTCGGGCTCGATTAAATCGCCTCCGGGCAGCTTGATGCTCTTGATATCGATCCATCCCGCTTCCTCGGCCAGCCAGTCGTTGCGGGCCGACATGTGGCGGGTCGTCGGGCTCCTGAAGGCGTTCATGTAGAGATGAAGCTTGAGCTGATCCGTAGGCGGGCCGTCTGCGTTGAGCCAGGTGACGGTTTCGTAGCCTGTAAGTTTCTTCTCGTTGGGTTCCAGTGTGACCCTGATGTCGTAATCGGCTATACGAGTCCTGTCGGTCGTGTCAGCCTCCTCTTGCGGAGACCGGCTGATGCCCTGACCCAGCGGCAGGAATAATGCCACAGCGGCATAAACAGCAATTACAGGTACCAGGCCAACAGGATTGCTTTGTCTCATCCCTCTCCCCCTGGAGGATTCAATTATATGAAGGGCAGTCAGGAGGCGCAATGCCGATGAGTTTAAGCTTTATGACGTCGGGCGGCCAGACTTGATATTGATAAGAATGTGTGTTACATATTCTTATAGTCTTAATCTCAACTTAATGGTTGATTTCACCGTTTGCTATAAACAGAAGATTATATTCTAAGCGGTGGAACCGCGGTCACTGCCCGCTAAATTGCCATTAACGTTAGTGATAGTCCGTAGATGACTGGTGGATGATTTCTTCCGGTTGCCTTCCTGGTCAAAAGGCGGCCGAAGGGGAGAACCATGAATAGAAAGCTGATTCGACCGAAACTTGCCGAACTGAAGTCACATTCGATGTCGAAAGCCGACAGCACTATGCTCACGGCCCCAGCGGCGTCCCGGCGCAAGCGGATCCCTCCCGAGCAGACCAATGCCGAGAACTTCTACTATCTCAAGCAGATGGCCAACAAGACTCTGATGAGAGTGGTCATGCAGGACGGCCAGGAGATCCGAGGAGTGATAGAGTGGTACGACCGCGACTGCATCAAGGTCAATCGGAATAACGAACCGAATCTCGTTGTAATGAAGCGACATATCAAGTATATCTTCAAGGATCGAGAGAGACGCTCCTAACCCGTCTTTCGCCTTCATTCGACTCAGATGCCCCATTCGGATCACATTCGGCTTGCTGTAACTATGGGCGATCCCGCAGGGATTGGTCCGGAGATCTGTGCCAAGGTTTTGGAACCGGGAGTTATCCCGGCGCAAGTCATTCCCGTGCTTGTGGGCGATGCTGCGTTGTTACGAACTGTTGCGGGTTCCTCTCTTCCCGAGGTGATACTCGTTACCGATCCCTCCGATCCAGGCTCCGTCAAGCCGGGCGGTGTTTATCTCTACGATTTGCGTCAAGGCGGCGAAAAGATTCGCCCCGGCTCGGCCAGTGTGGAGAGCGGCAGAGTGTCGGCGGCGTACCTTCGCGGAGCTGTCGAACTTGTAAAAAACGGCATGACGCAAGGAATAGTGACAGCCCCTATCTCCAAGGAAGCCTGGCGCATGGCGGGCGTCGACTACCCCGGGCACACTGAGTTCCTGCGCGATGCTACCGGCAGCGAGCGCACGGCGATGATGTTTCTCGGCGGGGGGTTGCGGGTGGCGTTGTTCACCACTCACGTTTCCTTTGCCGAGGCCCGGGCTGCTTTAAGCGTCGAGGCTCTGGTCGACTTTATAGTATTCTTGGTCAGCCGGCTCCGTCGCTACGGCCTCAGCGGGCTGCGGGTGGCTGTGGCGGGGTTCAATCCCCACGCTGGCGAGAGCGGTCTTTTCGGCGACGAGGAAATCCGCATAATTGCCCCGGCGATAGAGGAATGTCGTCGGAAGGGGATAAACGCCGACGGCCCGTTTCCCGCGGACACGATGTTCTCTCCCCACACCAGGGAACGCTACGACCTGGCGATTGCGCTCTATCATGATCAGGGTTTGATACCCGTGAAGACCCTGGCATTCGGCAGCGCCGTGAATGTTACGCTCGGCCTGCCCTTCGTGCGGACCTCACCGCCGCACGGCGTTGCATACGACATCGCTCGCAGCGGTCGAGCGAGCCCGGAGGGGCTGGTGGCTGCTATCACAACCGCGGCCGAGCTTGTTTATGGTTTGATAGATTAGTTATTCATCGAGCAGGTGATGCCGGGGATCAGTTTTGCGCCTGCTCCAGGGCGGCGATTCGCTCCAGCACCTCTTCACGAGTCTCGCGCGTGATCTCGTCCTGATTCTCGTCCTCCTCAAGAATCTGCAGTGCGCGCTTAAACAGATACAAGGCCTGCCTGTGATTTCCGTTCTTCTCGGCCTCTTCGGCTTTGGTAAAGTTGCTGGCGAAACTAACGTAGTTGGCGAAATTTACTCTCTTGATTTCCTTGGCGCGGGCCTTGCGGACGCGAATATTCAGTTTCAGCGCCAGCCAGCCGATGAAGAGAACCAAGATCAGCGCCGAGAGGAAGATAACATCCTGGAACACAGCAGTATCTCCAAGTTGAACCGCGGGATTATAACATGACTTTGAGACTGCGGCCTGCCCACAGGAAAGGTGCGGGACAGGAAAATGTCGCCTTAATCAGGGGCTGCCGGGCGTTCCCGAGCCACTTTTCACCCACTGTCGAACACCCTGTGAAGTTTGCCCGAGGCACGCTCCCGGGCCAGGATCAGCGTCCTGGTCGGGGTGTCCTCACCGCCCTTGCTTTTCACCGCTTCGAGCCAGATTCGCAGCCGCTTGCTGCCGCCCTCGAATCCCAGGCGTTTTATACCCCTGACGGGAACCCCGGGGAAGATGCCGATAAGCTCCAGTTCGTTGGGCCGCTTGTCGGCTTGCTTGACCAGCACGTTCCACAAACGGACTCTTTCCTCGGCAGGAAGCCGGTAGAAATCCGAGGCAGCACGAGTCATCGGTACGATCGCTGCCCAGCGTTGCCCGTCGACAACCCTCGTTCCTTCTCCGGCTCTTACGCCCTTCATGCTGTATAGCTTTGCCGTCGGCACCACCGCTCTTACGTCTTTCACATGCAACACTTTACTGATTGCCGCGGGAACCGACTGTACATGTGAGACATCGATCGCCATTCCATCTTCACGAACCTTCCCCGGGTCGATGCCTACCATGAAGTCGGTAACTTCTGTGTCGGGGACAGGCGGCTGTGAATCCTCGGCTAACCGCGCCTCGATGTTTGTGGTCAGTGAGGAGACAGAGCACTCGACGGTTTCGCTCCCGATATGCGGCTCGGGAAGGGCAAACTTGAAGTCTTCCACAACTTCACTGATAGAAAAATCGAGATCCAACGCCTTTACGCCGATCCGACAGGAAACAGAGCGGATCTCGTAACCTTTGATGCCTCGATAGATAGAATCCAGGAACCGGCGGTACGCCTTGCGGACTGCTTCTCTGGCCCTGCTGAACAAGGCTTAACGCCTCAACCGTTTTCCTTGGCGGAGCTATCCTTGAGTAAAGCGTCGATCGCTTTCTCGAGGCGCTCCAGGGGTTCAGCCAGGTCTGCCGCCCGTCCCGCTTCAATCACAAGCGTGCCAACGCGGTCGATCGCGTCCTGCTCCACACCGGCGAATATCAAGCGCAGCGGGTCCGACCCATCCTGTGTCTGGGCTATGAGCTCGTTTTCCTTAGGCTTTTTTATTTCGCCTGCGCCGCCGATCGGCGGGATCCGCGCACGCTGTAGCGCGACGACGGGTATCCCTTCGCTCGGCCCGAGCAGTGAGAGGTCGGCATTGTCGACGAAGATCACATCGGGGCGGTTCTGCAGCGCCTTGACCAACTTTCGGCGGATCACCTCGAGCTTGATATAGCGCTCGAGCGCGCCGCCGTAGAGGATCGCCTGGATGCGGGTAGGCTTTATCGGTTCGGTGTACTTGAACTCCAACGGGATGCCCGCGCCGTCGGTCACCATCAGAGCGCCGATGTAGCGCCCGCTGGTCTCCACGCACGCAATGTATCCAATTCTGCTTGCAGCCATCTCTCTCCCCCGGCAGTGTTCTCGTGAACAAGCAGGCTAGCACTGCTGCGGTTCCAGCGTCAATTAGTCTCACAGCAGTCGTGACTTACGAGGGAAGGTGATCACCGGACTTGATGTTTTGCCTGCATAAGTACATATTTGACAATAACTGGCAGGGATTTTCTCTGCGATAACAAGGTTTTCGTAATAATTGTATGGGTTTTCCTTTGTTATCAGCTAATAGACGAATGGGTGTAATCATGTCCAGATTAGCTTCCTTTTTATCTCTGGCAACATTACTTTTCTTCGCGGCATTTGGACTGGCGGATGAAGCCGAGCCCGCCGATGCCGGTGTGAATCTCGACGGCTTCGTTTACATGGGGATCATTCCAGTAAACGAGCAGGGACCGGATCCCAGCGCAGAGTCGAGGCTTCCCTACTACTTCGCATTCGGCCAGGAAGGGAACTCGCTTTACGGCAGCGTGGTTCTGGCCGATTCGGAAAAGCTGAGTGCACCGCCTGCCAAGCCTGTTAACATCACTCTCACGCAGTGGGCGATCGTGGACGGCGAGATCTCCGGCAACGAGTTCACTTGCGGGTTGGTCGATACCGACGGCAAGGACCTGGGATTCGGCCTCAGGGGTGAGATCAAGAATGGCGGCGATCAGATCGACCTGTACATTACTTACACGGTGTTTGAGATAGGGCCCTTCTATATTTACCGATGCAACAACGACGGCGAGTACTACAGCGGTATCTACGTCGGCCAGGGTGACTTTACCGACACCGCCCCGGCGGAGGACATCAACAACATCCTCCTCGGTGTCCTCGTCAGGGATAACGGCAAGATGGCGTTCACCTCCCTGCTTTATGATCCGGCCAATCCCGGCGAGCGCTATAACTTCTTCGACGAAGCCGACGATTTCGATCCGGAGACCGGCATCTTCGTTTTCGAGGGTGACAAGTCGCTTGATGAACCGGACGTAGACGGCTACATCGGCGGAGGCGTGATAGACCTGGTGATCGAGGGCGTCGACGGCAGCAAGGCCGAGGCGACTCTTTACTTCTTCGAGACCAACAATAAGAAGATGAAGCTGAAGAAGCCGGCTCCGAAGAAGGTGGCCAAGGGAAAGGATACAACAATCAAGCTGAAGCACCGTTACGCTCTGCGCGGCGCACACGTGAGCCAGAATAATCCCGGCGTGCGAATCAACTGGTACCGTTATTACAGCAAGTACCTGCTGATAAACCTCGACGTCGATTCCAAGGCTTCGGGCAAGATCAAGCTTTCCGTGACCAGCCCCCTCGGGCGAAAGGTCCTGGCAAAGAAACAGATCAGGATCAACTAGACATTGCTCCGGAATTCAGCCTGACAGGATGGCCCGGATCTTGGCCTTCGATTAGAATGTTGTCATGGCGAATTTCCGGCCTTCTTATTTAAGCCTGCATGAGAGCGGCGAGCTGGCTCGCAGGGCCGAGATTTTGCGGAGGATACTGCGTAACTGCAAGCTCTGTCCCCACGAGTGCGGCGTCGACAGGCTTGGGGGAGAGCGTGGGTTCTGCCGCGCCCCCGGCTATGTCGAGTACGCTTCGGCTTCCGCGCACGGCGGCGAGGAGCCGGTCCTCTCGGGAACACGCGGCAGCGGCACAATATTCTTCACCTTCTGCAACAGCCGCTGCATGTTCTGCCAGAACTACGATATCAGCCAGCTGGAACTCGGGCGCGAGATTGGCGAGGAGGGGCTGGCCGACCTTTACCTGGCGTTGCAGCAGCGTGGCTGCCACAACGTCAATTTCGTCACGCCGGCCCACAATATCCCACAGATAGTCGGAGCACTGGAGATCGCCGCAGGCCGAGGTTTCCGCCTGCCGCTGGTATACAATTCGAACGGCTACGATTCCGTCCGCGTCCTGCGGATGCTCGACGGCATTATAGATATCTACCTGCCCGACATGAAATACGGTGACGACGAGACCGCCCGCAGCCTCTCGAGTCTGCCCAATTACGTTGAGAACAACAGGGCGGCGGTAGCCGAGATGTATCGCCAGGTAGGCCTTCTCGAGACGGATGAACGCGACATTGCCCGTAGGGGGCTGATCATCCGCCACCTCGTGCTTCCGCATGGACTGTCCGGCACGGGCGAGGTGCTAAAATCGATCGCGGAGATCGATCTGTTGATCAATATCTCGCTCATGGGCCAGTATTATCCCGCTTACCGCGCAGGTGAGAATCGGCGGCTTAACCGCCGCCTGCTGAAACGGGAATATAACGAGGCGATCGAGGCAATGGTGCGGCTCGGCCTCATCAACGGTTGGACCCAGCAGCTTAGCCTGCTCGATGACACCCACAAGCCCGACTTCCCCGGGGAGAAATGGAAGCTCTGAGCTTTCCTTTCTGCTTTTCTTGCGTGCCCATGTTTACTCTGGTACACATGCGTGTTGGGGAACCCAGGTGCCGCCATGAGACTGGATGATCTCTTTCCCTACTGGGAAAACGTGCGCGAGACGATCAAGGACGCCGTGCGCGGTCTCGATCCCGAGTCCCTGGATGCCTCCCCCGCACAGGAAGTCGGCTCCATCGGCTCGCTGCTGAGGGAGATGATCTACCAGGAGGACTACTGGATCGGCCAGGTGGTCATGGGGGAGGGGACGGTGCGTCTGGCCGATTACACGGGGCGCGAGCTGCCCACAAGCGATGCTACAATCAACATGTTGGACGCCGTCAGGGGGAGAACGGAGAAATTGCTCGACGGTATGCCCGCCGGTGAGCTGGACCGCCATTTCGCCGTTCCTGACGGACAGACGATGAGTCTGCTCTCGATACTCTGGGTTCTGTTCATGAACGAGCTTCACTGCCGGGGGCAGGTTATCATGCTGCTCCGCTGGCTGGATCTCGAGCCCGTGGAGGTGTAATAGATGAAAGATCAGTTCGAGATTGCCGGGCATAGAATCGCCGACGATTCCCCTCCGCTGGTGATAGCCGAGATCGGAAATAACCACGACGGCAGCCTTGAGCAGGCGCAGCGAATGATCGCAGCTGCGGCCGAAGCAGGCGCCGACGCGGTCAAATTCCAAACCTACGATCCCGACCGCTTGGTGCGCCCCGGCCACCAGCTATATAGTTTCTTCAGGCGTTACCTGCTTCCGCGTGAGTGGCACGCGACGCTACGGGACGAGGCCGAATCAAACGGTTTGATCTTTCTTTCCACGCCGTTCGACCCCGACGCCGCTGATTTCCTTGTCTCGCTCGGCGTGCCTGCCCTCAAGATCGCCTCCTCCGACCTGACAAACCTACCGCTCGTCCGCCGTTGCGCCGGGCATGGTTTACCGTTGTTGCTATCCAGCGGCATGGGTACCTTCGCCGAGATTGAGAGAGCTCTCACGGTTGCCGGAGACATGGGCTGCGATGAGTTAGCGGTGCTGCACTGCATATCCCTCTACCCGACCCCGCCGGACAAGACCGAGCTGCGCGCCGTACCGGCTCTGAAGGAGCGTTTCGGCATACCGGCGGGCTTCTCCGACCACAGCCTCAGCGCGGCTCTGCCTGTCGCAGCAGTGGCTCTGGGCGCCCGTATTGTTGAGAAGCACTTCACCCTCGATAACTCGTTGTCGGGGCCGGACCACGCCGTCGCGCTGGAGCCGGATCAGTTCAAGCTGATGGCCGACGGCTGCCGCGAAGTGGCCGCGGCTCTCGGTTCCGGAGAAAAGGTCATCACCAAGGAACTCGATGAAGTGCGTAACGGTTCGCTGCGCGGTCTCTATGCCGCGGAAAACGTACCTGCCGGAACGGAGCTCACCGTGGATATGGTGGCTCTGTTGCGGCCCGCAGCAGAGCTTACAGCGGGCGATCTGCCCAAAGTGCTTGGCCGCGTCGCTGTGAAAGAAGTAAAGAAGGGCGAACCGATTTCTCTGGAGTCTTTTCGCGAGAAGGGGAAGTGATTTGGGCGAACGGACATTATTGATTCGAGTTGATGGTGGGCGCCGCGTCGGCCTTGGGCACATTATGCGCTGCCTGCAGCTTTGCCGCGCGCTTGACGATCAAGGGATCGACACGCTGCTGTTGACGCGCGAGCGCCCCGAGTTGCGCGGCATACTTGCCTCAGAGACCCGAACCATCGTCGCTCTGCCGCCCGATGCCGACGAGGAGACCGCCGTCGCCTTTGTCAACGACATCCGCAGCACGCTCGGAGGCGATGCGCTGCTGATCGATCTACCGAGCGATTTAACGGAGGAAGGATACTCGGCCTACGCATCGATAGGCCTGCCGGTGATCCTGCTTGACGACCACGGCCCCACAGCCGGAAAGGCGGACGCCTTGATCAACGCCATTGCTCATCCTGATCACCTTGCAGCCATTTCGAGCGACGACAGTATCTTCAACGGAGCCGAATACATCATCATCGATCCGGCATTTGCCCGGACTGAGGCCGTCAACAACACCGAAGTCCGCAAACTACTGGTCGCGATGGGCGGCAGCGATCCCTACGCTATCACCCCGCGGGCACTGCGCGCCCTGTTGCCTCTTCCAAGTAACGTAGAGCTTAACGTGCTTCTCGGGCCGGCGTATGCCGAAGTGGACGCACTCCGTGAAGAGGTGGAGCAATCGGGCCGCGATATTGTTTTCGCGCAGGCCGAAGACGACATGCACGAATATCTCGCCGGCTTCAATCTTGCGGTCCTTAGTTTCGGCGTCACCGCCTACAGTGCCGCCACGCTTGGGATACCGTCTCTGCTGATCGGCCACGACGATTCCGGCACTGCCGCGGCGGAGACGTTCTCTAAGCTTTACGGATGTGCAGTATCGCTTGGGCACCAGGGAGACTTGGACGTTTCGCGTCTGTTGGGAGAAGTGGAAAAGCTGATCTCCGACGGCAAGCACCGAATGGAAATGTCGGAGAGGGGCCGCGCTGCCGTCGATGGACGGGGACTTGAGCGCGTCACGCAGATATTGCTTAGTTTGCTGCGCTGATCCAAGTCCGGGCGAGCGACCCTGTTTTCCATCTATGATCCAGCAAATGATTCCCTCTTTCGCATTGGAAGGATGGTGACATTATCTTGTCCACGCGTCTCATTTCTCCTCTGCCAGGTCGTCGAAGACTCTCTTGACCGCCGCCGCCGCCCTCAGTGTCAGAAACAGGTCCTCATCCGGGCCGGGCCGCTTGCGTGCCGTGTGCCACAAACCCGAACTCCCCTGCGCCTCGATCAGCCATTCGACTATTTTTTTTGCGCCCTCGTCCTGCGGTCCGAAGCCGCAGTCCAGTGAGATCCACAGCACCTTCAGCGCGTCGAATCCCCACTGTGGCTCCGCGAGCTGCTTCCAGAGATCTTCGCCGGCTTTACGGTAGCCGCTCACAGGAAGGAAGGCGTGGTTTAGCAGCAAGCGCGAAGCCCTGCGGGCTGCTTCGCCGTTCCGTCTATTCGGGTGGGAGCTGAGGGCGAGTGCGAAATTGGCGGTGTGCAGTGGGTGACTGGGTAGTGAGTACCCCCCGCTGTGCCTGCGAGCCTCCAATTCCGGCAGCCAGCCGCCGTCGGGCCGTTGTTCGCGTTCCAGCAGGTCGAAGAATCGTTCGATGCGCGTATCGGCTACACCGAAATTCAGCAGGACTGCAACGGCGATTCCAGGCCACTGGTCTGCGCGAGACGCCAGGGATTTATCCTCTTCCGCGATTCTGCTGCTGTCCGGCGAGATAAATTGCAGCCAGCCGTCCTCCTGCGCGCGCGCGAGCAACAACTCTGTGGCTTCGTCGAGATAATCGTTCTGGGAGTAGTCTTCATCAGGACGCCAGCCGTAAAGATGAAGCAACGAAAGGTTGCGCGCTGTAGTCAGCAACGCCTTGTCGCACGCCGCAGCCTCGCCCCAACGGCGCATGTAGAAGCGGTCGCTGCCCCAGCTTCCGTTATCGTGCCAGCCGGCCAGCAGGTTCCGGCACGGCTGGTAATCACGGGAGTCGCGCTGAGCGTGGCGCATCAGGAAATCGTCGTCATCTCGGTCCTCCAGCAGCCGCAGTGCTCCCAGGCGTACTGCACCTGGGGATTTATAACCGAACAGCTTCGGCCGCGGATCGGCCTTGAGCTTTGTGAGATATCGCGTCGGGAACTTCATTTTACCTCCGGGAGAGATTCTATCAGGTGATGCAAAGGGGGCGTAAAACAAGTTGAATTAAGGACTTGATTGTCCGCCGGGGATTGTGTTAGCTTATGCGGCCTTCCGAGGAAGGAAGCTACAGAGGAGCAGCGAAATGGCGCGCAAGTGTTCGATAAGCGGCAAGGGCCCGCAGTTTGGCAACAACGTCAGCCACAGCCACAAGAAGACGCGCAAGAAGTGGAGCGCCAACATCATCAATAAACGCATCTATGTGCCGGAGGAGGACCGCTGGGTCCGCATTAAGGTCAGCGCGAAGATGCTGCGCACGATTCAGAAGAACGGCCTGATGGCCACCCTCAGGGACCACGGCCTGACACTGAAGCAAGTAACCTAAGGGTTAATAAACATATTCCGCTTCTTGCCGACTGCAGCCATCCCCGGCTCAGTCGGTTTTTTGTATCCGCTGACCGTATTTCTCTTCGTAAAACCAATAAAACGGGGCCGGATTCGGCCCCGCGACTCCTATAGCGGAGGGAGAAAGGGGAGATAAGTTTGCTGTCTTTATAGACAACAGAAAGCCGGCAGAGTTTCATCCAGTCGGCTGAGAAGCCTCCTTTTATTGTGTAATGATTCGGTTTCCTGCTTTTCCGAGGTCTACTTCTTCGGCTCTTCGATCAGGCCGAGCTGGTTGCCATCAGGATCGCTGAACAGCGCCATGAAGCCTACCTCCGGGGAGATAGGCGTTTTGGGCACGATTACCTTGCCGCCGTGGCCCTTGATGGCCTTCAGCGTTTCATCGATGTTCTCGACGCGGATGTAGTCGATTACTCGCGGCGTCGGCTCGTCGGCCTCGCTCGGCCGCCTGAAGCCGCCGGCGGGACCGGAGGGCGGGTTCCAGAGCATGTAAGGCAGGCCGGGGACGTTCACCTCGGTGCATTGCCAGTCGAAGATTTCGCCGTAGAACTTTTTCGATTTATCGAAATCCGTGGATACCAGGTCGATGTGGACAATCTCTCCGGTCATCTGATCCTCCCGCGTAGAAATGTTTACTGATAATTATGCGGCCGCGCGCCGCGGTGTCAACCGCCGGACGGAATAATGGGGCCGCCGTAGCGGCCCCTGCTCAAAGGAGGTGTAGTGAGAAGTGGGGGGTGGTGCCAAAGACTCCCTATCTTCAACAATTGCCGTCAGCGGCGAAGGCTGATCTGCGTGCTCGTGCTCAATCCGTCGCGGATGGTGATGCCGATCGAGCGGTTGCGGTAACCGGGTTTGCTGATGTTCAGCCTCACTCCCATCCTGTGGACTCCGGCCGGCGTGGAGGCATGGAAATAGATCCTGTAGTAGCCGCGGCCGTCGGTGACGGCGAAATACTTGTAGCCCGCCACAACGACCCGCGCGCCGGGAACTCCCACGCCGCCGTGGACTACGCGGCCATGGATGGTCGAGTTGAACGAATGGGGACCCCTGACAACGACCGCTCCCGCGGTGCTTGCGCAGCCGGAAAGCAGGGCAGTCATCATCAGGACGAGGCCGGCGAGTAACATTTTCCTAATCATTGTCTTTCCCCTTTCTTGTCGTTCCCGTCGGACCCTCGTTTCCGATTCGCAGATTGAGACGCCAAAGACCCGCACTGGTTAAAAGGTGACGGATATCACAAGATACTTGAGGTTGCCAATATCCTTGTCTTTCCGGCGCGTTGACCGAGGAGTTGCGCCGCTGGCATAATTGAGCAATTGCAGAGAACGGAGAGGGGTGCACTGTGAACTTTGAACTGCCCGAAGAAACTCGAATCCTCAAGGACATGATGCGGGAATTCGCCCTCGATCAAATCGAGCCGATTGCACCCGAGTGCGATGCCGAGCAGAAGCTGCCGATGGATGTGGTCAAGCAGCTCGGTGAGCTGGGCGCGATGGGGGCGACGATCGATCCCGAGTACGGTGGCGCCGGCATGACCACCCTCGACTACGCCGTGATCATCGAAGAGCTGTCGCGCGTCGATCCATCAGTCGGGCTGACTATAGCGGCGCACAACTCTCTCTGCGCAGACCATATAAACTTCTTCGGGACCAAGGAGCAGAAGATTAAGTACCTCGAGCCTTTGGCCAGCGGGCGTATGCTCGGCGCCTGGGGCCTGACCGAGCCGGGCAGCGGCAGCGACGCCGCCGGCATGCTCACCTTTGCGGAGGACAAGGGCGACCACTATCTTGTCAACGGTACCAAGACGTTCATCACCAACGGCACGCACGCGGGCGTTTTTGTGATGATGTGCATCACCGACAAGGAGGCTCCGGGTACGCGCGGTATCAGCACGTTGATCGTCGAGCCAGGCTACGAGGGCTACTCGATCGCCAAGAAGGAGGACAAGCTCGGTATGCGCGCCAGCGACACGGTGCAGATCGCGCTGGAGGATTGCCGCGTGCCGAAGGAGAACCTGCTCGGCAATGAGGGTGATGGCTTCAAGCAAGCGATGAAGATCCTCGACGGCGGCCGCATCAGCATCGCCGCGCTCGCCGTCGGACTCGCTCAGGGCTCCTTCGACCACTGCATCAGCTACACCCAGGAACGCAAGCAGTTCGGCAAGACGCTGGCCCAGTTCCAGGCCACCCAGTTCAAGCTGGCCGACATGGCTACCGAGATAGAGGCAGCCCGCCTGCTAACCTACCGTGCGGCTTATCTGAAAGACCAGGGCCGCTCGACCAATCTCGAATCGGCGATGGCCAAGCTTTACGCCGGCGAGATCTGCGTCCGCATCTCCAGCGAAGCGGTGCAGATCTTCGGCGGCTACGGCTTCATCAAGGAGTTCCCCGTCGAGCGCTTTTTCCGCGACAGCCGCCTCTGCACCATCGGCGAGGGCACCAGCGAGATTCAGAAAATGGTGATCGCGCGGCAACTGCTCAGGGATTAGGCGCTCTTATCCAGCCGCTCAAGGCAGCTTGCGCACGACCTCAATCCGTTGCAAGGGCTGCTCCAGGGCCGTCTAGATTGAATCCGTCCTTGGCGACGAACGCTCCGTGCGAGCCGGCACCGTAGCGATATTTATCGTCGAATCTGCCTCGGCCGACAATTTGGGAGACAGCTAGAAAACGGCTATGGCTCCAGCTTCTGGATGCGGGTTTCCAGGTGCTCCAGCCTGCGTTCCAGTTCGCCGACCAGCAAGTCCATCCGCTCCAGGGGCAGGGCCGTGACCTGGCGCGCCAGCTCGGCGCTGCGGGCGTTGTCAAGCGCCATCATCTCCCGCAGTCCTTCGGCCAGCCTCGCACACAATCCGAGAAGGCGTTCCTGCAGAGCACGCGATTTCTGCAGGGTTTCAACTGTCTCAGGAGCTTCCTTTGCCAACTTCTCTGCATTCTCGGCCATCAGCCGAAGCTCTTCAGCCAGGCGGGCCTGCTCATCGTCGACAGCGTCGAGGAGTTCGCGGAAGCGCTCTTCTGTCTCCTCGCGAAGCTTCTTAAGATCTTTCAGCGTATCGTCCACAGTGAAACCCCCCGCGCACATGCTACCAGAAACTGCTTGTGGCCAACAATCTGATCTGACTGTCACCCAAAGCGGACACCGGAAAAGGTGCGGCCGGCGGCTGACTCTGCGTAACTCATTGATTTTAAACGCTTATTTTGAAAACGTTCTTCTGGCATAGCGCTTGCTATTCCTAGGCTCGGAAAGAGTTCTAATATCGGAGGCAAGAAAATGAGGTACGAAGACGTCGCAAAACGAATCCCGCTGATGGTGCAGCTGTGGATCGGCGCCTTGGTTGTGATGCTCAGTTTCGTTCTTGTGGGCGGCGTCGCGGCTGTTACCAGCCAAGATGAAGGCACCGGGTCGACCAGCAAAAAGGTGGTGATCCGCACCCGCGGCGGCGGAGCGCTCGGAGTCAGCAAAGCTGAGCTTTCGCGCCGTCCGAGGGCTGCGGGCGATGAAGCATTGCCCTCTCGCAGGGCGCTTCCGACCGAAGCCGATCCTTTCCCGACCATCCTGAAGCTGACCTTCCCGACGCTTGTCGAACCCGGCCAGGAGGTCAAGGGCACGCTAAAGTTCAACGATCCCGACGACTACGTTTACAGTATTTTCATTACCGTATTCTTCCCCGACGGCGACGTGGTTTCCACACCGCTCTACTACTATCCCGACGACGGCGGCGACATCTGGAAGGGCACCTACCGCTTCTGGGTCGAGATGCCCTTCTCGGAGACACCGCTGACCGGCAGGATCGTGATCACCTGTTCTGATGAGTATTTAAACGTCAGCGAGGTTTCGCAGAACTACGCCCTCATTTATTGAGGCGTGTTAATAAAAGTACCGCCACCGGCTGGCCGCGGATGCGTCGGACCCCAAATCTTTTGGCCGACCGGTAGCGGTGCCCGGCCCGGGCCATGGGGGTCCGGGCCGTTGCTTGTACGCAATAGCTTCCGGTTGTAAAAACCAATTACCGCTTGGCATTATCTGAGACTTGTTTTTTTATAGTAGGTTAAATTCCAACAAAGAAATGGCTCAGGTGCCCTCTCGAGCAAAGGGAGGGCATCCTTGTCCGCTGTTTTTGTTGCTTGGGAGAAGCGGCAGGCATTGAGCAAACAAACTGCGTCACTGCGCCACTGCCAACCTCTCACTTTCCTTGTCGGCCCTGGATCCCAGCGCAGAGTTATCAGGGTAATAGCGCTCAATCAGCCTGAGGAGTTCGGCGGGGTCACCCTGATAGGCCTTGGTTTCGTAACCAGTGAGCCGCTTGACGGCGAGCAAGGTGGTCAGATCGGAGGGATCGCGCATCAGCAGGCTGATCTTACCCGAATCGCGATCGAGCGCGATGGGAACCGCGCCGGACAGACGAGCTATTTGAGCAGGTATCAGATCTATCAAGCCTTCGTCCAACTCGCGCGCCCCTATCTTTGCCAGCGGAACCCTATGGTGGCGGCTGAGGGCTTCAAGTATGTCGTGCCGGTCGATCAGGCCTTTCCGTAGCAAGTAGTGAGCCAGCGGCATTTTGCCGTTGCCGCGTCTCGCCTCCAGAGCCTCCTCGATTTGCGACCAGCTCACCTTGCCGCTGCGCAGCAAGGCGGCGCCGAAGTCGCGCGAACTCATCGGATATGTGCCGGTTCGCAGCTCGGAGCCTCTGTTTTTGCGTCTTAAGTAATCTGAAAGAATCGCACGCCGGAAGCAGTTCTCGCTGCAGTACCAAAGGTTCTCGCGCACGACCCCCTCGCCGCTGGAGATAAGGCGGCCAAGAAAGCCCTCGTGCTTATGCTCGTTGCATTCTGGGTTGGCGCATCTCAATATTGCACCTCGGCTACAATTCCTTCCTTTAGTGTTAGAGCAAGATCAATGCCGCACGGCTGGCGGTAGCATCTTGGGGTTAACTTGTTGAGTATAAATAAGTTGAGTTCAGCGGCAAAAGCGGGGTGTTGCCGGCTTCTGCGGCAAGAAGAGGACAGTAAGGTAAAAAGTGCCGGGTTGCGGGCGGATGGGGGCGAGATGAGGCATCGCCTTCAAGATCATCATGCAGTTGGGGCAGGAAAGCCGGAAATCTCGTCGGGATGACTGCTTAGAAGAGAGGTATTTAGCAGCGCGCCCCGACCTTTTGGGCCGAGGCGCTATCCCCCCTTACACCCCCCGTAACGTCCTTGTCACAATCCCGAGATAATAGAGTCGACTAACGGGATTATCCTGTTGGGGATGATCCCGATAAGCAGCACTGCCGTGGCGGTGAAATAAAGCGTGAATTCCACTGAGTAGGGAATCTGAATCTCTCCGCGCTCCTCCTCATCTTCCGCTGCGGGCTTGAAGTACATTGCCATAATCGGTCGAAAATAATAACCGACGGAAATCAGGCTGTTGATAACCGCGATAATGACCAGCGGAATCATGCCGGCCGACACCGCGGCGCCGAAGAGGTAGAACTTGCCGAAGAACCCCGCCGTCGGCGGGATGCCCGCCAGCGAGACCAGGAACAGCGACATCGCCGCGGCCAGAGCCGGGTGCTTGCGGCCCAAACCGGCATAGTCGTCGATCTTCTCATACTTGTCGCCCTTGCGTGCCACCAGCAACACAACGGCGAATGCGCCGATATTCATCAGAGTGTAAGCGATCAGGTAGTAGAGGATCGATGCCATCGCCATCGACGTAGTGCCGAGGTTCATCAACGCCAGCACTCCGATCAGCAGGTAACCCGCATGTGAGATGGACGAAAACGCCAGCATTCGTTTGATATTGTCCTGCACCAGCGCGATCACGTTGCCGAAGATCATCGTGGCCACCGCGATCCACCACAGCGCGCCGTTTATCAGCTCTATCAGCGTTTGGAACGGCACCAGCACAAGCAGCACACGTAACAAGCCCGCGAAAGCCGCAGCCTTGACCGCAACGCTCATGTAGGCTGTTATCGCAGTCGGGGCGCCCTCATAGACGTCGGGAGTCCACATGTGGAAAGGCACCGCCGCCACCTTGAAGGCGAAGCCGACGAACAGCAGCGCCACGCCGATCAGCAGGTAAGGTGCCGAGGTTATACCACCCGCGCCCAATTCGGAAAGCCGCTCAGCGATAAAGCGCAGCCGCAGCGTGCCCGTTGCGCCGTAGATGAAGGCGATTCCGTAAATGAAGAAACCGGATGCAAAGGCTCCCATCAGCAGGTATTTGAGTCCCGCCTCGTTACTGCGGATCAGGTCTCGGTGGTAGCCGGCGAGCACGTAAATCGGGATCGACAGCGTCTCCAAGCCGAGAAACAGCGTCAGCAGGTCGGCTGCGCTGCACATGATCATCATCCCGGTCGTGGCGAACAGCAGCAGGGCATAATACTCGGCCCGCGCGCTCCCTTCGCGCTGCAGGTAGCCGATGCTGAGCAGAACCGTCAGCGCCGTTCCGAGCAGGAAGATGTAGCGGAAGATCACAGCGAAGTTATCGACAACCACCGCTCCGTCGCCCACGTATCCGAGAGCGAACCGCGTGCCGTCGAAGTTCTGTCGTGTGGTCGGGCCCTGCTCCGTCATCGGGGCCGTCGGCTCGTAGGCGATCCTGCCGGCTGCGTAGTCATACTGCTGGTAAGTGGCGTAGCCCGCCATCAGGATGCCGATCAAGGCCAGCACTGCCAGCATCGTCTTCTTTTTGTCGGCGACGAAGATGTCGACAAGCAGGATGATGATGCCGGTCACCGCCAGGATGATCTCGGCGCTTACAGCGGCAAGGTCTGAAAGTCCAATGGCGACTTCCATTTAGTTCTCTCCCTCTTGCTCGTCCGGCTGCGGTTCGTACACTTCCGGAAGCTCGCAGTCTATCTCAGCATCCAGCGCCGGATCGACGCCGATGTCAGCATCAGGGTAATGCTCCTTCAGCGGCTTCTCGATCCGCTTCAGCAAGCAATGCAGCGACGGCTCCATTTTCTCCAGGAAGGTCATTGGGTAGACGCCGATCCAAACGACCATCACCACTATCGGCAGCAGATAGGCCAGCTCGCGCCAGTTGACGTCGGTCAGGCTGCGATTCTCTTCGTGATTGATCTTGCCGAACATCACCCGCTGCAACATCCAGAGCATGTAGACCGCCGCCAGCACGACGCCGATCACCGCCACCAGGCCGTAGATCCAGGAGAAGCGGAAGGCGCCGAGCATCGTCAGGAACTCGCCGATGAAGCCGTTGAGCCCCGGCAGCCCGATGCTGGAAAGAGTGATGATCATAAAGATCGTGGCAAACACCGGCATCACCCGCGCGATGCCTCCGTAATCGGCTATCAGGCGCGTGTGGCGCCGCTCGTAGAGCACGCCGACAATTAAGAAGAGTGCACCCGTGCTGAGACCGTGGTTGACCATCTGCAGCATCCCGCCCTGCAGCCCCTGCATGTTGAGCGAGAAGATACCCAGCATCACGAAGCCCAGGTGGGCCACCGAACTGTAGGCGACCATCTTCTTGACGTCCGGCTGCACCATCGCCACCAGCGCGGCGTAGATGATGCCGATGATCGCCAGCACCATCACCGTCGGCAACGCTTGCAGCGTCGCGTCGGGGAACATCGGCAGGCAGAATCGCACGAAGCCGTAAGTCCCCATCTTCAGCAGCACTCCGGCAAGGATCACCGAGCCTGCAGTCGGCGCCTCGACGTGGGCGTCGGGCAACCAGGTGTGGAACGGGAAGAGCGGCACCTTGATCGCGAACGCCAGGAAGAAGGCGATGAACAGCATCAACTGCACATCGGAGCCGAGCGGATTCATCGTCAGGAAGTCGGTGATGGCGACGATGTCGAATGTGCCCGCACCCGATGTGAAGGCGAGGAACAGGATTGCCACCAACATCAACAGGCTGCCGAAGAGTGTGAAGAGCACGAATTTGATCGCCGCGTAGATCCTTCGCTTGCCGCCCCATACGCCGATGAGGAAGTACATCGGAATCAGCATCACTTCCCAGAAGACGTAGAACAGGAAGAGGTCGGTGGCGAGGAAGACACCGAGCATGCCTACCTCGAGCAGCAGGAAGAGCGCGTAATACTCCTTCACTCGCTCCTTGATGGATCGCCATGAGCTGAGGAGCGCCAGCGGCGTCAGGAACGCGGTCAGCACCACCAGCAGCAGGCTGATGCCGTCGACGCCCATGCTGAAGGCGATCGGCACCCCGGCGACATCGATCCAGGGCCACGAGACCTGGAACTGCATTTGCGCCGAGATCTCGAACTGCAGAAAGAGGACCACCGTCAGGACGAATGTCGCGATCGAAGACCAAAAGGCTACCTGCCTGATGCCCTCCTCCAGCCGCCGCGGCAGCAGCAGCACCAGCACCATTCCCGCAGCGGGCAGGAAGGTGATGATCGGCAGCAAGTTTTCGAATAAGGCTTCTAGCACTGTCTGCTTCCCCTACAGGATGATCGAGAGGAGCACAAGCACGCCGGCCAGGAAGAAGAACAAATAAGATTGCACATAGCCGTTCTGGAACAGGCGCGCTATGCGGCCCACCAAATTAACCGTCTTCGCCGAGCCGTTGACGGCCACTCCGTCGATTAGGCCGGCGTCGACGACCTTCCACAATATCTTCTCCGAGCCCTTGACCACCGGTTGCACGACGGCGAAGTCGTAGAGCTCGTCCACGTAGTACTTGTTGTTGAGCAGGGAGAAGACTGCTCCGCCCCGCTCAGCCAGAATATCTGGTTTTTTATCCTTGTAGAACCAGCGCGCCAGCAGCCAGCCGACGAGCGCCAACGCCACGCTGATTCCCATGAACAGCCACTCGCCGGCGATGTCGTGCTCGTGTGCCGCCTTGTGTTCGGCAACGTGATGCTCCGCTTCGGCCAACGCCGCCTCGCGGTTGAGCAGTTCCTCCGTAGGCATTGTGCCCAACTCGGCCGCTATATCTGCTCTGACTGCCGGCTCGAGGAAGTGTCCGAACTGGTCGTAAGGCAGGCCGAAGTTCTCGTTGAACGCCGCCGGCAGGCCGACAAAGCCTCCCACGATCGCCAGCGCAGCCAGAACCACCAGCGGGATGGTCATCACCGGCGGGCTCTCGTGGACCTTCTTTTTGGTTTCCTCGTCAGCGCGAAGCTCACCGCTGAAAGTCATATACATCAGGCGGAACATGTAGAAACTGGTCAGCAACGCCGCCGCCGCGCCGAGGAACCACAGTCCGCTCTGGCCCGAGGCGACGGCCGCCCAGAGAATTGCGTCTTTGCTGAAGAAGCCGCTGAACGGCGGAATGCCGGCAATCGCTAACGTGCTGATCAGCATCGTCAGGTAGGTGATCGGCAGCATGACCCGCAGGCCGCCCATCCTGCGCATATCCTGCTCCTCGTGCATCGCGTGGATCACGCTGCCGGAGCAGAGGAAGAGGCATGCCTTAAAAAAGGCGTGAGTCATCAGGTGGAAAATCGCGGCCGAGTAGGCGCCCACGCCGCAGGCGAAGATCATGTAGCCGAGCTGGCTGATGGTCGAGTAGGCGAGCACACGCTTGATGTCGTACTGCGCCACACCGATCGTGGCCGAGAAGATAGCTGTCAACGCGCCGACCACCGCCACCACCATCAGTACATCGGGCGAGAGCGCGTAGAGCACATTGCAGCGCGCCACCATGTAGACGCCCGCCGTCACCATCGTCGCAGCGTGTATCAGGGCGCTGACAGGCGTCGGGCCCTCCATCGCATCGGGCAGCCAGACGTAGAGCGGGATCTGCGCGCTCTTACCGATCGCTCCGATGAACAACGCCAGTGCGATCCAGGGCAAAACGCCGGACTGGCTCTGCACTATCGCCGCGTTCACCGGGTCGAGGATCGTGTCGAAGTCGAGCGAGCCGAAGAACACAAACGCGGTGAATATTGCCAGCAGGAAGCCGGCGTCGCCGATGCGGTTGACAATGAACGCCTTCTTGCCGGCGTCGGATGCGCTGTCCTTCTTATACCAGAATCCGATCAGCAGGTAGCTGCAGAGCCCGACCCCCTCCCAGCCGACGAACATCAGCAGCAGGTTATCGGCCAGCACCAGCACCAGCATCGTGAAGCTGAAGAGGTTGATGAAGGAGAAGTAGCGCGCGTAGGCGAGCTTCTCCTCGCCGTGCATGTAGCCGATGCTGTAGACGTGGATCAGGAAGCCGACTCCCGTCACCACCAACGTCATTACGATCGAGAGCTGGTCGACCCGCAGCTGGGCGTTGACCGCGAAGTCACCAACCTGGATCCAGGTGTAGTAAGCCTTGACAGTCGCATCCGCGGGCAGCTGGAAGAATATCCATGCGGCCAGCAGGAGACTCAGACCAACGACACCGGGGCCTATGACCGAAACGGCTTTCTTGCCCAGTTGCCGGCCGAGCAGGCCGTTTATCAGGAAACCGGCCAGCGGCAGGATCGGTATCAGCCAGATATAGTTTTCCATCCCCAGGTTAACCCCGCATCGTGTTGGCTTCGTCTATGTTCACCGTCCCCTTGTTGCGGTTCAACGCCACGATAATGGCCAGGCCGACGGCTACCTCCGCCGCCGCGACGCTCATCACGAAAAAGACGAACATCTGCCCCTCTATCGAGCCGAGATAGTAGGCGAAGGCGATGAATGACAGGTTGGCGGCGTTGAGCATCAGCTCGATGCTCATGAAGATGACTATCGCATTGCGGCGCAGAATCACACCGAGGACGCCGATCGTGAACAGCGCCGCAGAGAGTATCAAATAATGGTTAAGGCCTATCTCCATCTCACACCTTTTTCTTTGCCATCAGTACCGCCCCGATGATTCCCGCAAGAAGCATTATCCCGATGATCTCGAAGGGATAGACATAACGCGTGAACAACATCTCCGCGAAACCCTGGGAGTGCGCCTCCTCGGTGCCGAACTTATAGCTGCCGTCCACCGGCGGCAGCGCAGTCTCGCCGGCCTGCTCGGCAATCGCGCCGAGGCTGCCGGCCACCGTCCAGAGGATGATGGCGATCAGGATCAGCGCGAAGACCTTGGTGAAGAACAGCTTGTAGGAGGTGAAGGCGGTCCGGTTGAGATTGAGCAGCATGATCACGAACAGGAACAACACCATAATCGCGCCGGCGTAGACGATCACCTGCAACGCTGCGATCAGCTGGGCGTTGAGCATCACAAACAGCCCCGCGATCGAGAAGAAGGTGATCACCAGGTAGACGGCGCTGACTACCGGATTCTTCATCAACACCATCAGCAGCGCCGAGGCCACCGCCACCGTGGCGAAGGCGTAGAAGAAAATCGCTTCCCACATCCTCTCAGTACTCCCTCGGGCGGCGGTTGCGGCCACCCCTGTACCGTTACCCCGGTTGTATGTTCAAGGCGGCGTGAGCCGCCCCATTACTTCCTTCCCCTGATGCTACTTCCCCTCTTCCAGCAACCTGCGTTGCGGCCGGACCTTCGAATAGCGCGGCAGGACCCAGAATTCCTGAACTTCCATTAGGTCTTCCTTCTGCAACACGAAGTCCTCACGCTTGTACTCGCTCATCTCGTAAGTCGGCGTCAGCTGGATCGCTATCTCCGGGCAGGCTTCCTCGCACATGCCGCAGAAGATGCATTCCAGCTCGTCGATCTGAAAGCGCAACGGGTACTTCTCGCGGTAAGAGCCGAACGGCGCCTCCCCGGCCACGATTTCGATGCACTCCGCGGGGCAGTTGGTCGAGCACATGAAGCAGGCTACGCACTTGATGTTGCCGCGGTAGTCTTTGTTGAGGCGGTGCAGGCCGCGGTAACCCCAGCGCACAGGCACCCTTTGCTCGGGGTACTCCACCGTGAGCTTGCGCTTGAATAAGTAGCGCAAGGTGATCCACAGGCCCTTGAGGATCGGCCAGACGTAGAGCCTCTCCAGCCAGTTCATTTTGGGCCTCTTGAGGACCTTGACGCCGATTGCCATTTCCTACACCTCTATACAAACGCCATTACTACTGCGGTCAGAATCACGTTGAGCAGCGCTATCGGAAGCATAATCTTCCAGCCGAGGTTCATTAGCTGATCGTAGCGGAAGCGCGGCAGTGTCCAGCGCACCCAGATGAAGAGGAAGCAGAGCAGGAACAGCTTGAGGAAGAAACCGAAGATCTGGATCAGCACCGCGATCCACGCCGGCAGGGCGAGGAACTCGAGGTAAGGCACGTGCCAGCCCCCGAGGAAGAGCAGCGTGATCAGCGCGCTGCCGGTAATCATGTTCGCATACTCGCCCAGCATGAAGAGGGCGAATTTCATGCTGCTGTACTCGGTGTGGTAACCGCCCACCAGCTCCTGCTCGGCCTCCGCCAAGTCGAACGGCAGGCGGTTGGTTTCGGCGAACACCGCCACCACAAAGACGATGAAACCGAGAAACTGCGGGAACATGTTCCACTTGGGAATGAAGCCGAGCCAGTAGCCGGCCTGGGTGTTCGCCAGGGCGGTGAGGTCGAAGCTGCCGGCGTAAACCAACACGCCGACCGCCGCCATCGCCAGCGAGACTTCGTAGGAGATCATCTGCGCGCTGGCGCGTAGGCCGCCGAGCAGGCTCCACTTGCTAAAACTCGCCCAGCCGCCGAGCGCAATGCCGTAAATGCCGAGGCTGGAGAGCGCGAAGATAAGTAGTATCCCCACGTTGACCGATGCAAGCTGGTAGGGATTAGCGCCTAACGGTCCCGGCCCGAAGGGGATCACGCTGATCACCGTGAGCGCGGGAGTGAAAATGATAATCGGCGCTAGAAGGTAGAGCGGCTTGTGGACGTTGTCGGGGATTATATCTTCCTTGAAGAAGAACTTGATGCCGTCTGCCGCGGGCTGCAGGAAGCCGAACCAGCCGACCCTGTTCGGTCCACGCCGCAGCTGGATGAGTCCTGCGAAGCGCCGTTCGGCGAGCGTAAGGTACGCAACTGAAGTGAAGATCACCACCAGCAGCAGCACTGCCTTGACGCCCGTGGCGATTCCGAGCTGGAACACTCCCTGGCCGAAGATATCGTAGACAAAGGCTTCGGCGATCGGGAACGAGGCAATTGCTCCCGTCGGCAGCCCAACCGCGACGCCGAGGATGAAGAGGCCCTTGATGATCCGGGCGATGCGCCTGCCCAGCGGGACAGCCCGCTTCAGCTGCCAGGGCCAGAGTTTCCGCTCAGCTGTCGCCATATCCTTCTCTCCCGATGTTCATCCTTACTCCCACATCATTTCATCGGAAGCCCGATCTCTCCCAACGCCTTATAAGTAAGGCCGGAGAACGGACCGATCCTCTCCGCCATCGCATCGAACAAACTCGAAGGGCTGGCGAAGTCCCAGTCTCCCTCCAACTCGTCGCTGATCCGCTTGATCCAGATCCACTCGCTCGCTGCCTCGCTCGCCTCGGGAATGAGGCACTGGTGGATCCGCTGCACGCGGCCGGCGGAATTGACAAACGTGCCTTCCTTCTCGCTATAGTTTGCCGCGGGCAGCAACGCGTTGGCCGTTTCCGCCAGATCCGAGCGCCATGAATCGAGCACGAGAAGGAACTTCAGCTTACCCAACGCTTGTTTTTCCTGGTTGCTCAGAGGCATGTTCAATTCGTTACCGAGTGCGATGACGCCCTCTATTTTTCCGGACTTGATCTGCTTGCAGAGGGAGTCGGTGCCGAGACTCCCCAGTTCGAACACAGCCAGAGCCCCACGGCTGTTGGGCGCTTTCTCCGCCTCGATCTCCAAGCCGGGGAATTTCTCCGCGTGGCCTTGCTGCGTCTTGCGCACAGCGAAAACCTTGCCGCCCAACTGCTCCACCAGCAGGCGCAGAGCGAAGTTGTCCTCACAGGTGCTCTGGGCGCTGCCGATGCCCGCGAGTCTCTCGCTGGAGACCTCGCGCAGCCGCTCGGCGATCATCCTTAGGGCATCGCCGCGCAGCCGTTCCTCGAAGCCGCCGTCAATCCGCACTTCAGGGTGGCGGATGCGGTCGCCGCGCCCGTAGTAGCTGAAATTGTGCCGCCCGGGATCGCAGATCCAGAAGCTGTTGACCTCGCTGTTCGGGCGGGGCATATGTCGCTTCACCTCGTTGCGGAAGCTCTCAATATGGATGTTGCAGCCTGTCGAGCAGTGCGGGCAGACGCTATCGCGCCGGTCGAGGAACCACACGCGGCTGGCGTAGAGGAATTCTTTATCGAGCAGGGCGCCGACGGGGCAGATGTCGACCACGTTCAATGCCATGCTGTTTTCGATCGGCTTGTCGGGATGGCAGTCTATTTCCGTTCGGGCACCGCGTTTGGTGAAGGTCAGCTCTCCGGTGCCGGCGATCTCGTCGCAGAAGCGGATGCAGCGGCTGCAGTGGATGCAGCGGTTCGCCCAAATCCAGATCTTTGACGACAACTCCTTGGTGGTCGGCACGATCTTGGGCAGCATCATCCGGCTGTCTGTGCTCTCGCGGTCGGGGTAGCGGCCGTGCTCGTAGGTATAGTTCTGCAGGAGGCACTCGCCTGCTTTGTCGCACACGGAGCAGTCGAGTGGATGGTTGATCAGCAGGAACTCGAGCACAGAGGCGCGGGCCCGCAGGACCTTCTCGCTCTCAGAGTGGACCACCATGCCGTCGCGTACCTGCTCGTTGCAAGAGATGGCCAGCTTCGGCGCGCCCTCGATCTCGACAGCGCAGATACGGCAATTGCCGGCTATGCTAAGGCCCGGGTGCCAGCAGAAGTGCGGAATATGGATACCGTTATCCAGCGCTGTCTGCAGCACGGTCCGGCCGGGCGTGGCCTTGTACTCATTCCCGTTTATGGTAATGGTTACCCTGTCAGGCATTCTCCGGCACCTTGATGCTCTTGTCCTTCTTTATTGGGCATCCGCCCTCGGTTACGTGTCTCTCGAACTCGTCGCGGAACTTCTTTACGTAGCTCTCGATCGGCATCGCCGCCGCGTCACCCAGCGGGCAGATCGTCTTGAACATCATGTTATCGGTGATGTCGGCCAGCAGGTCGATGTCTTCCATCCTGCCTTCGCCTTTTTCGAGGCGGTTGAGGATGCCGACCATCCACCAGCAGCCCTCGCGGCAGGGAGTGCACTGCCCGCAGCTCTCGTGGGCGTAGAAACGCGCGACGTTGAGGCCTGCGTCGACCATGCAGACGGTGTCGTCCAGCACGATCATCCCTCCGCTGCCGAGCATGGTGCCAGCCTCGGCGCAGCTCTCGAAGTCGAGGTTGACGCCGTCGATCTCATCGGCCCGCAGCACCGGCACGCTGCTGCCGCCGGGGATTACTCCCTTGAGCGTGTGTCCCGAACGCACGCCACCGCAGTGTTCGTCGAGCAGCTCGCGAAGCGGCAGGCCCATCGGCAGCTCGTAAATACCCGGGCGCTTGACGTGGCCGCTGACGCCGAAGATACGTGTCCCTGTGCTCTTTTCGGTTCCGATGCCCTTGAACCACGCGGCGCCCTTTTCGATGATGAACGGCACGTTTGCCAGCGTCTCAACGTTGTTGACGATAGTCGGGCTTCCGAAGACGCCGATGGCAGCCGGGTAGGGCGGTTTCAGCCGCGGGTAGCCGCGCTTGCCCTCGAGGCTCTCGATCAACCCCGTCTCCTCGCCGCAGATGTAGGCGCCCGCGCCGCGGTGAACGTAAATCTCCACGTCAAAGCCGCTGCCGAGGATGTTCTTGCCCACGTAGCCCGCCTTGCGAGCGTCGGCAAGCGCTTTCTCAAGCATCTCAGCCTGGCGCACGAACTCGCCGCGGATGTAGATGTAGGCGATGTGCGCGCCGATGGCGTAGGAGGAGATAACACTGCCCTCGATCAGGGTGTGCGGGCGAAACTCGATGATTGAGCGGTCCTTAAACGTGCCGGGCTCGCTCTCGTCTGCGTTGACCAGCAGGTAGGTCGGCTTGCCGGTGCCCTTCGCCAGGAAGCCCCACTTCATCCCCGTGGGGAATCCGGCGCCGCCGCGACCGCGCAGGCCGCTCTCCTTGACCTCGGCGGTCACCTCCTCGGGCGACATCTCTTTGAGCGCTTTCTTCAGCGCCGCGTAGCCGCCCTGCCGCTCGTAAAAGTCGATTGCCTCGCTGCCTTCCTCGGTGGCGCCTTCCAGCAGGACATCGGTCTTATAGATGGTGTGCCTCATCGGCCGTTCACTCCAGGCCGGCGAGAATCTCGTCGATCCTCGCCTCCGTCAGGCTTTCGTAGTAATCGTCGTTTATCTGCATCATCGGCGCGGTGCCGCAGCTGGCAAGGCACTCGACCTTCATCAGCGTGAACCTGCCATCCGGCGTGGTCTCGCCGCACTTGATGCCAAGCTTGCTCTCGAGGTGATCGACCACGCTTTCCGCGCCCATCAGCGAGCAGCTCAGCGTGGAGCAAACCTGGATCAGGTAGCGGCCGGTCGGCTCCTTTTTGAACATCGTGTAAAAGGTCGCCACACCGAGCACATGCGCCGGCGTGACGCCGAGCAGCTCGGCCACCGCCGTGCAGATTTCCGGGCTTGTCCAGCCCGCCTCGTCTTGCGCCACCCACAACGCGGGTAGTGCCGCCGCTTTCGGATCCGGGTAGCGCTTGACAATCTCCTTGATCTTCTTCGCACTCTCGGGTGAGAACTCAAACTTGCGAGTCTGCTCGGTTGCCACTCTTAACTCCTGCCCCTGGCCTTGCGGCTCGTTAATCCAACCCCTAGCGGTCAAGCTCTCCGGCGATGATGTTGAGGCTGCCCATTATCGCCACGACGTCGCTGATCATTCTCCCGTTGATCTGCTCGGGTATAGCGGAGAACTGCATCAGTGACGGGCTGCGCACATGAACCCTGTAGGGATTGTCAGTCCCGTCGGAGACGATATAGAAACCCAACTCACCGTTGGGTGCTTCGGTCCTGCAGTAAACCTCGCCCTTAGGCGGCCGTGTGCCGTGGCCGAACATCACCTGCTTGAAGTGCATGATCATGCTTTCGATGTTGTCGTAGAGCCGCTCGCGCGGCGGCAGGTGGAAGCGGTTGTCGGGCGTGTTGATCGGCCCCGGCTCCAACTTCTCGCAGCATTGCTGCACTATCCGTGCGCTCTGGCGCATCTCCTCCATGCGTACGTTCCAGCGGTCGAACACGTCGCCGTGCTCCCCGATCGGGATGTCGAAATCTACTTCGTTATAGAGGAGGTACGGCTCGTCTTTGCGGACGTCGTAGGGCACTCCCGCGGCGCGCAGGCAGGGGCCGGTGTAGCCCCAGTTGAGCGCCTGCTCTGTGGTGAAAGAGCCGACGTCGCAGGTGCGGTCGATCCAGATGCGGTTGCGCTTCAGCAGCCCTTCCATGTCGTCGAGTGTCTTCGGCAGGCGCCTCGCGGTGTCCAGCGCCATCTCGACGGCGGTGTCGTCCATGTCGCGCATCAGGCCGCCGATGCGGGAGTACGAAGTCGTCAGCCTCTGGCCGCAGCAGCGCTCGAGGATGTCGTAAATCTCCTCGCGGTGCCGCCAGCCGTAAAGGAACCAGGTGAAGGCGCCGATGTCGACCGCCTGCATGCCCGTGGCGAACATGTGATCGGCGATGCGGCTGAGCTCCATCACGATCATCCGTATGAGGGCGCAGCGCTCGGTGATCTCGACATCAAAGAGCTTCTCGCTGGCCAGACTCCAGCCGATGTCGTTGCACATCGGGCTTAGGTAGTTCATCCGGTCGGCGATGGCGGTGAACTGGTTGTAGCTGCGGTGCTCGCCCAGCTTCTCGAAGCCGCAGTGCAAGTAGCCGATGTGCGGGATGCTGCTGACGATCCGCTCGCCGTCGACCTCGATGATCAAGTGAAGGGTGCCGTGGGCGCTCGGGTGCTGCGGACCGAAGTTCAGCCACATGTTTTCGATGCGGTGGCCCGTGTCTTCAGCGATCTTCTCTTCGGTCGCCATCTCAGCTCTCTCCCCTGGCAGCTTTCTGTATCTTCAGCCACGAGCGGTCGCGCTCGCCCTTGCCCTTCAGCGGGTAATCCTTGCGCTGCGGGTGTTCGCCCTCGAAGTCGTCGTAGAGGAAGAGTTGCCTCAAGTCGGGGTGGCCGGCGAATTCTATACCCAGCAGGTCGTAAGCCTCGCGCTCCTGCCAGTCGGCGGTGCGCCACATGTCGTAGATACTCGGCACCGGTTCGCCCTCGGGGATCACCACCCTGACGGCGAAGTTGGCGTGCTTTTCGAGGCTGAAAAGGTTGTAGACGACGCCGAAGCGGATCTCGCCCCACTCTTCCGGGATGTCGTAGCGCATGTAGTCGATGCCGGTGATCGAGGAGAGGAAGTTATATTTCAATTCGTCGCTGTCGCGCAGTAAAGCCAGCATTTCCTTGAGGGTGTCCGGGCGGATGGTGACGGTGATGTCGTCGCGCACCGTCTGCACCGTCAGGATCGCTTCGCCGAATCTTTCACGCAGCAGCTCTAGCGCCCGCTTCTGGATCGCTATATCGCCTTCCCGCTGCTCGCGTGTGGCGGCCGAGAGCTTGTAGTAGTTAACGCCTCTGCTCACATCATCCATTGCGGAACTTCGCCTCCCGGTCGCGCTCCTTGTCGAGGCGCTCCGTCTTGATCAGGTCTTGAATCATCAACAGGGCTTTTATCAGGTCTTCCGGCCGCGGAGGGCAGCCGGGCACGTAGACATCGACGGGCAGGAAATGGTCCACCCCCTGGCAAACCGAGTAGGTGTCGAAGATGCCGCCGCTGCAGGCGCACGCGCCCTGGCTGAGCACCCACTTCGGCTCGGGCATCATCTCGTAGGTCTTCAACAGCACCGGCACCAGCTTGTTGGGCACCCGCCCCGAAACGAACATCAGGTCACTCTGGCGGGGCGTGAAGCGCATCGCCTCGGCGCCGAAGCGGGCCAAATCATAACGATTGGAGAGGACGGCGGAGAATTCGATGCCGCAGCAGGCGGTGCCGAAGGGCATCGGCCAGAGGCTGTTTTTACGGGCCCAGTTGACGAGATAACCTAGCTTGGTCGTGAAGAAATTTCCCAGGTGTGCTTCTATTCCCATTTAATAGCTCCTTTAGCGAGCTCGTAAACGAAGCCTACTACAAGTATTCCCAGGAATATGAGTATCGAGATGAGTGGCAACGCCCAGCCGTGGTTGGCGATCAGGGTCTTATAGCTGATTGCCCAGGGGAGCAGGACCACCGTCTCGAAGTCGAAGATCAGGAACAACAGCGCAATCACGAAAAAACGGATGTGAAAACGCATCCGCTGCGAAACAAGCGGGGGCACACCGCATTCGTAGAAGTCCAACTTCACGGGATTCGGCTTCCGCCTACCGATGATGTGGCTGAAAAAGACGATGCCGACTGAGGCGGCAACAGCGAAACCCAGCATTACGATTACAGGGATAAATTCGGTCGCGGTCATATCGCCATTCTGGAACCGTTTTGGAGTGGGTTATTGATCATTCCCCCGCAGTTATCTGTGAAACTACCCCGCGGGCGTTTCTGAGTGATGTTAAGAGGGGGTGCCGGGGATGTCAAGAGTGAAGGGGGACGGGATGCCCGGAGATGCGAAAAAAATCTTTGTGGTTCGAGACATATTCCGCCGCTCTGTGAACGAAAGCGGTGTTTAACCCGGCTCGTCCCGTCGGCGGGAGAGCGATGTAGATTAGGGCTCAACCCTTGATCTTTATGGCGAAGCCTTCGGGCTTGCGTTCGCGCTCTTCCAATGACTTTTGGAGTAGGTCGCTAAGCGGTGTTTCGAACGCCAGCGATGGCAACTCCAGGGCGAGTGCCTGCTCGATCATCTCGTCATCCCAGCGGTGGAAGTCGAAAGCCAGGACGCAGATGCAGGGTTTGTTCTTGAAATGGAAGTCCGACATTGCCCTGCCGGCGAAAAGTTTCTCCTGTTTCTCCCCAAATGGGGTGCAGAAGGTGAAATAAAGTGTCTCGCGCCAGCGGGAATCGCTGTTGATCACTAACAGCGATTGGTATTCCTGCTTGTCTGGGTAAGTTTCGAAGTTTATTTGCATGGGGCTCACCCTTCCTCTTGTTGCGGCCTCGTGTATTTTTTAGGGCAGTCTCGCTGTGCCGTCAAGGTAAAAACTGACAGCCGGCGTCGTTTATCGACATTGACTCGAGGAACATTATTTGCCAACATGTGTCTGATAGCAGCGATAGTAACGTGATTTTTGTTCCTTTTAAAAGGAGACACTAAATGAAGAGAGCTTTTGTAACTTGCCTGCTTGGATTGATATTTATCATCGGTACCACAGCGGCTACTTCCGACGTCCCGGAGAATATCACATTCAAGAGCGAGAAGGGTGATGTGGCCTTCCCGCACAAGGCTCATCAAGATGCCGGCTACACCTGCAAGACCTGCCACCACACCCTCGAGAACGACGCCGACACACCGGACCAGAAGTGTCACGAATGCCATACTGCGGACAGCGAAGTCACGGCCAAGGACGCTTTCCACAAGAACTGCAGGGATTGCCACAAGGACTACAAGAAGGAGCACAAAGACAGCGAGGCTCCGACGTCCTGCACCAAGTGCCACGCGAAGTGACACCGCCTCTTTAGTAATAGAGGGAAATGACCGAACACGAGGCAGGCCCTTAAACCCGCCTCTTTGTGTGTACTCATTGGAGCATGCACACGGCTTCCAGAGCAAAGTGCATTTCTCCGCTTGTTCATTCAGTGATTGAACAGAGTTCCATCCCGTAGCCATTCAATGCTAACACTCGGTTATTTACATACTCGCGAGGACGCGAGTATATTTGTATTCATATCACCTGCAAGCTGCGAGGACTCAGGTAATGCTCTGGAAACGTTTTGTCTGCTTTTCAACGATTCTCTGGTCTGTCGCGCTGTTTTGGTCATGTTCAAAGGGCATTGATGAACTAATCTCCGATCTCAAAGAAAAAGACCCTGATGTGCGTTTAAGTGCGGCAAGAAACTTGGGTGCATTGGGCGACCAGAAGGCAGTGGGATCCCTAATAAATGCACTGAGAGACAGCAATGGCTTGGTAAGAAAAGCTGCTGCAGAATCGCTGGGCGACCTTGGCGACTTCCGGGCTGTTGATCCTCTCCTGGAAGCGTTGCAGGATGAAGTCGGCCAAGTCAGAGTGGCGGAGATTGAAGCGTTGTGCAAGTTGGGTGAACCACGGGGTGTGGAGCTCCTCCTCGATTTAATGGAGGATCCGGATCGCTCAGTACGAGGATCAGCAGAAGACCTCCTTAAGCAATATGGCAATGCGCGTGCTGTTGAATCCCTCGTTGAAAGGCTGAAGAGCACCGATTTTACCATCCGAGAATCTGCTGAGCGAATATTGGAAAAGCAGGCCGATACCCATGCTATTCATCCCCTTATCGTATTGCTGAGGGATGAGGATGAAAGGATTAAAGTTGTTGCGGCAAGATTGCTACTCAAGCTACGTAGTGCTCAAGCAGTTGAGCCTCTGATCGTACTCTTGAATGAGTGGGATCTTAAGGTCAGATGCTTGGCGGCTGACATTTTGGGTAAATTGGGTGATACCAGGGCATTTGAGCCACTCTTGTTAGCACTCGGAGATAAAAACAAAGATTTCAGGGTCGCGGCTGCATTGGCATTGGGTGACCTGGGTGATTCACGCGCGTTCGAACCTTTATTATCTATCGCTTCGGAGGATACGGAGATCCTTGCCAGATTTGCAGCTATTGAAGCTCTATCAAAACTTGGTGATGACCGTGCAGTCGAGCCACTTATTACTATGATAGGGGAGAATAATCCTTGCACGAGGGTTGCGAAAGACGCGCTCATCGAGTTAGGTGCGGAAGAGGTGTTGGAACCTCTGGTTGAGGCTTTGGAAGGCGGTGATAGCCAGGCCCGCATAAACGCCGCAGAGATACTGGGATTGCTTAGTGATGCTAAAGCAGTCGAGCCGCTAATTAATGCGCTGAATAGCAATGATTCAATGGTAAGAACGGCTGCGGCAAGATCTCTGGGGAAATTAGGCGATCCATCGGCGGTTGCGCCAATCATAGGACTGCTGAAGGATAGGATTAATCCGGTAAGGATAGCCGCTGTTGAGGCACTGGGTGATCTGGGAGATTCGGGAAGCGTGAAACCCCTCATTGGGATGTTGGAAGACAATGATGCCCAGGTATGGGATAACGCAGTTAAGGCGCTTGGTAAAATCGGCAGCGAGCAAGCGGCGGCGTCTCTTGTCGAAGCGCTGGAAACTCGTACTGATATCAATCGAGCCTTACTGGCTGAATCTTTGGCTATGATAGGCGGCTCGATCTCCGACAGGGCGCTCGATTCAGCATGGGAAAGGCAGGATGTGTCTGTGATAGTTGGGGCGTATAGATATTTCGTTTCCAGAGGTTTTCCAGACTCCGAAAAGACTCTCATTTTTGTTTTAGACTTTTATGGTCATAAGGACATGGCTGAAGCCTATCTTAACTGTGGAAACGAAAAACTCGCTGATGCTGCACATCGATGGGCTAAACAGCGCAAATACATAATACTCCCCGGCTCCAGCGGATCATGGGTTCAATGGGGAAGCCGGAAATAGCTGGACATATGGTAACAAGAAAAGAAGAGGACTACGAAGCCCATACACGCTGCACCAAGTGCCACGCGAAGAAGTAGTGACTTTCTAAGAGCCGTCGCTTCTTGCGTGATTGCGCAGGCAGGCGGCTTTCTACAACGATTCCGACGCCTTGTTACGGCATTGCGGGCCGGAATGGGGCTTTTTATTTCCCCAGCCACATGGTTGCGCTCGCGGGCCGGATTCTGTTCGATCCGGTCAATAAGGGACATATTTCGGGGATTTTTATAGTAAACTTCATTCCGATCCCAATGGAGGATTTGCCGTATACTCATATAGCTGTCGGCTTCTTATTGGTTTTTTAGGCTTGAGAAACCTGTCAGAACGCGGGTTGAAATCAGGCCGTGGATTTTCAGGGGAGGAGAAGGATGCGTAGGTTCAAAATTTCCGCAATTTTTACCATAATTCT
>CBFCZO010000013.1:0-53913 GCA_965602675.1 uncultured bacterium | reverse complement strand
GACTTCCCCGCTGTGGAGCAATACGACCGGGATGATAAGAGTGGCACGGTGTTGGTCGCCCTGCCGAATAAGGTGATAGTGACGGTCACGCTGGAGAACTGCGAGGACACCGCTATCTGCTGTTCGGTGGCGGAGTCGATGGATCTCAAGGCTCTAGCCGAGGAGAAAGAATAAAACACGAAAGATAACGAATAGTCGGCCGCCGGCGAATCGCTGCCCGGCGGCTTTTTTTCAGAAGAAGAAGGGATTGTAGGCACTCTCGATAGCCACCGTTGTTGCAGGGCCGTGGCCGGGGTAAAGAATGGTGCCTGGCGGCAGATCGAAGAGTTTCTCGCGCACGCCGGAGGTCTCCTGTTCGAAATGACGCCGGTCGGTCGTTCCGCCAACTGCCGCTGCGAACAGAGCGTCGCCCACGAACGCCGCTCCTTCGGCTAAGAAAGCTATCGAATCGCCGGTATGGCCTGGAATCGCCGCCACATGAAGCTCAAGGTTGCCGAGGCTAAGGATCTCGCCGTCGGACGCTCTTGCCTCGCCGGGATACTCTCCGGCTGCGGCCGCAATGGGCAGGCCGAATTCGCTCTTCAGTTCGCCGACTGCCGCATTGTGGTCGTAATGGCTGTGTGTGAGGTAGATGGCTTTCAGGCTAATGCCTTCCTCATCGATCACACTGCGCATCTCGTCGGTGAACTCCGAGGGATCGACGATCGCCCCGTGGCGTGTCTGGGGACACCAGCAGAGGTAGCAGTTCGAGGCATTAACCGATGTAAGGAATCGCTTGACCTTGGGCTTCATAATCCCTTCCCTCTCTGCCGTCAGCGCTGCAGGCCGTCAGTGTTCGCAGCGTGCGCGAATACCTCGTCACTGACGATCGCGCGGCGGAACATCGCCCGTTGCAGTATTGCGCCGGTGAAGTTTGCTCCTTCGAGGCGCGCGTTTTGAAAATTCGCCTCGCGCGCTATCGCGCCGCTGAGGTCTGCCTCCTGCATCTGTACGCTGTAGAGGTTGCACAGTCCCAGCCGAGCTCTGTGGAACACCGCCCCGTTGGCGTGGGCGAAACTTAGGTCCGCGCCGACCAGGTTGGCATCGAAAAGATCGGCGTTGTTGAGGCTGGCATCGAGCAGCTTTGCTCCGCCCAGGAGCGCGCTACGCAGGTCGGCATTGTCGAGGTTGGCCCGGAAGAAGAAAGCATGAGGTGCGCGGAACTGGCCGGCCTTGCATCGGGTCATATCCGCTCCTCTGAAATCGGCGGATACGGCACTCGCCTCGCTCAGTACGGCACCATCGAACAAAGCGTTACGGCATGAGGCGTAATCCAGAACTGCACCTGTTAGGTCCGCCTCGCTGAAGGCCGTGGCCTGCAGGAACGCTCCCGTGAAATCTGCCCCTTTCAGATTTGCATTCTCGAAGGCGGCGCACGAGAGGTGAGCGCGGCGGAACACGGCACCGGCAAGATTACATCGCTCGAACTTGGCTCCCTCCAGGTAGGAACCGGTGAATACCGCCCCGCTGAGATCGCAACCCGTGAATTTGAAATCCTGCAGATCTGCATTGACGAGGTAGGCTCCCACCAGTCTTCCTTCGGCGGCCGACCCCGCGAGGTTTTCTTTGTAGGCGCCCTGATCAGGCAGATGCTGCCAGCAGTTGTCAGCACCTGTCAGGGCATCGAAATAGCAGCCTGGATGGCTGCAAGGCTTGGTCTCCGGCATGGCTCTCGCTTTCGAACACGCAAAGTAATGGATGGATTTCTACCACGGCACCTGGTCCTATGCAACCGGCGGGAAAAGGCAACCCAAAATCAGGACCGGACAAAGACGCTTTCGCGCTCTCCAAGTTCGCGGGCCAGGGGAGTGATGATTGTCTTGTCGTGGATGAGGATACTCTCGCCGTTACGCAACGCCTGCCGCACTTCCCACTCCGAGACGAAATCGACCGGCTTTGGAGGAGGGGGCAGCGGTGCTGCCGGAGCGGGAGGAGCGGCAGCCGTGGTTTCCTTCTCTTCATTATCGGCTTCCGGCACCGGAGGCTGCTCAACGGCGGTCGGCTCATCCGCGGTGGGCTGCGGCTTGATGCTGCAGCCGTTTCGCTGGGTAAGGAATTCATCCACGAGTTTTTCAAGCACCGCCCTGTCGGAGGACGATGGTGGGGGCAAAGATTCCATGTTTTCGCCTCCTGCCGTATCGGCGGCTTCCGCCCACGCAGGGATTACCTCCCGGGTCTCATAGGCAATCCGCTTGATATCAATCAGGTGGAGCGGAGTTATGTTGTCGCTGGTTATATTGTTGCCGCCGGCGCCGCAACCGAGGGTGAACGAAGGGGGCAGTGATGTGCTGTAGCCGACCGCCCCGTGCGAAGCCGGGGTGTTGACGCAGATTCGTGACGCCGGCTTTTCCAGCCCGAAGGCCGTGATGATCTCCTCGTCGTTACAGTGGATCGCAAGGGTGTGGCCCATGCCGCCGAAGCGGAGGATTTCCTTACACCGTTCGCAACCCTCTTGCCAGTCGGAAACCTCGTACCAAGCCAGGACCGGCGAGAGCTTTTCAATGGAGAGCGGCTCTGAGGGACCTACAACGTCAAGCTTTGCGATGAGGCAGCGTGTTCCCTGCGGCACCTCAACGCCGGCCGCCTCGGCTATCTCCTCCGCAGGCTTGCCCACCAACTTGGGGTTGACGTGCAGATCGGCCCCGACTAGTACACCGGCGACCGCCTTCGCTTCGCCTTCGCTGAGGAAATATGCCCCGTTGCGGCCTATCTCATCCCGTAGCGGGGTTGCCGCCTCGTGGTCGACGACCACCGCCTGTTCGCTGGCGCAGATGGTACCGTTATCGAAGCATTTTCCGGCAAGGATATCGCGTGCGGCCTTGGCAATGCCAGCGCTTGCGTGCACGTACGCGGGCACATTGCCGGGGCCGACGCCAAACGCCGGTTTACCCGAGCTGTAGGCCGCCTTCACAAGCGCCATCCCGCCGGTGGCGATGACCACGGCAACGCTCTCGAACTGCATCAGCTCGCGCGTACCATCGAGGGTTACATTCTCCATGCAAAGGATCGCGTCGTCGGGCAGACCCGCCGCGCGCCCTGCTTCGCTCATGACACGGACCGTCTCGGCGATGCAGCCTTGCGCCGCGGGGTGTGGGCTGACGACGACTGCATTGCGCGCCTTGATGCAGATTAGTAGCTTGTAAATGGCTGTGGATGTGGGGTTTGTGCTGGGGATAATCGCCGCCACTACCCCCATCGGTGCAGCGATCTCGATTACCTTGCGTTCCTCGTCGCGCGAGAGAACGCCGACGGTGCGCATATCCTTAATGTGGTCGTAAACATCGCGAAAAGCGATCGCGTTTTTGATGTGTTTGTCGTCAGGATTGCCGAAGCCGGTTTCTTCCCAAGCCATCCGCGCAAGGTTGCGGCTGTTCTCGGCAGCCGCTGCGGCCATCGCAGCTACAATGCCGTCGATCATTTTCTGCGAGAGCCGCTCGAGCCAGGCCTGCGCCGTCGCGGCCCGACGCGCCAGATCACGGGCTTCGGCGATGGAGGCGAGATCTCTGTCCTCCGGCATCTGGATAAGACCCCCCGACGGTAAGGTTGCGTCTGCAGTAGGCGCTTATATGGTGCTATTCATCGACCTTGGGTAGAATCTTTTCGACCTCGGCGTGGGGGCGCGGAATGACATGGACCGTGATCAGCTCCCCGACCCTGCGCGCCGCGGCCGCTCCGGCGTCGGTCGAGGCTTTGACGGCGCCGACGTCGCCGCGGACCATCACCGTCACGTAGGCGTGCCCGATCTCGCGCTTACCGATAAGCACAACGTTGGCCGCTTTGACCATCGCATCGGCGGCCTCGATCGCACCGATCAGGCCCTTGGTCTCCACCATTCCCAGCGCTTCCTTGATTTCGCCCCGCTCTGCCACTTTCCGGCTCCTCCTGTGAAGCGGTTACCGGTAATTCCATGGTCCGGGAACTGTTGTAGGGTGCCGCCCCTTCCGGCCGCCGCTTCTCCCGGACAAGATAACTCTATGTGGGACAACAGACTAGCACCTGCGCGAAAGAAGGGTCAAGCCGTAATCGTGGCGGAGTAAAGAACTTGACGCCGCTCAGCCGCCGTCCGTATGATCTGTAGCCGTCATCTTCCGGCCTTTGCAACGGCCACATCAGGAGGCAATACAAGTGCTCAGATTGATAGCTTCAGCCGCGGCGACAACCGCAGCTTTTCTGCTTGTTGCATGTCCGGCCGGCGATACCCGGCTCGACGTCACGCCCAAGCTTGTCATCCATTACTTCAAGCCGTCCGACGAGCAGCTGCTCTCGGTGGACGCCGGCGCCTATGTAGACCTGGAGTACACCTGGGTTGTGGGCAACAACTACGCACCGCCGCCGGACGACATGCGGGCTTTCGTGCACTTCCGCGACAGCAATGGCAAGCTGATCGAGTTCGCTCCCGGGAAAACTCTGCAGGACGATCACGATATCAATCCTCCGCCGCGCAAATGGAAAGCCGGCGAGGATGTTGTGGACCCGGGGACACCGGCGGCACGACGCATGTTTAAAATTCCCGAAAACATCGGCGGTCAGAATTTCGTCGTCACCGTCTATGCCGGATTGTACAATTCAGAGAACAACCGCCGCGCGATCCTGACCTTGCCCGAAGGCGACCAGCCCGAAGACCGCGCCTACCGCGTTGCCCGCTTCCACATACGCCGTAATAGAGAGAAATACATATACCCGGAGTTCGACACTACCTGGAACGGTCCCGAACCTGATAACTACCAGGTTCGTTGGAGCACGCGCTCGAGCGTTGCAACCTTCCGGCGCTACCCCAAGGCCGAAGCGGCCGAGCTCATCCTCGCCGGCCACTCGCCCGCCGAGGACCTCGGCGAGTCGCAGGAACTCTCGATTTACATTCATGAAAAACGCGATGATCTGCTGGTCGCGCGACTCACCTTCGACCACGAGCGTATCCTGCCGACGCGCGTCCCCATCCGCAAAGAGCTCTTTTCGAGTGAGGAATTCATGGGTTCGTTCGTCAAGATTATTTTCGAGGTCGACAAGGTTATGCCCCCCCCGGAGGGCGACAGCCGTAGCGAGCTGGGCTTTGAATTTCACGAGTTGCTCCTGCTACCCAGAGATCCGCAGACGTGATCATGCCGGACGGCTGCGCAGCTTGCCGCGCAACCGCCGCGTGATATTATGTTAAAAAAGCTTGCCCTTGCGGAGTCGCGTTAATGCCGCTCCGACGCTGGAAGGATTCACCGGAATCCTTGGAGGTTTCGATGGGCACTGAAGAAGAAAGCGTCAAAATGCTGGGAGAGAGGTTGCGCGAGCAGCGCGAAATGCGCAAGGTATCGCTGGACGAGATCTCCAGGGTTACCAAGATCAGCATCCACCTGTTGCACGCGATGGAGAGCGACAAGTGGGATACGCTCCCGGGAGGAATCTTCACCCGCAATTTCATCCGCCTTTATTCCAACCACCTGGGCCTCGACGCGGAGCGCTGGGTGCAGGAATTCCAAGAACAGGAGAAACAGCGTTCCGGCACTCCGGAAAAGGAAGAAGACGCAATTGAGAGGGACACTGCCGACGTTTCGCAATCGTGGCTCTATTTCCTGCTCGTCGTGATCACGTTACTACTCGTCGGTGGGTATTTCGCGATCACGCGCATGAGTGCCCCCCAAGAGCCCGGGGAGCCGCCCACAGAGGCTGTGCAACGGGCAGAGCAGCAGGTTGCCCTGCCCATGGAGACAGCCGAAGAGGAAGAGGGTCTTCGTCTGGAGCTGACCGAAACCGAAAACCGGACGTTTTGGTACAAGTGGTGGGCAGACGATCAGCTGCAGACCGAAGCCGAGGGCGCCAGCACCGGTCAGGGCAATACGATCGTTATGGAAGCCCGCGAAAAAATCGAGCTTCACATGAACCACTACCGCAGTATCGATGCCCGGCTTAACGGCCGAAAGCTCGACTGGGAAACAATGAACGTTGAACCTCGGGCCTTCGAGGGAGGCGGGACCACCTATACCGTAGTCATCACCCTCGAAAGCCTGCAATAGAACGGATTGCTTTATTCCCATGTCCAAGAGTCGGCAAGAACTTTTAGCGGCAATCGAAAACGGCCGTGTTTCAGCCGATTTGCTGCCCGACTTCTTTTCCGATGCCTCAGGCGCCGATGAAGTCATGCGCCTGAAAGCGCTGTCCCTGGCGTTAAGAACCGAACCCCGTACCATCGGACCCTACTTCAGCAAACTGGACCCGAACAAGCTGGCGCAGGCGGTCGAGGAAAACAGGCTGGAGCCCTCGCTCATCTCGCTCGCGGTAAGAGCGTTCCCCGACAACGACCGCCTCACCGAGGCAGCGCTGCGCCACCCCCGCACTCCGACGCCGGCAATGCTGCTGATGGCCGAGCGAGTGGGAGGGCCGCCGATCAACGCTCTCCTGCAGGACGAGTTGCGTCTGATTCTCTCGCCCGATCTGGCACGCGCGTTGGCGCGCAACAGGAACCTGGACGAGTTGCAGTGGAATCGCCTGGAGAGGCTCCTCCAGCGCATGGAAGAGGACGAAGAGCTGAAAATCAGATCGGAGATGCGCCCCGAAAGCCTGTCGGGCGAAGAGCGAGGCATTTTACTGGAGGAGCCCGATGAGGATGAACAGTCCAAGGATGTCGACGATGCCCTCAAGCACCGCGAGAGCATTTACACAAAGTTGATGCGCATGACAGTCGCGGAAAAAGCTCTGCTGGCGATAAACGGCAACCGTGAAGTAAGAATGATGCTGGCTCGCGACCCCAACCAGCTTGTGTCCCGCGCAGTGCTGCGAAGTCCGCGCCTCAACGAGACTGAAGTAGCGGCAATCGCTCAAATGCGCGACGTCGACGAGGAGGTCCTGCGTAATATTTCGATGAGCCGCCGCTGGCTGCGGCAATACCAGATCCTAAAAAACCTCGTCCTCAATCCGCGCACTCCAGCGGCTATAGCCATGAATCTTATCGACCGGCTCAACAACATGGACATCAAACTCGCCAGCCGCGACCACAACATCCCCCACACGATCAAGCAGGCCGCGAAAAACATCGCACGCAAGCGTGGTCTGCGGTAAAACTGTCTGCTCACCAAGCCCACGTACCCGGCTGTCAGGTTGTATCAGGAATTAATAAAGAGTACAATACGCTGACATTTGGAGAGGCGATGCCTTTACGGTTTCAGGCGGCAACGGACGTCGGTAAGCAGCGTACGGCGAACGAGGACAGCTTTCTCACGGCGCCGGAGCTGGGCCTGTTCGTCGTCGCGGACGGTATGGGCGGCCAGGCTGCCGGCGAGGTGGCCTCCAGGCTCGCCGTCGATGCGATCTGCCAGTTCATCAAGCTCACCGACGAGCAGCGCGACATCACTTGGCCCACCGGCTACGAACCGAGCCTCAACCATGGCCAGAACCGCCTGCGCAGCGCGCTGATGCTCGCCAACCAGGAGATCTACGCTTCCGGAGCCGAAGATGCCGGGCTACGCGGCATGGGCACAACGGCGGTCTGTGCGCTGATCGAAGGCCAGCACGCCGACCTTGCGAATGTCGGGGATAGTCGGATCTATCTGCTTGACGATGACGGGCTAAAGCAGATCACCAACGACCACTCCTGGATCCACGAGCAGGTGAAGCGCGGCGTGATCAGCGAGGACCAAGCCCGCAGTCATCCCTACCGCAACGTGGTGACTCGCGCTCTCGGAGCCACGCCGGACGTCGATGTCGATCTCAGCGGGATGGAGTTGCAGGAGGGCAACCTGCTGCTGCTCTGCACCGACGGCCTGAATTCGATGCTTTCAGACTCTGAGATCAGCGAAATCCTGCAGCGCTATCGCGATGATCTCGACGCGGCAGCGAAGGCACTCATCTTCGAGGCCAATCAGAAGGGCGGCGAGGACAACATCACTGTCATCCTGTTGGGCTATTCCGAAGACTGAGCGATCCGCCTGGCCCTGCGAATCCTCCACATCCTCATCAACCAAACAGCGACAACCAGCGGCGCGAGGACCATAATCTCCCCAGCGACGACCTGAACGTTGTGCCAGCTTAGCAGGTCTTCCATCCTGCTTTTGGCCAGCCCGCCGAAGAAGGAAACGGGGCTGCTGAAGCGGGCATCGGAAAGGGGCCAGAAGAACTCGACGCCGATCGGTTCGCGCGTGTCCTCAGTAAGCATGTCGAGGAAAATATGGCTCCAGGCCGCAGCGATGAAGTAAGGCGACAGGTGCAGGAACCGCCCGCAGCCGAGTTTCGAAGCGACAAAGGCGAGCGCCAGCGCCACGACCGCAGTGAATAGCAGGCTATGGGTGAAATGCTGGTGGCTGTTGTTGGCGCCTTGCAGATCGCCCCACAACAGCGGGAAAAGATCTATGTCGGGAATGAAAGCCGCAGCCATCAGCAGCACCAGTAATATCAGCGCCGCTTTGCGTCCCGCTGCAGGGGTTGCCAGAAACACTGCAAGACCTATAAGCGAGTGGCCGGCGGGTGTCGTCATCGGGATGTTTCCCTATCTCTAAGATCGCGCCGCCGGGCAAGAATCGTTACCGGCCCCCCGAACAGGCGGCGTAATCCGAGCCATCCGAATAACTTCTCTACTGCGAGTGTGAAGCGGAGCGAGCGGAAAAGCTTGTGGAACATAATCGGCAGGAAGAATAATCGGTCCACCCGCTCGATTTCGAAACCGTTGAGGTGTAGTTCTTTCCTGATTTGCCGCAGGCTGAAGAGTCGGAAACGTTGCGTCTTCGGCCTTAAAACAGAGGCAAGAGCGCGAGCGGGGACCTGGAGAGCCGCCAGCGACCAGCGGGGCGGAAAGTCGATGATCAAAGTATCGGTGGAACAGCGGCAAGCTTCCGACAACGCCTTTCGCCAGTCGACAACGTGCAGCAGCACGCGGAAGCTCAGAACAGCATCAAAGACCCTGTTTGCGTAGGGCAGCGCCATAGCATCGCAGCACTCGATCCCGATGTTAACAGCGGCGGTGTCGGCCTTTGCGCGGGCGACCTCCAGCATCGCTTCCGAAGCATCGCATGCCGAAACCCTAGCCCCGGCGGCGGCCAAAGGGACGGCGGTGCGGCCCGTGCCTGCCCCGACGTCCAGGATCGATCTGCCGTTCAGCTTACCGAGCCAGTTTGCCAGCTGCTCTTCCTGCCTGCGCCATAGGAACTCGCCGATGGGACCGCTGAAGCGCTCCCGCTCGAACCGTCGCGCCGTATCACGATCGGCGTAGAAGGCATAGCTGTAATGATCCTTTCGGTCAGCCACTGCGGCCTCCGTTTCCGCTCAAACTCTGATAAACCTTCCGTGTCTTCTCGACATAGCGATCATAACTGTAGCGTTCTTCGCTAAGTTGAAACGCCGCATTAGTCAACCGCCTGGAAAACTCTCCGTCGTCAAGTAAAAGCTCTATGGCTGCGGCGAACGGCTCGGCTTCAGGCGGCACAAGCATAGCCACATCAGGGCTGAGAACCTGAGTGTGAGTATACATATCGGTGGCAACTATCGGCGCTCCTGCCCGCAGGTACGAATAAATCTTCAGCGGCGTGTTGGTTCCTGCGCTGCGCGGGGAGACCAAAACATCGGCCAGTTTGAGGTAAGAGGAAACTCGGTCGTGGGGGACCTGGCCGGTGAAGCGGCAGAAATCGCCTATCCCGAGGTTTGAGGCCCTCTCACGCTGCTCCTTCACCTGGTCGGGGCGGCCGCCGACAAGCAGCAACGCAGCGTCATCGCGCTTGGCGGCTATCTTCGATGCGGCTGAGAGCAGCATATCCAACCCCTGATACGCTTCAAACGTCCCGATGTAGAGAATGACACGCTTTCCTTCCAGACCCAACTCTCTTCGCAGCTCGCCGGACTTCGCCGCGGGCACCTTGTCGACATCGTGGCTCTCGGCGGTGTTTTCTATCAGCGTCACCTTGGCGCTGGGATCGATGTGGCGAACAGTCTCGACCAGTGATGGGCAGATGGCGATCACTGCGTCGGCTGAGCGAACGACAACGCTCTCCATCCATTCGAAAGCCGCCCGGACTACGCGTGATCGGGTAAAGCGAAAGTTTTCGAGCTGCTGCGGCAGACTCGAGTGCATGTCGTAAACGTGCGGCAGGCCATAGAGACGGGAGAAGAAGTGTCCCATGATGCCCGCCTCTTCGTGAGAATGGATGGCGTCGTAGTGACCGCGCGCAAGCCTGCACCAGGCGGAGAAGAACAGGGCGGCGTCAAGCGGGATCTTTGCAGCAGATGGGCCGATGGAGATTTCCCTGATACCCAGCAACGAGGGAGAGCGGAAAATTCGCAAGCCACGGATATCCACGTCGTCGCCGATCGGGTAAGTCACCAGGTCGACCCTGTGCCCGAGTTCGCTAATGCAACGGATACGGTAGAACTCGGAGAACGGCGTTCCTCGCGGCTGGAAGAAGGGCTCAGGTGCTATCATCAATATTTTCATTTGCAGCCCGTCCGCTCCCTGGGAACGGAGGATGCTAACCGATCAAGGAGATTCGGTCAACCGAGCTCAGCGCCGTTGTGGGGCGGAACAGGCCGTGCTAGAATCTTCCGCCCGGAGCAAAAAAATGATTGAGGACAACTGGAACCGGAGAAGCGAAGCAGAGCCTGAGGCGGAGAGGGAGGAATCCCTGCTGCCCGAGGATCAAACGAAGCTGCAAGCCGAGGCCGAAGCGCCCTCGCCGCAACCTGCCGCACCGGCAGAAACTGATAAGCTACAGCAACCCAAGCCCAAGCGCAGCCTGCTGGCCGAGGTTTGGAATTGGCTGCGCGATCTTGTAGTGGCAGGCGTCATCTGCCTGCTCCTGATCATCTACGTAGCCCAGCCTTTCCGCGTCGAGAAAACAAGCATGGAGTCGCTGCTCTCGGATGGCGACAGGATACTTGTGAGCAAGATCTCGCTGCTCTTGGAGCCAATCCGCCGCGGGGATATCATTGTCCTGCACAATCCCCGCAATCCCGACGAGAGCTGGATTAAGCGCGTCATCGCCCTGCCTGGCGAGCAAGTGCGGATCGATGAAGGGATAGTTTACGTCAACGGCGAGCCTCTCGAGGAGAGCTACATCCCCGAGGAGAAGCGCCTGGGGCCCAAGAACACTTACCCGCCGGAGGCGGTCGTCGAGCTGACGCGGCGCTACGAGCTTCTAATGGAGCGCTTCGGCATGGTTATCGAGGATAACCCGGGTCACGGAGATTACTCGAAAGTCGCTCAACTCGTTCCCAAGGGCTACTACTTTGTCATGGGTGATAACCGCATCTACAGCATGGACAGCCGCGACTCGATCTTCACGATCAACGATCCCGACCACCCGGAAGAGGGCGGCCCCGGATTAATACCCAAGAATTACATCTACGGCAAAGCGGTTTTCCGTTACTGGCCAATAGACAAGTTCGGGCCGATTCCCACCGCGGAATACGAAACCTCCGAAGAGAGATAGTCTGAAATGCCCGCGCGGCGCGAGGAGCGGCATCTTTTTAAATCGCGCTTGGCGGACACCGCTGGTCTGCTGCTGTTCCACAAGCGGCCGATCCGCAGACTGCTGAGCTCCCGAGCGCTGGCAATACCTGCCGCGATACTGGTTTTTGCCGTAATACTAAGCACGACTCTCACAAACACATCCGCTGATCTGATTTTCTATGCAGTATTGCTTCCGGCCCTCGCACTTTTCTATTCGGCCTTCTGGATAATAGCCTCGCTTTCGGTGCTGGAGCCGATCCTGACTCTGATGAGCAGGCTGGCGGAGGATGATCCGCTAATGCTGCACTGGGCGGGGGAGCGGAAGCCCGAGGCGCGCACCGCATGCCTCTCGGCCTTGGCGGCGGTTATGCTTCTCAGGGGAATATTACTCGCAATTGTCACAGTCTCGCCTTTGCCGGAATTGATTGTCGATTTTTTCGCTTTGCCGCTCGGCTTCGCCCTTGTAGCGAGAATAATCAACACCGGCTGGCGGTTCTCCTACGCAAATGCTCTTGTGATAGCGACGGCACCAGCCGTAGCCGCAGGTGCGATGGCTTTGGCTCTCACTGAGATTTTCCCGACTGCGGCGGTAGCCATCCTGATTCTTGCGCTCCTCTGGCCGGCCACGACCGACATGCGCCTGAGAAATGCCCTGCGAAGGGCGGTCAAGGATTTGCTCGACCGGGAAAAGATTGAGCCGGAAGAAGTGGGAAGCGCGATTCTCAGGCTCGCTTGTGCCAACGACCCGCAGACGGCGGAGGATTTAATCGACCGGCTTGATGTCGATTCCCTGCTGGCCGGGCGCCCTCTTACGAGAATGATGATTCTCGCGTCTGCCGGCAGGCACCTCGATGCGGCAGCGCTCGGTGTGCAGGAGTCGGAATCAGGGGATACAAGCGCCGAATTGCATCTGGCGCTCGCCGAGGCTTGCCTGAGAACGGACGACCCGGATGACGCCGCCGCCCATGCAGAGGAGGCCTACGAGCTCGGCGGGGATTTGCGCGCCCTGATCGTGCTAGCGGTCGCCTGCTTCGGCATGGGGGAGCGTGACAGCGGCTCTTCGGCGTGCCGGAGAATTATCGCGCTCTATCGCAAAGACCGGAAAGCGGGGAACAAAGCAATCGTCCGGGAAGCCAGGCTTCTGCTTAGGAATTTCGGCGAAACAAGCATCTGAAACCGCCGTTTATACTATTTCCGGCAGGGATAGCTGATCGTAAGCGTGCCTTCCGCCCTGCCTCCGCTGAAGTTTCTAACGCTGATCTCCCACTGGAAGCCAAGCGCAATCAACTCATTGCTAACCATGGCGGTTAAGCGCAGAGGTGTAACGCCGTCGACACGGCGTGGGACTCCATCGGGTCCACTTGCGATCAGGGCCAGCTCTCTCGCGTCACCCACCCAGCGGTAGACGATGCTCACGGGTCCCGGGCTGCTAACCGGGAGAAATACTGTGTGACGCTCTCCATACGACGAACCTATGCTTACCGGAAACTGGTCACGGCAGAGCTGTATGCCCGAAAGCGGCACGCTCGGTTCCAGCAGGGCGTTCCAGGTAACCACAGTATCAGAATCCACCGCGAGCGGTTCCTCGCCGCTGCCGGCGGATACGAAATCGGGATGGGACACCGTTAGCTTGTATCGGCCTGACGGCAGCGATATCTTGTAGAAGCCGATCTCGTTGCTGCTTGCGCTTAGATGGAGCCAACCCTCTCCTTCGGCAGAGACCTCGGCGCCCACTATCGGCCGCCCCGCGGCCCCGCCCTCTGCGCGTGCTCGGATGAGACCCTGAAAGCTGCCGAGAGGTTCCGGAGGAGGAGAGAGCCTGATCTGCATCTCCACGGTCGCTCCGTTGCGCACTTCCACACCGACGGGCTCGGCAATGCCTCGGAGAGGATGCTCGGAGCCGATGCGGTAGGCACCCGGAGCAACATCCATCGAAAACTCGCCCGAGCCGCCGGTCTCCACCCTCGTGACTTCTGTTCCCTCCTCATCGGTCAGCACCACTTCGGCGGCGGCAACAGTCTGCCCATTGCTGTCGACCACCAGGCCGTTAATCGCTCCTATGCCCGATTCCCTCGACTGCATACCAATATTGAACAGGGTGAAGTGGCCGGATTGAACGAGCAGAACCGCGCCGGCGGTGTCGAAGTCGGCAAATGCCGGGTGGCGGGCAGTGAGACGATAGTTCCCGGGCGGAACGACCAGTCTGTATGCTCCGTTGGGTTCGGTTACGGAGCGGGTAATCCGTACGCCTTCAGCGTCGAAAGCGGTGACGGCCACACCGGCCAGCGGTTCGCCGTAGAGGCCGTCGGGTGTCAGCGATCTCACAACTCCGTAAATCCCGCTCTCCTCCTGCCCAAATGCCGCCGGCATTAAAAACAGCGCTACCGCAAGCATGCACGGTACGGCTAGCTTCATCTCTGCGCCTCGCTTTGTTGCTCGTTTTCTCTGAGAGCTTTTAACAGGCCGCCGACGATCCGGCCAAGATCGATGACGTAAAGACCCTCGTGATCACGCAACAACTCCGGTGCCGCATCGCGCAGGCGCTCGCGTTTGATCAGCTTGCGCGCACCGAAGCGTTCGCAGGTCACCAACACCTTGCCGCTGAACCACTCCTTCAGTTTTTCCCTGTCGGCTTCAGGGTCGTCGCCACCGAGTGGAAACGGGAAGTCGAATAGCGAGCTGAAGATCGGCCTAATGGTACGGACATCGAAACCGTCGCGATTCAGGCGGTTCAGAAGCGCCAGCTTGATCAGACCGAGTAGATCGTAAGCGCGGCGACTCCCGGCGCCTCGCGGCGCCACCGCCGGCTCGACGAGTCCCTGCTTGGCGTAACTCTGAACCTGCCACGGCTCCATTCCGAGAATCGCCGCAGCTCTGCGAGTTTGATAAACCACCGGATTCCCCCTACTGCGGCATTGTAGCGGAGAGACACTCTCCCGGCAAGAGAAGGAGAACAATCATCTTTCAGAGGAAAAATACGTTCTTTTCGGTCAGAAGAAGGAAACCTCGATACCCTCGGCTCGAACCATCCCGGCTATTGCTTCGAGTCTTTCAGCGGGAACTCGGCAAAGGGAACCATCGGCGGGCGGCCTGTCGATGGTGTAAAGCTGCACCTCGCACGGCTCGATCCGCTTAAGGCAGTCAATCCACGCTTCCACCGCCTCGTCCGCGGAGTTATCTACGCCACCCTCCATGAAAGCAGTCTGGATGGTCACATCGTCGAGCTGGATCAATCCTTCGATCACCCCGGCGAGAGTCACGCCTTCAACCGGTCTGTTGACCGCCTCGAACATCTCTTCTGTGCCGACGTCGAGCTTCATTATCCGCCTGTCGAGCCTGGATAGGACCTCCGTTATGCCACTGCGGTCAAGCGTCGCGCTGTTGGAAAGAATCTGCACGGGAGTGCCGGGCAGCATCCTGTCGCGGATGAGAAGGACGTTGTCGACGATCTCCGGAAAACGCGGGTGCAACGTCGGTTCCCCATTGCCGGAGAAAGTGATCACATTTATCCGGACGGTGCTTTCCCGCGCCTCATCGATCGCATCGGCAACCGCTGCATTCACTTCCATGACACTAGGGAAGTACTCGGCAAACATTCCGGCGTTCCTCGCGTAGAGGTCGGTCCAACCGTAGTGGCAGTAAACGCAGTTGAATGAACAGGCCTTTTTCGTCACCGGTAGCAGATTTATGCCCAGCGACGGCCCGAACCTGCGGGAGGCGACCGGCCCGTAGATTATCCCTGTTTGCAACTTCAGCACGCTCACCATCTAACTCCTGTCACTCTAACCTGGCAGCAATCATCATACGATTTGCGCGCAGTAAGGTTCCATCAACTCCGCCCCACCCGGCCGAAGCTGAGCAGGCCCGCCAGGAAGCCGACGAGCAGTCCGCCAACGAGAAACAGGACGATGTATTCCAAAGGCAGGAAACGGAAGTTCAATCCCTCCATCACTCCGATTTTCATCAACCGAAGATAGCTCTCGCCGATGTTGAACAGCAGGAAGAGGGCCACTATCGAGAGGAGGCTTGCCAGCAGCCCCTGAACCAGGCCGCCGATCACGAAGGGTCCCCTGACGTAGATCCCTTCCGCACCCACCAGCCGCATGATCTCGATCTCCTCCCGGCGGGCGTAGATATTGATCCTGATGATGTTGGCGGCAGTGACGATAGCCGCAAGAATCAACAGGCCGCCCACGGCGAAGCCCGCGTAACCGATCCAGCGCGCCGCGCTCTCGAATGTCTCAACCCATTGCCGGTCGTAACGCACGGCCTCGACTCCAGGCAGGTGGGAAAGAGAGGCGATCAGCGTGTTTACCTCGGTTGGGTCGGCTCGCAGGTACTCCTTGAGAGTCAGCTCGAACGATTCCGGCAGGGGATTCTCGGTCAGCCCTTCCAGCAGATACTCCTCGTCAGGGAAAAGCCGGCGGAAGCGTTCGGCGGCCTCTTCCTTGCCGACATATCCATGCGAGCTTATCCGCTCGTCGTTCTCCAGCTCGCGCTGGAGCCCGGCCAGCTCATCCTGCAAGAGCCCATCCTCGAGGAAAAGATGAACGACCAACTCGTCGCCGTACGATTCGGTCAGAACACCTACGTTCACGCTGACCAGGAGGAAGATGCCCAGCACGGTGAAGGAGACGGCAATGGTGCCGATGCTCAGCAGGCTTACCAGTTTCGTCCGCCAGAGCGCGAGCAGGCCTTCCTGCAATGAATAAATAAAGCCTCGCCACATCGTTCCGCCACTTCCCTCCGAATCCCGCCTCAGCCTCTCACGATAGGAGCCCAGCCCCTCATGCGGGCATTATCGGCCCACCTGATGCCAAAATCCATCTTCGCCCTTGATGAAGAACCGGGAAGCCCTGCAGCCTGCCTCGACCAGCGCCTTGAATAATATCGTCATGTTACCGGCGGTGACTGTGTCGACGACTTTTCCGTTCGATCGCTCGACCAGATCGGCAACAAAAACGAAACCGCCGTCGACGGAAACCTCAATCCCCAACCTGACATCGAAGACGTCCTTACCCTGCATCCCGTTCACCTGCGAATCCTTATTATTTTTATTTGCGGCTGCTTCCCGCCCTGCTCCAACTAATTCTCCAAAGCCCTAGGAACCGCAACTCATATGAATCAGAGGCCGCGGCGGTCGACCAGCCGGCCGCTGTCGAGCACAACAACCGGCTTGCCCATTGCCTCAATCAGCGCGCGGTCATGGGTGGCCACTAGCACAGTGGTCCCCTGCTTGCGGTTGACCGACTCGAAAATCGACATGATTTCGAACGAGAGGTCCGGGTCAAGATTACCCGTCGGCTCGTCAGCAAGGATGAGAACCGGATCGTTGATCAGCGCGCGGGCTATCGCCACGCGCTGCTGCTCCCCGCCGCTGAGCCTCGGCGGCAGCTCGCGCATCTTATGAGCGATTCCGACCTGTTTGAGCACCTCGTAAGTCCTTGTCCTGCGCTGCCAGTAAGGCACCCCCAGAATCTTTGGAATGAAGGAGATGTTTTCAAAAACGGTCTTGTGGCGCAGGAGCTTGAAATCCTGGAAAACAATTCCAAGCTCGCGTCGCATCGCGGGCACCTTCGAGTCGGGGATGCCGACGACGTTGCGGCCGTTGACGATGATACTGCCGCGAGTAGGCATCTCGGCGCGGAAAAGCAGCTTGAGCAGCGTTGTCTTGCCGGCGCCGCTGGGGCCGGTGAGAAAGACGAACCCCCCGCGCGGTATCTCAAGCGATATGTCGATGAGAGCGGTGCTCTTGCGGTCGTAATCCTTGTATACGTTGTAAAGGCGGACCATGTCGTTGTTTGAAGCGGCCTTCATTTTTCCTCTGCAGCTCCCCCGTCCTCGTCGAGGAACACCTCGATCTCCTTCACCTCGTCGATTTTAGCGGCCCAGCGTTTCCCATCCGGCAGCATGCCTGAAATCCTGCGCCGCTTGTAATCGTCCCACACTATGTTCATCGTGACGTCGTCACTGAAGTAGAGTGTGACGAAATCGTCACGACCCTCGTGGCGCACAATTCTGGTGATTGAGCGCAAGGCGACATTCAGCATCTGATCGCCGCCGACAAGGATCATATGGCGCTGGAGGCCGAGGCCGGAGTGAAACTCGGTAAGCTCGAGCACCTGCCCGTTGTTGAGCGTGATCCTGGCGCGAAAGCTGAGATCGAGGTCGTAGTAATCCCGCTCCCAGGGGGTGAGCTCTTTTTCCTGCTGCGCGCCCGCAGAAGCGGCCGGATTTAACGAACACAGCAGGGTCAGCGTTAAGATGGCGGCAAAACTCATAATACGGCCTCGCAAGAATATATCGCGGGTTTCTCCCCCCTTCAACGTCGCTCGAGGATTTGCCTCCCGATAATATCCGTTATACTAAAATGATGTAACTTTCCGTAATTTGCATTAACTTTTAAACCGAACAGTGAACGATGAACATAAACAACACAAGGCAATGAAAATGGTCAAAGGCTTACCTTTTGTAATTACGGTCGCGGCGATCATCGTCATCGGTATCGGCCTGATCGTAGCGATCTTGCTTTTCAGAGCGGGAAACGATAGCAGCTCAACACCGGTGGAAGGGACGGAACCTGCAGCGGAACCCGGGACAACCCTGGGCACGCGGATTGGTCAGAAAGCGTCCGGCTTCACGCTGACCAACCAGAACGGCGAGGAGGTCTCGCTCCACGATTTCGAAGGCAAGGTCATCCTGCTCGACATTTCCGCCGCCTGGTGCGGCCCCTGCCGTGCTGAAGCACGGGACGCGGGCCCGCTTTTCTCCGAGTTGAAGGATCAGGGCCTGGCGATCATCACGGTGCTGGTCGAGAACGCCGAGGGCAATCCGCCCACCGTTGCCGACCTGCGCGAATGGGTGGGGGCTTTCGAGCTCGATTTCCCCGTGCTGGGCGACACACGCAACGAGGTCTGGAATCTCTACAACGAAGATGACAGCGTTCCGCTGAACCTGATAATCGACCGCAACCTCACCATCCGCTACAAGCAGGCCGGTTACAACCGCGTCCAGGTCGAGAACGAGCTAAAAAAGATCCTCTCTGAGGGGACTGGATCCTAACGATATAGCCCCGTTTCATCCCACAGCGTCCGCGTATCGACAATTAGCTTCGTCAGCTCTTCGGCCACGCGGTCGAGGTAGCGCACCGCCTTCTCGCGGTCGAAGTCCGGGTAGCCCTTGCCCTCTCTGTAGAGCAGGATCGAGCCCGGATTTGGGTAGGCGGTGATCGCTGAGTTGATCGGCACCGCGAGGCTCTCGCGGTAGAAGCGCTTATCGACGAAGCGCGGATCGACGGCGTGCACCGCTGCGTTTTCGTTCAGCCCGGCATGGCCGCCGTCCTCGTCGGGACCCCAGATCTCCTGCGTCAGATCGGCGCAGTAGCTCCACCAATCTACCACCAGGATCCGCACTTTTTTCTCAGGGCTGATCTCAGCCGCCACGGCATTGAGTGCCGCGCGGTTGCCGCCGTGGCCGTTTAGGATGATGATGTTGCGGAATCCGCAGTCGGCCAGCCCGGCGACCACTTCCTTGCAGTAAGCCTTGAAAACCTTCTCATCTACCTTGAAACCGCCCGGATAAGCCGCGAGCGAGTCGGTGAAGCCGTAGGGAATCGTTGGCGCGATGAGCGCATTTGCTCCCGGTGCAATCATCTCGGCCAACCGCTCGGGGATCAGAGCGTCAGTGCCGTTGGCAATCGCTCCGTGCGCCTCCTGCGTACCGACCGCCAACAGCACCGTGTCCACCTTCGCCGGGACCACCTGCGCGAACGCCTCCCAGCAATAGTAATCCATCCGCCGGAAAGGTATGCCTTCGTCATCCTGTGCAAACGCTGTCACACACACAATCGCCAGCAAGCTGCCAGTTAATATTAATCTCTTCATCTCTTTCCCCCGTTCTTTTTCACTTGAATTGAGTCTAAAAGAAATGCCGGCTTCGAGCCAGAGAAATGAATGCCGGACCTGAGATTACAGTCCGGTCTGCCAGCTCAAACATGTTTGCTTTTGCTTTTCCGGGTCTCTCGCGGTCCTGCCTAAATCTCACAACTGGTCTGCTTGTGTTTCATACAAACCTGCCATTTAAAGCACGCCAGTTTTTGCATACCCTTGCATCAGAGAGCAAAATCCAAGGGGAATCCCATGCTTCTGTTGAATCTCGACGAGAAGAGCCGCGAGCCGAAGTACCATCAAGTTTTGGAAGGAATCCGGAGCAGGATCGAAGACCGGACTCTATTGCCGGGGGAGCGGCTGCCCTCGACGCGGCGGCTGGCCGAGACGCTCGGCGTCCACCGCTCCACCATAGCTCTCGCATATCAGGAACTGTGGTCCCTGGATTTTCTCGATCTTCGCCCCGGCGCTCGGGCGCGCGTGCGCGAGCGATTGCAGATCGTCACTACAGTCGACCGCACCGCAAAAAGCCTGATCGAATGGCAGGCGACCGCCTCTAAGGCAAGCGAAAGCGCGCTGAATTCGCACCGCCTCGTCAGTCCAGTAACTAAAGGGGACGAAAGCCTGCCCGCCATCAGCTTCCGCAGTCTTGATATGGACCATCGCCTCTTCCCCCTCGAGAACTTCCGCTCCTGCCTTACCCGGATTACCAAAAAGCACGGCGCCGCGCTTCTCGGTTACGGCGACCACGCGGGCTTTTTACCCCTGCGGGAATCGATCGCCCGCCGCCTGCAGTGCCACAGCATATCCGTCACAGCCGATGAAATCATGATCACCAGCGGTGCGCAGCAGGCCATCGACCTGGTGCTCCGCATGCTTGCTTCGCCTGGAAGAGCGGTGGCGATCGAATCACTGACCTACAGTCACATGCTGCCACTGCTTCGCTTGTCCGGCCTGCAGCCGATCGAGATACCCATCCGGAGCGACGGCATGGATCTGGAGTACCTGGAGAGGATGATAGGCAAGGAGAAGCCGGCGCTGATCTACACTATGCCGACCTTCCACAATCCCACCGGCGTGAGCACCGACCAGGCCCACCGCGAGCGGCTGCTCTCCATCTGCGAACGGCACCGCATCCCCATTTTGGAGGACGCGTTTGAGGAGGAGATGAAGTATTTCGGCAAAGTAGTCCTGCCGATCAAATCGATGGACTCTCGTCGGATAGTTATCTACTGCGGTACGTTCTCCAAGGTGCTTTTCCCCGGCGTGCGCATCGGATGGATAGCTGCCGAGCGGGAATGCATCGAACGGCTGGTCGCCATTCGTTGCTTCAGCGACCTGGCACCCAACACGATCTTGCAGGCGGCCATGGATGAATTCTGCCGTAACGGATACTACGACCGCCATATCAACAGGATGCATCGCATCTACCGGCGCCGGATGCAGACGGCTGTTCGCGCTCTGCGTGAGTTTATCTCTCCGGAGTGGGCAGAATGGACGGATCCGAGCGGCGGCTACCTGATCTGGTTGAAACTGAAGCCGGTTTCGACTCCGGCTCCCGACTGGAAAAGCCTGTTCGCCGCTCACGGAGTGCAGGTCGCTCATGGCCGCCAATTTTTCTTCTCAGATCCCGGAGACACCTATTTTCGGCTCTCGATTTCCACTCTCGATGAGGAGGAAATCGTGGAAGTATTGCGGCGCCTGTCACGCGCACTCGATCACGCCTATGCCAAAAATCAGTATTAACGAGGTGAGATGAGTATGGCATTCAGGAATACATATGAAGACACCGCCTATGCCGACGCCTATGCCAAGTTGGAGTTCCCCGGTACCTATTTCCTGGCCTACAGGGACCTGCCCGATATTTTCGCCATGCATGTCAAAGGGCAGAGGGCGCTGGACGTCGGCTGCGGCACGGGGCGTTCCACGCGTTTCCTGCGCAAACTGGGATTCGAGGCCGTCGGGATCGACATCGCCGGGGAGATGATCCAAAGGGCGCAGGCTCTTGACCCTCGCGGTGATTATCGCCTTGTTGCGGATGGCGACCTCGGTCAATTCGGAGACGAGGAGTTCAATCTGACCCTGGCGGCGTTCACATTCGATAACATCCCGACGGTGGAAATGAAGGTCAAAACGTTCACCGAAATCAGTCGGGTGTTGAAGGGGGACGGAAGGATCGTCAACCTGGTCTCATCCCCGGAAATCTATAAACACGAATGGGCTTCGTTTTCCACCAAGGATTTTCCGGAGAACCGGTGGGCGAAGTGCGGTGATCAAGTGAGAATCATCGTCACCGCCCTCGAAGACAAGCGACCGGCGGTCGACGTGATCTGGCCGGATGAGGACTACCCGGATGTCTACCGGCGTGCAGGTCTGGAAACCGTCTCAGCCTACAGACCATTGGGAAAAGAATGCGAACCCTTCGAATGGGTCAACGAGACGCGCATTGCGCCATGGGTCATCTACGTCCTGAAACAAACTGGAAATTAATACATCTCACAGTCCGAACTGCCGCTTCTGGATCAGCTTGATGCCGCGCAGCAGTTCGTCGTTGAGAGGGCCCAATTCGCTCGCGAAGAAATTCTCTTCAGCCTGCTCTGGAGTTTTTATACCGGGGATGACTACTGACACCTCCTCCCGGCTGAGGACGTAGCGGAGAGCGAGCTGGGCGGGAGTCATGCCGTGCTCGTGGGCCAGACCTGCTAGCACTCCGGCCGCAGCAGCCCGGGCGGCGACGTACTCACGCGGCCAGGCAGCGCGGATGTCGCCCTCGTGGAATTCCGCCTTGTCACCGTACTTGCCGGTAAGGAAGCCGTTGGCCAATGGTTCGCGCGCGACGATACCCACTCCCTTGCCCGTAGCGAGCGGAAACAGGTTATCAGCGGCGTAGGGGGAGAATACGTTGTAAACCACCTGGATCGCATCGGGTGAGAAGCGTGCAATAGCGTCGATACCCTCCTTGGGCTCGAAAATCGAGATGCCCGCCGCTCTGATTTTGCCTTCTTCTTTCAACTTCTCCAGCAGCTCGAACAGTGTGCCGTCGCGCAGGTAGGCCGCGGGCGGATTGTGCAACTGGTAGAGATCGACGTACCCGCTGCCGAGCCGCGCAAGGCTGCGTTCGAGCGCTGTGCGGATGTAATCGGTATCGAAGTTGAGGCGCGGCACTGAGCCGTAGAAGTCGCCGCCGACCTTGGTGGCGATCACGACGTCGCGACGCCTGTTTCCGAGCGCGGAGCCGAGCAGGTGCTCGCTGTGGCCGTGGCCGTAGACGTCGGCGGTATCGAAGAAAGTGCAGCCGAGATCGAGGGCAGCTCTGATAGCTTCCACCGAAACGGCGTCGTCGGTCGGGCCATAGCTGTTGCCGTGAGCGTTGCCGCCTATCGCCCAGGCGCCGAAGCCGACCTCGAAAACAAAAATTCCTGTTGAGCCGAGCTGCCGCTTCCTCACTGTGGTGCTCCCGCAAATTGGATTTCGGCAATCCTAACAAAGAATGGCTCAGGCGGAAAACACATGTGGTATAAAAAATGCTAAAAAATGGGTCCCCGCTTCACGAGGACCCTCTTGCCGCGATTAGTCCCCCTCAGGAGGAGAACTCATGGGTGTAGGTTTGAACGCCCGGTATTGAGGGGCCGGGCGACAAACACTTTACATTCTGCAATATAAGTGCCAAATCTCAAAGTAGTTTTTTCAGAACGCAACGCACTTAATAACTTGAACTTAGGAGAATGTCAAGGACGTCTTTCACTCGGATTTGACAATTATTTCTTCAAAATTCCGAATTCAATCCAATCATATGAAGACAGCCCGCCGAATTCAGGCTGTCTCCCTTTGACTCAGAAAGTCCCAGAGGCTATCCTCCGAACCTACAAACCGGGGGCAGCTTTTACGCCCGGCCGCAACCGCTGGGCGGAATTAAAAGGCGGCCTGATAGACAGTTCGGAAAGGTTAGAGTGCATGTGGGAGCGAGTTTTTAACACCGTAATAGATTGGTTACTTGGATCGGGCCTGACGATCATCATCGCATTGATTCTGACAGTCGTTCTCCTCGGCCTGAGCAGAACTCTGTTAAATCGGCTCAAGGATTTTCTCACCGGGCGCGAGCCGAGCCTGGAGCGCACGAAGCGGATCGAGACGATGGTGGCAGTGCTGCGCCATGTAGCATCGATAACAATATTCTCGGTTGCCACTCTGGTGATAATCTCCGAGTTGGGCTTCGACCTGACACCAATACTTACGGCGGTCGGCATCACCGGCCTAGCGATCTCCTTCGGCGCACAGAGCCTGGTCAAGGACATCATCAGCGGCTTCTTCATGCTGGTCGAGGACCAGGTGCGCGTCGGCGATGTGGTCAAAATCGACGGCCACGGCGGCATCGTCGAGGCCCTGACCCTGCGCACGATCAGACTGCGCGATCTGCAGGGCAACGTCCACATCATCCCCAACGGCGAGATTACCGCGATCATTAACATGACCAAAGAGTACGGCCGGATGGTGCTCGACATCGGCGTCGCCTATAAAGAGGACGTCGACCGGGTGATGGAACTTCTGGCAGAGATCGGCGAGCAAATGCAGCAGGATGAGCCCTACAACGAGGAGATCACCGAGCCGGTGGAAATCCTCGGCGTAGAGGAGTTCGCCGACTCGGCGGTGATCATCCGCATGCGCATTACAACCGAGCCGATCAAGCAATGGTCCGTCGCCCGCGAGTTGCGCCGCCGCATCAAGAAACGCTTCGACGCCGAGGGCATCGAGATCCCCTTCCCCCACCAGACCATCTACTGGGGCGAAGACCAGAAGCCCTCGAGCTAATCCCGGGGGATGAGCTTTTTCCCTTGTTGTATAGCCCAATGTCCCGAGCATATTCTTCATAACGGGAATTCGGTCTCGGCTTGTGCCGTTTATTCTAGGAGAAGCCGATGAACAAGCGGCGGCACAGGAGCGAGGAATTGCCCGAAGAACAACAAAAAACCACATCAGGAAACCGTCTCCAACACGAGAAGAGCCCTTATCTACTGCAGCACGCCGCCAATCCAGTCGACTGGTATGCGTGGGGCGAGGAGGCGTTCGACAAGGCCCGGAGCGAGGACAAGCCGATCTTCCTCAGCATCGGCTACTCCACCTGCCACTGGTGCCACGTGATGGAGCGGGAGTCGTTCGAGGACCCCGAGGTGGCGCGGCTGCTCAACGAGGTGTTCGTCAGCATCAAGGTCGACCGCGAGGAGCGGCCGGACATCGACGCCGTCTACATGGCGGTCTGCCAGTTGATGTCGCCCAGCTGCGGCTGGCCTCTGACCATTCTAATGACGCCGGACAAAAAGCCCTTCTTTTCGGCTACTTACGTTCCGAAAGAGAATCGCTACGGCCGCACCGGAATGCTGGAGATGATCCCGCGCGTCGGCGAGTTATGGCAAAACAACAAGCAGCATGTCCTCGACGCCGCCGAGAGAATTACCGGAACGCTCGCGCACTTCGACGAAAGCGAAACGGGTGATGAGCCAGGTGAATCGCTGCTTCATTCGGCTTACGAACAGCTGGTGCAGCTATTCGACAAAAAGCGAGGCGGATTCGGTTCGGCACCGAAGTTTCCCAGCCCGCACAGCCTGTTTTTCCTGCTGCGCTGGTGGAAGCGTACGGGCGAGACGCACGCGCTGGAGATGGTGGAGAAAACTCTGCAGGAGATGCGTAAGGGCGGAATCTTCGATCAGGTCGGCTACGGCTTTCACCGCTACGCCGTCGATGCTAAATGGGTCGTGCCGCACTTCGAAAAGATGCTCTACGACCAGGCAATACTGGCGATCGCCTACATAGAAGCCTTTCAGGCCACGGGTAAAATTGTTTACGAGCAGTCGGCCAGGGAGATCTTCGACTATGTGTTGCGCGATTTGAGATCCGGCGAAGGCGGCTTTTTCTCAGCCGAGGACGCCGACAGCGAAGGCACAGAGGGCAAGTTCTACGTCTGGACCGAGGATGAGATACGCGACGTCCTTACTCCGGCCGAGGCCGATCTTTACATCGCTGTTTATCATATCGAGAAGGACGGTAATTTTTTCGAGGAGTCGACGAAGGAAAAGACCGGCGCGAATATTCCCCACCTGAGACACTCGCTTGCGGACCTCGCAGCCAAACTGAAAATCGACGAGGACAAACTTGCGGTCAAACTTGAAGCCGCGAGAGAGAAATTGTTTGCGGCCCGAGAGTTGAGAGTCCGGCCCGGTCTGGACGATAAGGTCCTCACCGACTGGAACGGCCTAATGATCGCCGCTCTCGCAAAGGGTGCGAGAGTCTTCGACGACAAAAAGTTTGCAGTTGCCGCCGGTAACGCAGCCGATTTCATCCTGGAGCAGTTGCGTGACGACGAGGGACGACTGCTGCATCGCTATCGCGAGGGCGAGGCCTCGATCCCCGCTTTCGCCGACGACTACGCCTTCATGATCTGGGGTCTTTTGGAGCTTTACGAAGCGACTTTCGAGGAGCGCCGGCTACTATCCGCAATCGAGCTGAATGCCGATTTCGTCGAGCGCTTCCGAGACGATGCGCAGGGCGGTTTCTACTTCACGCCTGACGACGGCGAGGACCTGCTGATGCGTCGTAAGGAGATTCACGACGGAGCCGTGCCGTCGGCAAACTCCGTGGCGCTACTCAACCTGTTGCGCCTGGCACGCATGACCGGGGACAGCGAGCTCGAAGTAACGGCTTCTTCCCTCGCAAGGACTTTCACCGGCCGGGTGAATGCTGCGCCGGCGGGATACACTTTCTTCCTCTGCGCGCTGAATTTCGCTCTGGGGCCGTCCCACGAAGTGGTTATCTCGGGTGCCAGGGACGCAGAAGACACCCAGGAAATGCTCGGCATCCTCAGCCGCCGGTATCTGCCTAACACTGTCGTGCTCTTCCGCCCAGATGAGGACGATCCCGCCATCGCCAAGCTGGCTCCGTTCACTCTCGATCAGCGCAACAGGAACGGGCGAGCGACGGCTTATGTCTGTAAGGATTACGCCTGTGAGGAGCCGACGGGAGATCCCGAGAGGATGCTCGAACTACTGGGTGAGTGAGGTCGGAGTAGCTAACTAATCCTTTCAGAGGCGTCGAATCCAATGCGCGGTCCCGGCCCCCTTCCGACAACCCTGCCGATCGACTCGATCCGCTGTTTCAAGCAAATGTGAGACTCCTGAGCCGACTCAAACAGGCAGGCCTTGGCTGGATAAATTTCATAGAGCGAGCGGTACTTCGGCTGCGTGAGGTTGGGCATTATAACGTTGGCGCCGCGCATCAGGCCGTATTCCCTGCCGCTCTCGAGATTCAGGGTGGCGAGGGCTGTCGTGCTGGGGATGTTGGACTGCGGACACACAAGTCGCGTCAGCGCCACCACCTTATATGCCATCAGCTCTGAGTTCGGCACCTGCTCTTCGGACGGTAGTCCGGGCGGAAGCTGCCCGGAGCCGAGCGGAGTTCCTGGATGGGGGATGTACGGCCCTACGCCGATCATATCGAGATCCATCGAGCGGAAGAGGTTGATATCATCAGCCAGGCTCTTGAAACTCTGACCGGGGATGCCGATCATCACCCCGCTGCCGACCTCGTAACCCAGTTCGCGCAACGTGGCGAGGATGGCGAAGCGGTCGGATTTCCGGTCCGGTAAAGAGGGGTGGATCAGCTCGTAGAGCCGGTGGTCGGACGTCTCGAAGCGCAGTAAATAACGATCGGAACCAGCCTCGCGCCAGGCGGCGAGATCCTCGTCAGGCCGCTCGCCCAGGCTGAGCGTTACCGCCAAGCCGGTTTCCGCCTTAATCCGGCGGACCACATCAGCCAGCCAGCCGGCCTCGATTCCATAGTCCTCGCCCGACTGCAAGACGACGGTGCCGTATCCGTAGCCGTCGGCCTCCCGGGAGCACTCGAGGATCTCGTCGGCATTCAGGCGATAACGTTCGATTTCACGGTTGGCAGCGCGGATGCCGCAGTAGCCGCACAAACGGACGCAGTGGTTGGAGATCTCGATCAGGCCGCGCAGATGCACTTCGTTGCCGATACTCTCTTTGCGAACGCGGTCCGCCTCGCGCCAGAGTTTCTCGAGCCGGTTCGGATCGGTCTCCTGCAGCCAGTCCAGAATCTCGGCTTTATCCGGTCCGCTCATTGTGCGGCGTCCATAGCCTCCTTCTCCTGATAGTAAACCTCCAAGGCGGCAGGGAAGGGCTCGAGAGCGCGCTCGAAAATGCCGAGGCTGTAAGCAATCACCAGGCCGTAGTTGGTAATCGGAACGCCGGCGGCCTGGCAGCGCATGATGCGGCTGAGCATCTCGCGTCTGTTCCACATGCAGGCGCCGCAGTGGATGACCAGCTTGTAGTCGGAGAGGTTTTCAGGGAAGTCGTGGCCCTGTATCGTATCGAAATGGATCTTTCCGCCGACGTATTGTGTCAGCCAACGGGGGATTTTAACCCGCCCGATGTCGTCGGTGATCGGATGGTGAGAGCAGGCTTCAGCCACCAGCACACTGTCGCCGTTGCGCAGTCTCTCCACAGCCAGCGTTCCCCGCACCTGGGTGATAAGGTCACCTTTGAAGCGCGAGAAGAGGATCGAGAAGCTGGTCATCAGCACGTCGCGCGGGGTGTCGGCGGCGACCTTTAGAAAGGCTTGTGAGTCAGTGACCACCAATCTCGGCGGCTCATTCAGCCGCTCGAGCGCGTAGCGCAGTTCGCGCTCCTTGACCACCAGGCAGTAGGAATCGCCGTCGAGCAGGTCGCGGATCGCCTGCACCTGAGGCAGAATCAGCCGTCCCCTAGGCGCCTCCTTGTCGATCGGCACAACCAGCACAGCCATCCGGCCCGGGCCGACCAGGTCGGAGACGATCACCGTGCTCTCGTAGAATTCCCTCGGCGCGGCATCGAGCAGAGCCTGGCGGAAATCGATGATTCCCTTGCTCTCTGTGGCAACGGTGCAGACAGTACAAACCTTTAGCTCAGAAAGGCGATCGGTCAGTCCGTGGTCCGGTTCGGCGATGTCCGCCTTGTTGAATACGACAACGACAGGCACGTCCAGCGAGCGGAACTGCTCGAGCATCTGCTCCTCGAACTCGCCCCACTCGCCCGCGGCGCAAACGATCACACAGAGGTCGGTACGGTCGATCACCTGGCGGGTTTTCTTGACGCGTAGTTCACCGAGGGCCCCGACGTCGTCGATGCCGGCGGTATCGATGAACAGCACCGGCCCCAGCGGCAGCAGTTCCATCGGCTTGTTCACCGGGTCGGTGGTCGTGCCTGCCTGGTCGGAGACGATCGAGACCCGCTGGCGCGTGATCGCGTTAAGCAGGCTCGACTTGCCGACGTTCCTTCTGCCGAAGATCCCGATATGCAACCGGAATCCTCGAGGCGTTCTAAGCTTCATCGTTCTTTCACGGGCCGGAACCGCAAATCCGGCACGATTCATTTTCATTTAAAGAAATTTTAACCGCAGAAGCCCTCGGGGCAAATCTGCGCGGCCGATTATCTTGAATCATGCGCGTTTTCACTCCTCCTGAGCACGCTTACTGATCCTCGGCAGGCCGAGCCTGAAGACCACTTCGGGGCTGGTCAGCTCGTCGTATTTCTCCGGTGTCAGAGCGCCCGATTCGATCGCCGCTTGGCGGATGCCGATTCCCTTCTCCTTCGCCATCTTGGCGATCCTGGAAGCGCCCTCATAACCGAGCGCGGGCACAAGGGCCGTCACTGCCGCAGTCGAACCCTCGACATGCTGGCGGCAGCGCTCCTCGTCGGCCTCGATGCCGACCACACAATGCCTGCAGAGGATGTCGTTGGCGCGCGCCAAGTGGTCGAGACCGTCCAGCATGCAGGCAGCCACAAGCGGCAGGAATGCATTGAGCTCGAGGTTACCGGAGGAGACAGCCAGAGCGATCGTCTGATCGTGGCCGATGGCCTGCATCGCAGCCTGGCTGACCGCCTCCGGGATAACCGGATTGACCTTGCCGGGCATTATCGTCGAGCCGGCCTGGCGTTGTGGCAGGCGGATTTCTCCAATCCCGGCTTCCGGTCCCGAGGAGAGGAACCGCAGGTCAGTGCAAATTTTAAACAGCGATGAGGCGTGAGCTTTTAGGATGCCGGAGACCTCGACGAACAGGTCGCTGTTCTGCGTGGCGTCGACGAGGTTCTCGGCGCGCGCGAATGGTATACCTGTCAGCTCGCGTAGGATGTCGACCACGCCGAAGATGTATTGCCGCGGAGCGGCCTGGCCGGTGCCGATCGCCGTGCCGCCGAGGTTTACCACGCGCAAGCGCTCTTCGCACTTGTAGACGCGCCAACGGTCGCGCCCCATCACCTCAGCGTAAGCGCTCATCTCGCGGCCGAGAGTGGTTAGAACGGCATCCTGGAACTGCGTGCGGCCGACCTTGACCACGTGCGCGAAGCGTTTCTCGAGCTCTTGGAACGCCTGCTGCAACGCCACAATCTTCTCCTCGAGACTGCGCAACAGCATGATCGCAGCCAGCTTGAGCGAGGTCGGGTAGGTATCGTTGGTCGATTGGTGGAGGTTGACATCGTCGAGCGGCGAGATTCTCTGGTAGTTACCTGGTTCCTCTCCGAGAATTTGCAGGGCGCGGTTGGCGATGACCTCGTTGACGTTCATGTTGGTGCTGGTGCCAGCGCCGCCCTGCAGCAGGTCTACCACGATATGCTCGTTTAGGCGGCCTTCGGCCATCTCGCGGCAGGCGGCCTCGATCGCATCGGCTTTATCGGGATCGTCCTTCCAGGCACCGACATCGCGGTTGGTGATTGTGCAGGCCAGCTTCACCGTACCGTAGGCTTCGATCAGGGTTGGGTGAACCGGACGCCCGGCGATCGGAAAGTTCTCCAACGCCCGCTCGGTATGGATACCGTGAAGTTTGCCGGCGGGAATTTTCATCTCCCCGAGGAAATCCTGTTCTACGCGGAATTCTTTGCTCATTTTTTCTCCAACCACGGATGCTCGAAGATCATCTTCTGAATCCCGACTCCCTCGATCGCTGCCAGCTTCCGAGCCATCTCTTCACAAACCGCCTCCTCGCCGAACATATCGAGCACGATAACGCCGGTTGGCGAGCTGTAGGTTTCGCTCAAATCGTGAAAGCCGACTCGCGTTTTAATGTTGCAGCCGTACTCAGTGAAAACATCCTGCACTTCGCCCGCCAGGTCGGCGCGGTTGGTGATATGAACTCCCAGAATGTAATGTTTGCTGTTGCTCAACATTGCTTCCTCCTTCCCGCCTGCGACAGACGCACACTACTAAATAATCAATCGCCGTGTAAGTTAAGCCTGTGTTTAACGGCTATGCTACGACGAAGGGACAGGCTTTGCCAGCGAGAGGCAACAGAGGTCTAGCAGTATACGTCCCGCTTGCCCTCACGGACGTACCCCAAGAGCCGCTCGGCAACCTCCCTGCGTTTATCTGGCATCTCCCCGACAACCTTGTCAATCAAGCGCTCGCCGACGGCGGCCGTCTCGGGCGAACCATAATCAATGAGGTATTCCTGGAATGTGGATAGAGCGTTGGGGTCGCAGTGCTCTTTGATCTCACCCGGCTTTGCCAGATCCATGAAGTCCTCGCCGGTGCGACCGAGGCGATAGCAGGCGGTGCAGAAGGATGGGATATAGCTCATTGAGGCGGCCTCGCGAATCACCTCGTCGAGCGGCCGGTGGTCGCCGAGCTGGAACTGGGCGCACTCGTCGATGTCCTCCCCCTCGGCGTAGCCGCCCGGGTTCGTGCGGCTGCCTGCGGAGATTTGCGATACACCGAGTGCGAATGTTTCCAGCCTCATCTTCGGCGCCTCGCGCGTCGACATGATAATGCCGGTGTATGGCACAGCCAGCCGCAGAATCGCCACGGTTTTGCGGAAGTCGAGGTCGGAGACAGGGTGCGGCGGATGATAGGCGAGATCGGAGCCAATCGCCGGCTCCAGGCGCGGCACGCTGATCGTGTGCGGCCCGACGCCGTAGCGCTGCTCGAGGTGAGCGATGTGCTGCATCATCGCCAGGACCTCGAAACGCCAATCGAAGAGGCCGAAGAGGATGCCGATGCCGACGTCGTCGATCCCCGCTTCCATCGCGCGGTCCATTGCCGTGATGCGCCAATCGAAATCGCTTTTCTTGCCGCTGACATGCACTTTGGCATAGGTCTGATGATGATAGGTTTCCTGAAAGAGCTGGTAGGTGCCGATGGCCGCGGCCTTGAGCCGGCGGAACTCATCAACGCTCAGCGGGGCGATGTTGACGTTGAGACGCCGGATTTCACCCGGGCCGGAGAGAGTGCCGTAGGCCGTCTCTATCGAATCGAGGATGTACTGGAATCCGTTGCGCGGGTAAGCCTCGCCGGCGACAAGCAGGATCCGCTTGTGGCCCTGGTCGATCAGGATCTTTACCTCGTTGGCGATTTCATCCTGGGTCAGGGCGCGACGGACGACCTCCTTGTTGCGCGCGCGGAAAGCACAATAGAGGCATTCATTTGAGCAGAGATTGGAAATGTACAGCGGCGCGAACAACACCAAACGGCGTCCGTATATCTCTTCCTTTATGTATCTCGCCGCATCAAATAGTTCCTTGAGCAGCCCGGGATCGCTGATAGGCATCAGCGTCGCGATCTCATCATGACTGAGGCCCCCTAGCTCTCGGGCCTTCGCTAACACGTCCCGAACTTCGGTTGCGCCGGCGCTAGATCCTTTTTCGATCTCACTCCAGACAGCAGCTTCATCGATCGGGACCGATTCTGCTGGTCCACTCATGATCGTGATACTCCTTTTTCCTAAGCTGGTGGCCGGCCCAACGGTTGCGGTATCCTGAAAGAGAATTCCGCCCATAGGCCCTGTTCGCTGCGGGCCCATATCCTTCCGCCGTGGATATTGATGATCCTCCAGGTAGTGTAGAGGCCTACTCCCGTTCCCTTCTGCTTGAACAACTCCGGCACCTGCAGGCGTGTGAACTTGCGGAAGAGTCGGGCTTGATCCTTCTCAGAAAAACCGGGTCCCTCGTTCCAGACCGAGACCACCAGGTTGTTTTCAGTTTTATGGGCGGTCAGGACGATGTCGCCGCCCTCTTTGCCGTACTTGACAGCGTTGCTCAGCAAATTGGTGATGACTATTTTCAGCAGCGCGGGATCGCACTCCACATCGATCCCGCTGTCGGGGACGTCGAGGTCGAGCTGCATCCCCTTCTCGCTGATGACATGTTTCATCATCTCCATCGCGGGGGCGATGATGTCGTCGACAAAGTCGATGCCGTTGCGAGCGCCGATGCGTATGTCTCCTCCTTCGATCCTCGCCAGATCGAGGTATTCCTTGACGAGGCCGTGAAGGAATTCGGCCTTTCTCATTATTGCTTCGACTTTCTTAGTCTGCGCTTCGGAAAGATCTCCGAGGTAACCTTTGGCCAGGGCGTGGCCGTCCATGATTATCGAGGAAAGCGGATTTTTCAGTTCGTGGCTCACAAAGCCCAGCATCTCCAGGTAGGCGCTTTTCGCCGCCGCGAGTTGTTCGATGCTATAGGCTTTCTCGATCACCTGCCCGAGGCGCTCGGAGATCTCCAGATGAAGCCGGATGTGGTGCTCGCTGTAAGCGTCGGGCTGGCGCGAGCTGCGGAAGATCACGCCAACACGCCGACCCTCCACCGATAGCGGGCAGGTCATCGAGGAATTTACTCCCTCGCGCACCAGCAAGGAGGTCGAGACGCTGTTCGGATGCTCGGTAAGGTAAGCGCGGAGATCGGAGATTATACGAGGCGTGCCCTCCGTAATGATCTGCTTCAGCGAAGTTCTCGAAAGCTCCTCGGCATATCCCTCGTCGAGAAGCAGAGGGCTGTAGCGCGCGGCGACCCAATTGCAAACAATCCGCTTGCCGTCGTCTTCCACAAACGCAAGCCCTATCCGATCGCCGGGGAAAATGCTGTTGGTTTCCTCAAAGAGGAAATTCATCAAATCATCAAGGTTGACCGAGCCGGCGATCTTGTCGTTGATCCTCTTGAGAATCGTACGCTCTTCGGCGGAGAAGGCCTCCTCACCCTTGGCGCCGGGCTTCGTATCGATGTAACGTAGAGGCTTTGACCGAGTCTCGGACATTGAGCTTTTCCGCCTTGAACGGCCTTCACAACCGGATAACAATATTAATCTCGTTTACCGGTTATTGCACGCGAAAGCGGTCAAGGAACTGTTTTACCCCGTTGACAACAGTAAAGGGGGGCCTTTCTGCCCCCCCCGTATTGATCAATCCTGAGCTCGCCCCGGATGGGCGCCAAAACAACGCTGCGATCCTCGGGATCAGCCGATGAATTTACCCCGCGGAGTGTAATGCGTGTGCAGCAGCTTGTGGGCTTTGTGGCCAAGCGGGCCATCGGTCAGGAATGTCTCGTAAAGCTGGGCCACCGCCGGGTTGAGGTAACTCTTACGTACCTCGTAGTGGGCGTCCTCAGCGTAGATCGCCCTGGCACGAGCGGCGCGGATCTCTTCGTTTGTCGGGACCGGCATTCCGCCGCCGCCGAGGCAGCCGCCAGGGCAAGCCATGAACTCGATGAAGTGGCATTCGCTGAATTTGCCGCCCTTCTTGATGTCTTCCATGACCTTCTTGGCGTTGGCCGTACCGTGGCAGACGCCGACTTTCAGCGTCGCGCCCTTGAGCCACTCGAAGCTGTCGAAGAGGTGAGACAGGAGCGGCGGTACCGGACCGACTGTCTCTATCGGCAGCTCGGCGTACTTGACACCCTCGAAACCGCGCACCGGCTGAACATCGGCATGCTCGAAGAGGTCCTCGATTTTAATGCCGCAGACAAGCTCGACGACGGTGCGAATCGCCGACTCCATCACGCCGCCGGTGGCTCCGAAGATGACGCCTGAGCCGGTGGCCGTACCGAACGGGTCATCGAAGTCGCTCTTCGGCATCTCGGCCAGGTCGATACCCGACCCCCTGATCATCTTCGCCGTCTCGCGGGCGGTCAGGCCGAAGTCGACATCCTTGTAACCGCTGTCGCTCATCTCGGGACGATTGCACTCGAACTTCTTGGCCGAGCAGGGCATCAGCGAGATGCTGACTATGTTCGCCGGATCGAGATCGTTGAGCTCGGCGTAGTAGGTCTTGATAAGCGAACCGAACATCTGTTGCGGGCTCTTGGCGCTGGAGACGTTTGGGATGAACTCGGGGTAGAAGTGCTCGAGGTACTTTACCCAGCCGGGTGAGCAGCTGGTGAACTGCGGCAGGGCGATCGAGTCGTCCTTGTCGACCAGTGCTTTCTTCAGCCGCAAGATCAGCTCGGTGCCTTCCTCGATAATCGTCAGGTCGGCGGTGAAGTTAGTATCGAACACCTTGTCGAACCCACAACGCCGCAACGCGGTGTTCAATTCGAAGGTGACGGGCGTGCCGGGCTCAAGGTCGAAGCACTCGCCGATGGCAGCGCGCGGGCTGGGGGCGGTTTGGATCACAACGTGCTTGTCGGGATCATCGATCGCGGCCCAGATCTCGTCAATGGGATCCTTGGCATGCAGCGCGCCGGTCGGGCAGCGGTTGATGCACTGGCCGCAGTTGATGCAGACCACCTCCCCAAGAGGCTTCTCAAGATAGGTAGCAACACGGGTGTCGTCACCGCGGCCGACCACCTCGAGCACGCCCACCTCCTGCAGGTCGATGCAGGTGCGGATGCAGCGGCGGCAGAGGATACACTTGTTGGTGTCGCGAACGACGGCATAGCTTGACTCGTCGACCTCGTCTTTTGCTTCATCGACATGCCCGAAACGGTAAGAGTCGACACCGTACTCTTCAGCAAGGCTCTGCAGTTCGCAGTTACCGTTACGGACGCAGGAATAGCACTCGCCGCTGTGCTCGCTGAGCAACAGGTCGATGATGTGACGGCGGGCGCGGCGAACCCTGCGTGTGTGAGTGTTGATCTCGATAGGTTGAGTGATCGGGTATGAACAAGCCGCCTGCAGCGTGCGCTGGCCTTCCACCTCGACTACGCAGATCCTGCAGACCCCCGCGATGCAAAGGTCCTCATGATAGCAGAGGGTCGGGATGCGGATGCCGAGTGTGCGGGCTGCCTCCAAGATCGTTGTACCCATCGGTACAGCGGTCTGCTCACCATTGATCGCTATTCTAACATTCGCACTAATGCCGCTCGGGGCCTCGGGCGCTTCAACCCTGCGCGCCTTCTGGCTTACCGGAGCGCGGCTCGTGTCCTTTATCTTTTCATCAGACATAATCGCTCCTGATGACTACGCGGGCTGCGAGATGCGGCCCATGATCTCATCCTTGAAATTTTGGACAATCGACAGGAAGGCGTTGGGGCTCGACTGCCCGAGGCCGCACTTGGAGGCCACCTGCATCGTCTCGCCCAGCGCCATCAACTCTCTGATGTATTGCATCGAGCAACGGCCCTCCTGCAGCAACCGGATACCTTCCAGTAACTTGACATTGCCGATGCGGCAGGGAGTGCATTGGCCGCACGATTCCTCCACGAAGAACTCCATGAAGTTCGCGGCCACATCGAGCATATCGCGCTGCGGTCCGAAGACGATGATAGAGCCGCCTGTCGGAACATCCTCGAAAGCGATTGTTCGCTTGAACTGCGAGGCGGGAATGCAGTGGCCGCTGGCGCCGCCGATCTGCACTGCCTTGGTATTCTCGCCGCCCACCTGCTTCAGCAACTCGGCGATGGTGATGCCCATCGGGAACTCGTAGACGCCCGGACGTTCGACGTCACCGGATATGCTGAACAGCTTGAGGCCGGTGGATTTGTCGGTGCCGATCTTTTTGAACCAGCCGGCACCCTTGGCCAGGATACAGGTGGCCCACGCAAGCGTTTCGACATTGTTGACGCTGGTCGGTAGATTGAAGTAGCCGGTGTCTACAGGGAACGGCGGTCGGTTCCGCGGCTCGCCGCGGTGCCCCTCGAGCGATTCGATCAGCGCGGTCTCCTCGCCGCAGACGTAGGCGCCGGATCCCATGCGGATCTCGATGTCGAAGCTCAGGCCGTCCTTGCCCATCAATTTCTCGCCAAGCAGACCCGCCTCGCGGCGGCGTTTCAGCACGGCCTCGAGATGCGGGCGCAGATAGGTGTATTCGCCGCGAAGGTAGATGACACCCTTGTCGGCGCCGATGGCTATGCCGCCGATGGTTATGCCCTCGCACACCAGATCGGCGAAGTCGCTCAGCAGCAGGCGGTCCTTAAATGTGCCGGGCTCGCCCTCGTCGGCGTTGCAGATGATGTACTTCTGCTCGGCTTGAGCCGCGGCGGCGAGATTCCATTTCACTCCGGTCGGGAAGCCCGCGCCCCCGCGGCCCTTAAGGCCCGAAGCGCTTACTTCGGCAATGATCTCGGAGCGCTTCATTTTAATCGCTTTCTTCAGGCCGGAGCCGGGCTCGACGGTGCTGAAGGTAAACGTATTGGTATTGGTCGCCTTCATGCAGGCCTCCCTTCCCGATTCTCCACGGAGAAGATTCCGAAGGTGCTGCGGCACTCCTCGAGGATATCGTGCACCTTCTCGGGGGTGACTTCGGTGAAAATCCTGTCGTTGATCAAAATCGCGGGGCTCTGATCGCACATCCCCAGGCAGTTAGCCCACTCCAAGGTGAATTTACCGTCGGGTGTGGTCTCCCCAAATTTGATGCCGAGGTCATTCTCGAGCTGGCGGGCAACGCGCTCCTTGCCTTGCATGTCGCACGAAATCGTGCGGCAGAGCCGGATCACGAATTTGCCCTTGGGTGCGAAGTCCAGAAAACTATAGAAGGAAATCACGCTGTAGACCTCAACCGGGTGGATGTCAAGCATGTCGGCGATAAGTTGCATGGCGAAATCGGAGACCTGGAAGCGTTTTTTCTGAATCTCCTGAAGTATCGGGATCAACGCCCCGCGGTCACGACCGTACCTGCCGGCAAGGGCCACAATCTCGTCGCGCAGCTTTTCCTGTTCGGTCTGGATCATGTGATCAGCCCTCCTTTGCCTTCAGCAAGGCGTTGACCTTCTCAACCAAGGCTTCCGGTTCGATCGGCTTCTCGCAGAACTCGTCCACAGGAACCAGATCGCTGTCTACGCCGTACTTCATCCCGGTCACCTTGCCGATACTGGTCAACATCAGAATCGGCTTGTCAAATCCCTGCCTGCGTAGTTCCTGAGCCATGGCAATCCCGTCGTCAGGTTGCTCCATCATCACGTCCAGAACCAGCAGATCGGGATCAGCATCGGTCACCGCTTTCATCCCTTCCTCGCGGTCGTATGCCGAGATGGTCTCGTGCCCCTCGCGTTTGAGAAAAAGGCCTACCGACTCAACCACATCCGGATCATCGTCAATGATTAGTATTTTGGCCATAATCAACCCCTGATTGGAAATATAGATAAGTTCGGCCGCCCAACCGGACAGCGACCTAAATATAACCTCACAGCCAGGCGGATTCAAGTCTTATTGTTCCATAATTCACGTTTTCACGTCAACGGCAGCGAATCAATAATGATTCATTGACATCCTTAAAGGGAATGCGGGCTTCATTTACACAGATCCTGCGGTGGTGAAATGCCTCAACATCGATATATTACTTACAAACTTTGATGTTATTTATGTGGGCGCCTGCAGATCAATATCCACCCTCATGATTGTGGGCAAAGCAAACATCACAATGAGTTTACATCGTTCCGGCAGCTCGCCCGATCGGTCCGCCATGGGTGCTTTCCGGTCCGCATCATATCCGCTAGCCTCGATATCTCTTCCCGCTGGCTCTCCGATCATAGCTCCCCGGTCGGGTGCCGACAAATTAGGGGAAAAGACCTCAAATAGTAGTCGATATTGCCCCTGCTGGAACAATATTGCCACAAGAAGCACGATATAAGTCCTTAATCGGCTCGCAGCAACTCGGGCCGAGTGAACGACCGGCCTCAGTTGCCACACTGAGGAAACACCGCATGCCTTATTCTGCCTTTCGATAATCACTATTTTTCAAGCACGACAGGCCTGTAGTAAAATCTTGACCGCTTGCTTTTTCTCTGGGGGAGAACATGATCAAGAATAAAATATCCATACCTGTTGTTATCGCTGCATTGATAGTACTTTACGCTGGCGGAGCCCCGGCCGATGAAAAAACCGACCAGGTCGACAAGATCTTCGCGGAATGGGACTCCACCCACTCGCCCGGTATGGCGCTAGCCGTGGTCAGGGACGGCGAAATCATTTACAAGCGCAGCTACGGTATGGCCAACCTCGAGCAGGGCTTGCCCATCAGGACCGATACGGTCTTCTACGTCGGCTCCGTCTCCAAGCAGTTCACTGCTTTCTGCACCGCCATCCTGGTGGTTGAAGGCAAGATCTCACTCGAGGCAAGCATCAGGGATTACCTGCCTGAACTGCCGGAGTGCTTTGCGCCGGTGCAAGTGCAGCAACTCGTTTACCACACCAGCGGCATCCGCGATTTCTACGAACTGATGGAAATGAGCGGCGTGCGCACTGCCGACGACTATTACAATCACGCCGACATCATGGCACTGCTCAAGCGTCAGAGAACGCTCAACTTCCCGCCCGGAGAGAAAGAGCTTTACTCAAACTCGGGCTATTTCCTGCTGGCCGAGCTTGTGGCCAGGGTGAGCGGTAAGACGGTTAACGAGTTCGCCGGGGAGCGCATCTTCGGACCGCTGGGCATGGATAACACCATCTTCCACCAGGATCACGCGATGCTCGTGCCGCGGCGGGCCGACGGCTATGCTCCCGACGGCTACGACGGCTTCAAGCGCTTCATGGGGCACATGAACATCGTCGGCGCGGGCGGCGTCTTCTCCACCGTGGAAGATCTCTACCGCTGGGATCAAGCCCTCTACGGCGGCTACTTCGATCAGGAGGTCCTCGACCTGATTCACATGAAGGGGAAGCTCAACAACGGCGATGAGCTGGATTACGCCTTCGGGCTGACCGTGTCGAAGCACCGCGGTCTGGACACGGTGATGCACGGCGGAGCGCTTTTTGGGTTCAGGGCGGGTTACGTGCAGTTCCCCGAGCAGCGGTTTTCAGTGATCTGCCTGGCCAACCTCAGCGCAACCAGTCCGCTGAGCCTCGCCCTCGATGTTGCGGAGATTTACCTCGGCGACCAGATGGAGAGTGAACCGGCCGCAACAGCGGCGGATGCGGGCGGGAAACCTGAGTTCATCGAGCTGCCGGAGGCCGATCTGGCGAAGTTCGCCGGCACTTACAGCTACAAATCCGGCGAATCCCTGATGACGATTCTGTTGCGCGAAGGCCACCTCGTATTCAACGAGAAAGACTGGGCCAGCATCCGGCTGGCGCCGGTCGCCTCGAACCGCTTTTTCGCCGTCAATTTGCCGCTGAGTTTCGATCTGACCTTCGAGATGGGTGATAACGGCCTTCCGGCCAAGGCCGTGGCCCTGATCAACAACGACAAAACCTACGAATACGAAGCGCTGAACGAGCAGTCCCCGCAGCTCGAACTGCTTGCGGGCGAGTTCTATAGCGAAGAACTAGACACGACCTACAGGCTCGAATTCGTCGACGGCGCTCTGTTCCTCAGATTCAGGAACGCGCCCGACGGCCCGCTGGCCCACCGCACCGGTGACGAGTTTTTCATCCCGGAAGTAGGAACCAACCTGATTTTCCTGCGCGGCGACTCGGGAGAGGTAGACACGCTACGTATCGACTCCGGCCGCGCATACAACATAATCTTCGAGAAAAAGTAACTGCGGAAAACCGCTTCCGCAGCAGAACACGACCAGCACTATTACGAAAAAAGTCCGGCACCCGTTAAGCCAGGGCGCCGGGCTTTTTACTATTCTTTGCTATTTGGGCTTATTGCTCTTCCCACTTGGGGATCTTGAACTGTTCGGGATTCTCCTTGAGCACTCGCCGCAACCACTCCTCGGGATAGCTTACACCCCGTGAGCGGCCCTCTTCATCGACCACGAAGCCGTCGATGTGCTTCGTGACAATCTCCACGCCCAGTTCGCGCCAGCGCTCGATCAGCCGCTCGCCGGTGCTCACGGTGTAGGTAGTCAGATACTGCTTCATCAACTCCGGATCCTGTGTTCCCAACTCGGCGGCCGTCTTATCGACCACAGGCATCATCGCCAGGAAGGAGCCCTCCAGCTTGTCGCGCACAGCCTGCACGTCGGGAAAGATGCGCGACCAGCGGTCGTAAGCGAGGTTGGAGACGAAGTTGCAGGCCCACCAGGCGGAATCGAGGGAGAAGCGCTCAATGCTGCCGACGGTGAACGAGCGCGGCACCTCGGTAACACCGCAGTAGAGCGGCGCGAAAGCGGTGGTGTAGGCATCGTCCGGCGTGTACCAGTAGACGCCGCCGACCGGATCGGGCAGCCATGAGCGGCTTTGCGCCACCATCACGAATCTGGCTTGCTGGCTGGAGATCGGGCGCTCCCAGCAGTAGGTCTCGCCGTCAACCTCCCAGGTAAGGCCGCGCCATCGGTAGGGGCTGGCGAATGGGCCGGCGTCGATGCCCTTGGTCATGTCGTATGGGGTGCCCTCGAAGTGGTCGCGCATCAGGTACATCACATCGCGCAGAGAGAGTTTGTGGTCGGGCTTGATGAACAGCGGATAGTCCTCAGAGCCTTGCACGCCGCGGTGGTAGTCGTCGGAAAAACTCTGCGAGGGTGCGGCTCGGCGATAGACGCTCCACACGCGCGCAGCGCAGACGCGCATGCTGCGCGGATTGAGCGGATGGTAGGCTTCACGGAAGCTGAAGGGCTTGCCCGAGCAAGGATCGTACCAGCCCTTCTCGATAGCGAAGTCGATAATGTCGGGCGAGTAGAGCCAGTTCTCCGGATCGTCCAGCGGGAAGGTGGTGACGCGAGACATGTTGGCGTGGACGGTGATGTAGCCGTCGGGTACGCGCGCCGCGACCCATATGGCACCCTTTACCCCCGGCCCCTTGCCGATGATCTCCATCAGCCAAACCTCGTTCTTGTCGGAGATGGAGAAGCTCTCGCCGCTGCTTCCGTAACCGTATTCCCCGACCAACTCGTCGATGACGGTAATCGCCTCGCGGGCTGTCTTTGCGCGCTGAAGCGCCAGCACTATCAGGGCGTCGTAATCGAGCAGGCCTTCTCTGTCATAGAGCTCGCGGCGGCCGCCGGTGGTGGTCTCGCCGATCGCCACCTGATGCTCGTTCATCAGGCCGACGATGCCGTAGGTATGAGCAACCTGCTTCACCTGGCCACGGACCTCGTCGCTCTCCCAGCCAATGGCGTCGACCAGATCGCCGGGTGTGTGATCCGCCGCAGGCAGGAAAAACAGAATCGAATGATCCCCGCCGGAATCGGCGGAATAGGTGATAAAAACCGAGCCGTCATTTGTGGCTACCCTGCTTACAAGGACATTTGTGCAGTCCGCAAAGACTGATGCGGCAAATAAAGCCGACATCATCATTGCGGACAGCAGTATCGCTCCGGTTTTTCTCAAGGCTCCCTCCTCCATCGTTTCTGAATTGTTTGCTCTGTTTCCCTACACCCCATGGATCGCCGGGTAAGACAAATCATACGCAACTAGAGTAAGTATTGCTGCAATTCCGGTCAAGCGCGACGCGCCCGAAAAGCTCTGCAGACGGCATTTTACGCAATTTGTTGCTCCAGCGAATGACGAACACTCCATTTGTCTCCATGGAAGTGCATCTATCACCCCCTGATGCGCTGGGAAACCATATATTTATCCGTGGTCTCAACCAACGGAGTATTATTCAGCAGCGGATAGACAATTTTTGTTCGCAATGATAAAACACTGGCCGAAGAGTATTCTTCTTGAGAGTCCTCCTCAGCGAAAACTAAAAACATGCGGAAAGTGGGGAAACAGTCCGCCGGGATAACGGTCTTCCCTGTGAACGGACCAGGGCGCAACAATGATCAGGCTACTCCTTGTCGAAGACAGCCGGGAGTACAGAGAATTCGCCCGGTTCCAGCTAACCAAGCTGGCTGACGAGCTGGAAATCATTGAAGCCGAGTCCGCGCGCGAGGCTCTCGTAAGAATCGCCGAGAGCAAGGTCGACTGTATTCTCTGCGACTACCGCCTGCCCGAATCCGACGGTCTGGAGTTGCTAAAAGATATTAGGAAGCGCGGTATCGGAACTCCCTTCATCTTCCTCACGGGCAAAGGAAGTGAAATGATTGCCGGCGAAGCTTTCCGCTCCGGGGCCGACGACTACTGGGTGAAGGAGAGCGGCAGGGAGAGTTTCGTCCGCCTTGTCTATAGCATCCGGCGCCTGGTTCGCGACAGGGAGGATTTAAGAGACAGAGAGGAAGCCGAGAGGGAATTGAGAGAAAGCCACGATCGATATCGAGCGATACTCGAGACAGCCGAGGATTCGATCTTTATAAAAGACTGCGATCTGCGTTATGTGCAAGTCAATCCGGCAATGGAAAGGCTTTTTGATCTCCCCGCCGCGGAATTAATCGGCAGGACTGACGAGGAGTTGTTCGGAGCCAAAGCCGGGGCACACATCGAGGAAGTCGATGCGCGCGTGCTGGAAGAAGGTGAAGTGCTCTACGATGAGCACACCAAGCCCCTTAAGGGCGCTCAGAGGACATTCCACGTTATTAAGGCGCCGCTGCGAAATTCCGCCGGCGAAATCACCGGCCTCTTCGGCATCGCCAGGGATCTTACCGGGAACAAGCTGGTCGAGGATGCTCTCAGCAGAAGCGAAAAGCGCTATCGAGGGCTTGTGGAAATCGCGCGTGATGTCATCTTCACAGTAAATCCCGACGGCAAGTTCGCCTCAATAAATCCCGCCTTCGAATCGATTCTCGGCTGGTCGCACAGCGAGTGGATCGGCAAGGGCTTTGCTCCGCTCATTCATCCCGGCGACCTTCCACTTGCCGACAAGTGTTTCCAAACATGCCTCCGCGGTGACAAGCTTCCGCCCCTTGAGGTGCGGATCTACTGTAAGAGCGGCGACTACCGGATCCTCGAGATGGTCTGCACACCTATCGTCGATAACGGAAATGTGGTTGGGATCCACTGTCTAGGCCGCGATGTCACCGAGCGTAAAGAATCTGAAAAAGCTATTGCTAAATCGGAAGAAAGCTATAGAACGCTGTTCGAAAAGAACATTGCCGGCGTATACAGGACAATGACCGAGGGCATCGTTCTCGAGTGCAACGACGCCTTCGCCCGGATCCTAGGTTACGACTCGCGCGAGGAGATATTAAAACTGCCTGCCCAAGAGTTTTACTTCAGCGACGCAGAGCGGGAGGATTTCATCAGCGTTCTGGAGGGGCGCGGAGAGATAAACAACAGGGAAATCCGTCTTCGCCGTAAGAACGGCTTTGAAATCTGGGTGCTGGAAAACACTACGCTGCTGCCGGGCGGAATCCTACAGGGAACGCTGATCGATATCACACAGCGTAAGCAGGCCGAAGAAGCGCTGCGAACCAGTGAGGAGCACCACAAGGCTCTGCTGGAAACCTTGCCCGATCTCATCTTCCGTATGAGCAAGGACGGCGAGTTTCTCGAGTACCACGCCGGCCAGGCCTCAGAGTTGATCCTAATGCCTCCGAATTTCATCGGACGCGGTGTCAGTGACGTGCTCACTCCCGGCTTGGCAGAGCTGATCATGCGACATATCGAGGCCGCCATTCAAACAGGCGAAGTCCAGGCCTTCGAAAACGAGGTCTATTTAGACGGCAAACGCCACGGCTTCGAAACGCGCGTCGTATGTTGCGGTGAGGGCGAAGCGATGGTAATCATCCGCGACATTACGGAACGCAGGCTGGCCGAAGAAGACCTCAAGCGCTCCTATGAGAAACTGGAGAGCCAGGCCCGCCTGCTCGACGCCACCAATAGAGAGTTGGAAACGTTCGCATACACCGTCAGCCACGACCTGCAAGCCCCGCTGAGACGGATCAGCGGCTGGATAAATCTGCTCTTCACCGAACACAGCGATACGCTCTCCATCGACAGCGCCGACTTCCTTCGCAAAGTCGACCAGAACAGCAAGGAAATGAGCGAGTTGGTAGAGGCTCTTCTCAACTTTTCGCGGGTAACACGCCTCGAGATCAGGCGCTTGAAAGTGGATCTCAGCGCAATGGCCAAGAGTATCGCGGAGGACCTGCGCAGCGACTACCCGGGCCGAGAGGTCGATTTTCGCGTCGAAAGCGGCTTAAACTGCGATGGAGATCCTCGTCTGTTGCATGTAGTGATAAAAAATGTTCTGTCCAACGCTTGGAAATACACCAGTAAGGAAGAGAAACCGCGGGTTGAATTCAGCGCCGTGAACGAGAACGGCGCCGTCTTATATCTCGTGAGAGACAACGGGGTGGGCTTCGATCCCTTACTTGCCGACAAGTTATTCGTCCCGTTCCAGCGCCTGCACGCGGATCAGGACTTCAAGGGTTCCGGAATCGGTCTGGCCACCGTGCAAAGGATAATCCACCGCCATGGAGGAAGGATCTGGGCCGAGAGCAAGCCAGGCTCCGGCGCAACCTTCTATTTCACTCTGGAGTGACGCGCCTGAACATCATCACACGTTCACGCGCTTACTTTTCCCCCTCAACAATGCGATAGCCAGGTACACGGTCGCCGCGATTATCACAATCGTGGGTCCGGTCGGGAGGCCGAGCGTGTAGCTAACTCCGAGGCCGGAAGTGATGAAAAGCATGCAGAGCAGGCTTGCGAAAAGCATCATCTGCCACAGGCGGCGGGAAAACAGGCCCGCTGTCGCGGCGGGCAATGTCAGTAGCGCGATCACCAGAACAATGCCGACGACATTAACCAGCAGGACAACCGTGAGGGCCGCCAAAACCAGCAGTAATATGTAATAGAGATCAACTCTCATCCCGCGCGTGCGGGTGAACTCCTCGTCGAAGCAGACAGCCATCAGCTGGTTGTAAAAGAGAATTCCGAGCGCTACAACCAGCACGTCAAGCGCGGCCACCAGCCAGATGTCGCTGCCGGTTATCAACAGAATATTACCAAAGAGGTAACTCATCGGATCATTATAGCCGGGCACCATAGCCAGAAACAGCAGACCCGCGGCCATGCCGACTACCCAGATGGCACCAATGACGGTATCCTCGCGTTGTCGAGCGTAGAGGCTAACGATACCGATGACGAGGGCGGAAAGCACCGCGGCGACTACCGCTCCGAGCATCGGATGAAACCACGATAAGCCGACATTTTTCTGCAGAAACAGGCCGAGACCGATGCCTCCGAGAACGCTGTGGGAAATCGCGCCAGCGATGTAGCTTATCCTGCGAACAACCACATATGTACCGACAATCCCGAACGCGACACTCGCCAGCAAACCCGCGAAGAGTGCATAGCGCAGGAAGGGAATGTCCGGATTCCCAAGCGCCTGTAAGAACTCAATCATGGTTTCTGCCCCCGCCGGCTCTCCTGCCTTGATCGCCCAGGTCATGGCGGACAATGCGGAAATCGTCTCCGTACATAAGTTTGAGTTTATCGTCGGTAAACTCGTCCGTCGGGTGAATGGCCACAGTCTCATGCACGCATATCACCCTGTCGAAAATGCTCGAGACAAAGGCGAGGTCGTGCGAGATCATCATGACGGTCATGCTCGAACGCAGATCATCCAGGATCTCGTAAACCTTCGCTTCTACCGCACTGTCGACATTGGCCGTCGGCTCGTCGAGCAGCAGCAGTTCCGGCTCGGAGCTGAGGGCGCGGGCGATTAAAACACGCTGCCGTTGGCCCACCGACAACTCGGCGAACTGTCGATGTGATAATTCGGCAAGCCTCATCTGCTCGAGCGCCACGAAGGCCGCACCTTTGTCTTGCCGCGAATGCGGGCCGAGGACGCGCCCACCGAGGCGTCCCATCAGCACAATCTCAAGCACCGTGATGGGAAACTGAGGATCAAAGCTAATGTTCTGTGGCACATATCCGATCCGCTTGCGAGCGCGCTTAGGAGGCTGACCGAAAACGCGGATTTCACCGGCATCGGGGCGTTCGAGACCGAGGATCAGCTTGAAGAGGGTGGTTTTCCCGCCGCCGTTAGGTCCTACCATACAAACCGCTTCATTCCTCACCACGCTGAAATCGGCCCCGGCGATCACCGGTTCGCTGTTGTACGAGAAAGACACTTTCCGTAATTCAACCGCCGGAACACCTTTCACCTTGTCGGCTGCACTAGTCATCTCATCTGGTTCCATTTCTCTGACTCTCAAACGACGCGGCTAATGCTTCGGCAATATCTACCAGGTTTGCACACAGGTCGCCGGCCAGCGGATCGAGCACCACGACCTCTCCCCCGATCGCATTCGCCAGAGCCTCAGCGCTCTTGCGATCAAACTGGGGCTGGACAAACACGGCGCGGGCGCCATTCTCCCTGGCCATCCCGATCAGAGAGGCCAACCGCTTCGGTGAAGGCAGTTTGCCTTCGGCCTCCATCGCCATTTGACGCAGACCGTATTCCTCAGCGAAGTGACCGAACGCGGAGTGAAGAACATAGAACGCTCTTCCCTTGAAAGGGGCGAGTCTCTCCCTGATGGCGGAATCGACCTCGTTCAACTCCGCCAGGAGTCCTTCGAGGTTGGCCTTATATGCCTCCTTGTTTCCGGGGTCGGCCTGCGAGAGCGCTTCCGCAGTGTTCGCAGCCATTATCAGAACCATCGACGGAGCCAGCCAGACGTGGGGATCGTGCTCTTCATGGCCGTCTGAGTTCGAGTGCAATTCGACTTTTTCAATGCCCTTGAGAGAATCGACGACCTTCAGCTTATGAAAGCCAGCAGCTATCTTCTCAACAAGACGCTCTTCGAAAGGCATGCCTACTTTGAAATAGAGTCTCGCCCCGGCAAGTTCCGTCATCTGCTTGGGCAAAGGCTCAAAAGTATGCGGCTCCTGCCCCGGCATCACCAACACCCTGACATCGACCAAGCCCCCCCCGATCCTTTCCACAACGAACGCCTGCGGCGGGATACTGACAAACACGATAAAGCTATCCGACTGCTCCTTTAATCCCGATTCAGGCGCAACGCAACCTGCGGAATTTAGAAAAAGGGTGCTTAGTAGCAGCAAAAGTAATGATAAGCCACGCGGAAGCCCGGCGTAGCGGGAACCGGTTACCATTGATGCCCCTCCCGCCCTCCGGCATCGCACACGAGGTGGACGGCATGGCAATTACCGCACTCTTTGAGCGAATGGTTCTGCGAGAAATTCTCCCAATGCTGTTTCTGGTCGGGCGTGAGGATCCCCGTCCCGCTGCACACAGGGCAGATATTATCCAGAGCTGCCATGATAGCGTTGCGGATGAATTCCGAGCGGTTATGAACTCCGCGCATTTCCGCTGCGAGTTTCTCGTTGACCTTGAACGTAATCATCTCCTGCTTTTTTCCTTGGGCCATGTCCTTCACCTTTGTCGGGCGTTCCTGCAAACATCGTAATACTTTTTAATACCGTTCTCAAGCAGCAGCGATTCCGGCGGGCGCGAAGCGCCGTGCGAGTTGTAATCCTGAGTCAGCCTGATACGATTCAGTCACAATGTTCTCGGGGGACATCCAATGGCCGTGGAAAGAATCGGTTTCGAGAATGAATCGGGCGAAGTTTTCTCCGGCCTGCTCGAATTACCGGATGAGGGCGCGCCTCGTGCATTCGCACTTTTTGCCCATTGTTTCACCTGCAGCAAGAACTACCACGCGCCACGCAGTATCAGTAAATCACTGGCGGAAAACGGCATTGGCACTCTGACCTTTGATTTCACGGGACTCGGCGATAGCGAAGGCGAGTTTGCGGAAACGAGCTTCTCCTCAAACGTCAACGACCTGATCAGCGCAGCAGGCTTTCTCCAGGCAAGTTACGAGGCTCCCAAGATCCTCATCGGCCATTCGCTGGGCGGCGCCGCTGCGCTGCACGCGGCAGGCCACGTTGATTCCGCCCGTGCGGTGTCGACCATCGCAACCCCCTCGGAACTTACACATCTCAGTAAGATACTTGCTTCAAGAGCGGATGACATTGACGCCGACGGCATGGCCAAGGTGAAAATCGCCGGAAGGAGTTTCCATCTGAAAAAGGAATTCTTCGAGGATCTGGAGCGGACGCGCATGGAGCAGGCAATCAAGAAACTGGGTATGCCGCTGATGATCTTCCATTCTCCCGCCGACAAAACGGTAAACATTGAACACGCCGCGAGAATCTTCAAAGCAGCAGCTCACCCGAAATCCTTCGTCTCACTGGACAAAGCCGATCACCTGCTATCCGACAAGGCCGACTCGGCATTCGTAGCCGGGGTCATCTCGAGCTGGGCGGAGCGATATTTCGAAGACGCCGTCTGAAACAGAAACGAATAATCTCCATTCCACGACCACGGCCTTCCCATGGTCTCGCAGGTCTGGGTGCCACTTTCTATTTCACCCTCAAATAAAGCCGCCCACCGCGACGAACCACTGTCATTACCTTTCTCAAGCAATAGTCCTTGGAAGCATGGCTCCCGTTGGATAGAATCGTACCTCAGCCTTAGGAGGAGATATGCGATTAAAAATAGGTTTCTTGATGGTATCCAGTTGTGTTGCCGCGCTTGCGATTATCCTGGCGCTTCCGGCGGATGCGGATGCGCAAAGAACTGAGAAGCCCGTGCTGCACGGGCGTCACTGGGTCGCCATAACCGGCAAGCCTCTGGGGGCGACTGCCGGGGCGATGATATTCCAGAAGGGGGGCAACGCGGTCGATGCCACCTGCGCAATGCTGGCGGCCACCTGCACAATGTGGGATGTACTCAGTTGGGGCGGCGAGACGCAGGCGCTGATCTACAATCCAAATACGGGCAAGGTGATCGGCATCAACGCCCTGGGCGTAGCGCCCACCGGAGCCACAGCCGAGTTCTTCACAGAGAAGGGAATGGACTTCCCGCCTGCATACGGCCCGCTCGCCGCAGTCACGCCGGGGACTCCGGGCGGGCTGATGACGATGCTCGCCGAGTTCGGCACGCTCAGCCTCAAGGACGTGTTGGAGCCGGCGATGCAAATGGCCGAGGGCTATCCGATCGAAGCCCAGGCGGCAAACGGCATCGAGCGCCAGAAGCAGCGGATCAAAGAATGGCCCTACTCGAAAGCGGTGTTCCTACCACACCTTGGCGAAGAGCGCGAGGCGCCCTACGCCGGAGAGATTTTCCGCCAGCTCGACCTGTTGGATACGCTGAAGAAGCTGGTCGAGGCCGAGCAGCAGGCGCTTGCCGCGGGCAAGAGCCGCAAGGAGGCGATCTACGCCGCCTACGACCGCTTCTACAAGGGTGACATCGCCGAGGAGTTCGTGCGCGGCTGCCAGGAGCAGGGCGGCTTGATCACGCTGGAGGATCTCGCCAACTGGCAGGTCTATCTCGAAGAGCCGGTGAAAACCACCTACAAGGGAATCGAGGTCTACAAGCTAACCTGCTGGGTGCAGGGGCCGGTGATGCTGCAGGCGCTCAACATGCTCGAAAACTTCGACCTCAAGGCGATGGGCTACAACAGCACGCGCTACATCCACACCCTCTATCAGGTTATGAACCTTGCCTACGCCGACCGCGACTTCTATTACGGCGATCCCTATTTCCCTCCCGAGGAGCCGATCAAGGGCTTGCTGTCGAAGGAATATGCCAAAGGGCGGATCACGCTGATCGACTGGGAAAAGAACAATCCCGACGCCCAGCCGGGCGATCCTTACCCCTTCCAGGGCGGCGAGAATCCGTACCTCGAGTTGATACAGAAGTGGCACAGCGATCCGCAGGAAGAAACCGCGCTCAACTACTACGGCCCGCCGTACGAGGAGAGCTTCTACGCCGGCACCACCTCAATCCAGGCAGCCGATGAGGACGGCTGGATCGTCTCCGTGACGCCCAGCGGCGGCTGGGTTCCGGCCTGCATCGCCGGGCGCACCGGTATCGGCATGAGCCAGCGCATGCAGAGCTTCGTGCTTCACGCCGACCAGAATCCTTACAATGTGGTCGAGCCGGGCAAGCGCCCGCGCGCCACGCTAACTCCCGGCATGGCGATCAAGGACGGAAAGCCGTATCTATCGTTCGCGGTGCAGGGCGGCGACACGCAGGATCAGAACCTGTTGCAATTCTTCCTTAACGTCGTCGAGTTTGGTATGAACGTGCAGCAAGCCTGCGAGGCGGCCAACATCACAAGCTACCAGATGCGCGACTCCTTCGGCACCCACGAGTGCTTCCCCGGGCGCCTGATGCTGCAGGACGGCATCCCGTCATGGGTCCGCGCTGCTCTGCGTGAGAAGGGCTATGGACTCCGCTTCACCAGCCACAACTCAGGCCCGATCAACGCGATCTTTTTCGACTGGGAGCACGGCACCTTCTGGGGCGGCTCGAGCAACCACGGCGAGGACTACGGCATCGCCTGGTGATTTGATCAGCTAAAGAACCAGAGAACTTATTGCAACGGCACCCATATCGGGTGCCTTGTTGTGTACGATGCTGCGTCCTCATTCGCACCGCGCAACCACTGTGTTATAATTTATTCAAACTAAATTCCGGCAAGTCTGCGCCGAACATGCGTGTTATCAGGAGGCGGCCATGTACAAACGCTTGGGATTTCTTGTTTGTGCCCTTGGAATGTTTCTACTTCCCGCACAGGTCACCGCTCAGGAGGGCGACGGCGTCTGGCCCGACAGCGTCAAGATCGATCCGACAAAAAAGGAGCTCCTGCCTGGCGAGACGCTCACTATCAGGCTGACCAACTTCAAGGACGTGGCCGGGAATCAACCGAAACCGGAGTTCATGATTCTGGTGCAGGCGAAAGACGGAAAAATCCTCAATGGTGGCAATCCGGGCACGTCCCATAGCCTCACCGGAAAGGAGTTTGCCGTCGGCCTGGGCACAGTGGACATAGTCTATAAGGCACCAACGGCAGCGAATATCGAAAAGGACATTATAAATATCAGCAGCATCATTACTGTCCCACCGGAAGAGATGGGAAAAGATCCGGATTACCAAGACATGCCAAACACTGAAAAGATCGGCGAGGTCGAAATCACCATCAGGCACTTCGACGTGGCCAGGATTACCTATCACGACTACTCCCACTATGACGACGGCTACCAGCGGGGCACCACCGATGTGGAGGTGAAGGTGGTGGTGATGTACCGGCATATTTCCTTTCGCTATTACCAGGTTGAGTCGGTTAAAATTGCCTATTTTAAAGGAATTGAGACCTACAAGATGAAAGACGAGCCGGAAAAAAAGTGCACGCTGGCTTCCGCGAAGCTGAGGCTTCATAATCCCCTGTTGATATTCAACTACGACAACAGCGGCGAAGTTACTGCCGTGTTCTTGCCCATGGTGATGCTGGATTTGGAGTGGACCGGAGATCCCGGCATCGGTCCGCCTGATGACATCGTCATTGAGCCGGTGAACAGTTACGACGGCGATGTGTACTCAGCAGCAGTAAAAGAAGCCGCCGAGAAGTCCGTTATCAAAACCGAAGGCAAGAAAAAGATCCCCGACATGAAGAATATCGCGGAATTGATGCGAGCTTCCGAAAGGCTGACCAACCACCCCGATTTCCGCGTCACCTTCCGCTTCACTAAATACTACTTCGGCGGCGAAGCCAATTGGGAACGGGCCGACGAAAACGCAATACACAAGAAGAGCTTCACCTGGGAGGTGAACAGCCGGCCAAAGGGAAAGTAAACAACCTTCTTATTTTTCGATGCCGATGAAGGCGTTGGGGATGAAGCCGATTGGGCCGAATTCTCCCCTGTCTCCGCGCCTCTCGATCACCTTGCCCCACTTATCCAGTTCGTCGTAAAACTCGCTGCCCGGCAGCGGGCTGAACCTCTGGAAAGTGCTACCAAGCGGTGGCGCCAATTCCTTGGCGAATTCGAGGGTCTCGCGCAGGGTCTCGAGCGTCTCCCCCGGCACGTGGGTCATGAACATCGCAAGAGTCGGCAGGCCCACCTCCCTCGCCCAAAAGAACGCCTGCCTGGCCTGGGCCTTGGTCGTGCCCTTTTGCATTATCCTTAGAATCTCGTCACTGCCCGATTCCACGCCGAAACCCAAGTGGATGCAGCCGCTGCTTTTGAAAAGCTCGAGCAACTCCCTGTCCACCAGGTCGACACGGGTTGTCCCCACCCAGTCCACGCCCAGATCTTTCAACAGGCCGCACATCCGCTCCGCCCAGGATCTCTTCACGGAGAAGACGCTCATCGCGAACACGACAACCTCGAAACCCAGATCCCTGCGGCTGCTCTCGATCTCGGCGGCAATCGCCTCCGGCTCCCTGAGAATCAGCTTTCCTCCCGACAGACTGGGGTTGTAACAGAATTTGCAGGCAAAGGGACAGCCGACCGCGCCCAACACCCGGATAGCCGTTCTGTTCTGAAATCTTTCGCCGTACCTCTCCCAGCCGAATTTCTTGCGATCGGGAAAGGGTATTGAATCCAGGTCAGCGGGCCACCTCGCCTCGAAAACGCCCTCGACCGGCAGTGAATCCAACAGTTGGGGTAAAATCTCGTCGCCAGGCCCTTTCACTATCGCCGCTCCCGCGAAGCTTTCGTCAGTCAACGTTGTGTGGATGCCGCCGACGATCAACTGCTTCTCTTTCTCGCGGGCTAAACGCGCCCACTTCCGCATCCCCTCTTGCTGATGCGACATACCAGAGACGCAGACCACGTCGGTGTCGTCGATCTCGTCGGCCTCGACGTTGAAAACCTCTTCGTCGAGAAGCTTCACGTCATGATTCGAGCTCAGCACAGTCGCCAGCCTCAGCAGCCCCAAGGGCATCCAGCGGTTGGAATCCAAATATCCCTTCGGATTGATCAGCGCTACTCGCACGGAACCTCCCCGATGACCCTGGCCGGGTTGCCTGCCGCTATCATCCGCGGAGGCACGCTCTTGGTTACAACCGCCCCTGCTCCGACGATCGCATGCTTGCCAACAGTCACGCCTTTCAGCACTATCGCCCCCGCGCCGATCCAGCAATAATCCTCAAGGACCACCGGGGAGGACTTCCCTCCCGGGCGGTGAATGCCGCCGATCTCGTGCGCGTCATTGTCCATCACCATCACCCGGGGGCCGATATTGCAGCCGACGCCAACCGTGATCGATCCCTTGGCCCGAAACCAGGCGCCATTGTTGATAAAAGTCCCTCTGCCGATCACTATCCGTCCGCCGGGATGGGTGACGAAGCTCGACGTTTCGATTTCCGTCCATAAAATCGCTTGCGGATCAATCTGCACATCGCCCTTGATTATCAGGCTCTCCCGCTCGCCACGGGCGTGAAAAGGCAGCCTGTCCTCAGCACTCATATTTACCCTCTGGTTAAACGATGGCGCGCTTCTGCTTAATTCAACCGCCACCACAGCCTGAATCACAGCTCGGTAGTCGCCCCGCTAATTACCGCAGCCTGATTACTTGTGAGCACACGCATTATTCTAACAGAATAAAGGCTATCGGATTACTTGCTCCCCTCAGTTCCCAGGTAGACCAAGTTGCCCTGTCTACTTACAGCAATTCGATTGCCAGACGTGTGTGCTCCCTTGAGCCGCTGCCATCGATTCGCCAGAATCTCCGCGCAAGGCGCCTGAGGAACACGCGGTCGTGGCTGACGAGCAGCAGCGCGCACTCGACCTCGTCGAGCGCCTCCTCCAGCACCTCGATCGAGGGCAGGTCCATGTGGTTCGTCGGCTCGTCCATCACGATCA